>JAUWZG010000051.1 GCA_030615425.1 Dehalococcoidia bacterium
CTTGAGAACAGGCTACTATGGCTTCAGCGATTTCTCCTCTGTAAAAGACATCACGTCCTCCCTTGACAATCTTTTTGAAGGTCATGGCCAGGTCTGGCTGCCTAAAAACCTCACCCGGCTCAGGTGCTCTCCCATTAATCAGGTAAGTATGGGCAGCGGCAGCATTGGATTGCAGCTTGGCACTGTTCTTCTTCCAGCCATATCCAATAACCTCTGTGACCGGAAACCCGTTTTCAGCCAGCTCGATGGCCGGTGCCAATACCTGAGCCAGACTCATAGTGCCATACTTATCAAGCAGTGAACACCACCCATCTAAAGTCCCAGGGATTGTTACCGTGTGAATGCCCACTCCCGGCATTTCTCGGTAACCTAGATTTCGGAATGTTTCCAAACTGGCGGCATAAGGAGCCCGGCCACTGGCATTTAATGCCTTCAATTCATTGCTGTTGCTTAGATAGACTAGGGCGAAGGCATCTCCTCCCAGGCCAGTCGACATTGGTTCCACCACATTCAAGGCAGCGGCGGTGGCAATAGCAGCATCAATGGCATTACCTCCTTGTAACAGCATGCTCACCCCAGCCTGTGCTGCTAGAGGCTGACTGGTAGCTACTATCCCGTGCCTACTCATAACTGCCGAGCGACGGGATGGAAACGAGTGTTTCAAATCTATGGCTCTCCTACTTGGAAACTCAATAAGTCATGCCAATATTGTAGTCTATTTTCAGGTATTTGGAAAACTACGCAGATTACTCTTCAAAGGTTGCTTCGCTTGGCCATGACTGTCCTGCTCTTGTGTCCGAAATCCCGGTGGGCTTTGAAGGCGAGGTGGTGGGCACTTTTAGGTCGATTTTATTGATATTTTTGCACAGCGTATTGACTAAAAATATATTTAGTGGTATAAGTAAACATTGATGTGTACTAAAGTATCTGTAGCGATGAATGCCGAAACCAGAAGGCATTATAGTCTGAATATCTTCAAACAGACGAAAGACTTGTTGAGTTCAATTAAGCATACGGGTCAGAGCTATGATGGTCTAATTCAAGACCTAGTCAAGTACTGGAAAGAGAGAAAACGGATGGAGGGCAAAAGTGGCGATTAGGCTAGAGAAGAAGCACCTCTAAAAATGGAAAAGACCTGCGACAACAGGTCTCTTCAAGGGTGTTTAGATAATGAGTTTATCTAGTTTTTATTTTAGAGTAATCCCGAAAATAAGTCAAGCAACAGGGCTCAGAGACCCCGAGTGCGGGTGTTCTTTGAGTCCTTTAGTTTTCTTGCGGCAGGGTGCTCGGGAAATCATGGCAGGGATAAACAGGAAGCTCAACCCCCGTCCCGTGTGGTGCCATGACTGTAATCTGGGTCAGCGCCCTGCCTCAAGTGAGGTGAGTGATGATAGTGCTGGATAAGATTAAGGCCTTTTTCAAATGGTACGGGGAAGCAATGGGGGCTTTAGAACCAAAACCAGAAGCGAAAGGTGCTGAGAAAAAGGCGGCTGAGCCTCCTGAGACAAAGGTAGCCGAGGCTCCTGAAAAGAAGGCAAATGAAAGTAGCTCAAAGTAGAAAAATGGGCGGGTCTTGCCGGGGGAAACCAGGGTGCTGGGGTTTCTTTGATTACCACCAGCTTAATTCGAGCACCACCCCTCCCGTATCCGGAGCCCTGGGGATAATCGGGCTTAGCGGCAGGGCCCGCTAGGGAATAAAAGGTGAAAACAGGTGAGAGGGCAATGAAACTGAAGACAAGGGTTTTTGAGTTATGTAACGGGAGATACCGAAACCTAGTTGAGTTAGCCCGGACGATGGAAATATCCCAAGACCTAATTTACAGCGTAAGAAGAGGTGACCGTAACATCAACGGAAGGTTTATTCTTGGAGCGATGAAAGCCTTTCCTGGATATAAACTCGATGACCTTTTCTATGTCTCAGAGGATTAGCTGGTGAAAAGTTATAGTAAGTGCCTGAGTTCCGTGCAGCGAAGGAGGTCCTGGAGTCTCTCGCTTGGCAAAATCCAGGTCGAGCTACTTATAATCACCACTTGGGGGTGACAAATGAAAATAATAGACCTGAAGACATATGTAATAGAGGTTCCTCCTCCCCATCGTGGAGGGCGAAATTGGGTATTCGTGAAAATAATTACGAACAATGGAATTGAAGGCATTGGCGAAGCGTATGATGTCCCATTTGACCCACATGCTGTAGCACAATTAATTCAGACCACTGGGGAACGATTTGTCATCAATGCCGACCCCTTTAATATAGAGTACCTATGGCGAAGAATCTACGCTAGCGGTTACGATCAGCATCCAGACCTGACCAAGATGGGGGTAATTAGTGCTATTGAAATGGCCTGCTGGGATATCATTGGTAAAGCCCTCAATCAACCTGTATATAACCTGCTCGGCGGCCAGTACCACGAAAGATTGAGGAGCTATACATATTTGTATCCATCCTCCACTTCGGAGCCTGAACAGCAGCGAAATGTTCACACCGATCCACAACAAGCGGGAGAGAGGGCAGCCGCCTATGTGAAAATGGGCTTCACGGCAGTGAAGTTTGACCCCGTTGGGCATCCAACCACCCATGCTCCCCTACAGCTTTCCTTAGAGACGCTTGATAATGCAGAGGCTGTAGTTAAAAACGTGCGGGAAGCTGTCGGTGATAAGTGCGATATACTTATTGGCACCCATGGGCAGATGACTACATCAAGCGCTATCAGGCTAGCCAAGAGGCTGGAGAAGTACGACCCGCTGTGGTTTGAGGAACCAGTCCCACCTGAGAACAGGGATGAGATGGCCAGGGTAGCCCACCACACCAGCATTCCTGTTGCCACTGGCGAGAGGTTATCCACAAAATATGAATTCAGGGAGTTATTGCAGAAACAGGCCGCCTCTATACTGCAGTTTGCTCTCGGACGCGTTGGCGGTATCTTGGAAGCCAAGAAGATTGCAGGTATGGCTGAGGCCAATTACGCACAGATCGCTCCACATCTTTATGCCGGTCCTGTAGAGGCCTTAGCCAACATCCAAATTGATACCTGCAGTCCTAATTTCTTAATCCAAGAAAGCATAGAAACATGGGGTGGTTTCCATGCCGAGATTCTCAAGGAGCCCATCCAGTGGGAGGAAGGGTATATTATCCCTCCTACAAAGCCGGGGCTTGGCGTAGAGTTGAATGAAGAAGTAGTGAATAAACATCTATATCAGGGGACTGACACTAGCCTTGATATGCGGGATGATCAACCCTATATAAGAACAGCACTGCGACCTCTATAATAGATAATGGGAGGGGGCAGAGCTAGCTCATAAGGAGAGGTCTAATCAGGGTTAGCACCCTGTCGCAATAATTGGCGGTGAGCTTTTTAATATGAAGGAAGCAAAACTTAATAGATATCAACCGAGGAAGAAGTAGTATGCGTGCTTACATAATCAAAAGGTTATTGTTAGTCATACCCACCGTGTTTGTGGTCACCGTGATAGTCTTCTTCCTGATACGCCTCATTCCAGGTGACGCAGTAGACATAATGTCACAAAGGCTACTCACAGCAGGTGGTGGTATTGATGTCGCAGCGGCGAAGGAGATGATTAGGCACCATCTGGGGCTAGATGTGCCAATCCTTCACCAGTATGGACGCTGGATAGGGGTTGTTGCCCAAGCGAATGGCAGTTTCAGTGGTCTTTTTCAAGGTGACCTCGGGGTATCTTTGTGGCGACCAACCTCTGTGCTTGAGGAAATAGCCTTGAGGTGGCCAGTAACCCTTGAACTTGGCGTCATGGGTTTAATAATAGGCCAACTAATAGCCTTGCCGATAGGTATATATTCAGCGTTACGGCAGGATACCTGGGGCGACTATATCGGCCGTAGCTTTGCTATATTTTGTATCGCTGTCCCCACCTTCTGGATAGGGACACTGGTAATAGTCTTCCCCGCAATATGGTGGGGCTACATGCCACCTATAATATTTATCCCGTTTTTTGAGGACCCAATAGGTAATCTGAAAATGTTCATAGTGCCAGCTACTATTCTGGGCGCGGCTATGGCGGGGGGAAGCATGAGGATGACTCGCACCATGATGCTGGAGGTGCTGAGGCAGGATTATATCAGGACGGCCTGGGCAAAGGGGCTCAGGGAGAGGGTGGTCATCCTAAGGCATGCCTTGAAGAATGCGCTAATCCCGGTAGTCACCCTGGTAGGACTTTTTGTGCCGGTTATGATTGGGGGCGCGGTTATTGTAGAGACGATATTTAACCTACCCGGGATGGGCGCCTTAATAATACACGCTACCACATATAGAGACTACCCTATACTTAGCGGAACAGTTCTCGTTTTTGGACTGGGGATGGTGATAATCAATCTAACAGTTGACCTAACCTACGCCTATCTAGACCCCAGGGTTCGTTATAGATAAAGGAAAAATCAAAAAAGGGGTAATGGTGTGGCCGATAGCTCATCAGAGAGAGTAACCGAGAGGAAGAAACACTCCTGGCTGGTCGGTTTTGTGATAAGGCTGGTGAAGGAGAAGCCGCTGGGTGTGGTAGGGGCGGTTATAACCCTGCTCTTGCTTTTCACGGGCATTTTTGCCGACTTAATAGCCCCTTATGGAATGAACGAAGTTAACCTGGAAGTTGCGACAGTGGCACCATCAGCCAGGTTCTGGCTGGGCACAGATAACCTGGGGCGGGACATGCTCAGTCGTGTCATCTTCGGGGCTCGTGTCTCGGTGATAGTTGGTTTGGTGGGCGCTACTATTTCTGCGCTTTTCACCCTACTTATAGGTATGCTGAGCGGGTACATCGGCGGTAAAATTGACCTGATTGGGCAGAGGTTCGTTGATGGCATGATGTGCATGCCCGGCTTAGTTCTTCTTATAGCCATATTCGCTACGATTGGGCGGGGTTTGTGGATAGTAATCATTGTTTTGGGGATAGTATGGGGCATCGGCGGCTCCAGGATAATAAGAAGCGCTGTTATCAGCATTAAGGAGAATGTGTATATAGAGGCAGCGAAGGCTATTGGCTGTTCTCATAGCAGGATACTTACCCGACATATCCTGCCCAATATTATGGCTCCCCTAATTATCAATTTTAGCGTACAGGTACCGGCGCTAATTCTAACTGAGGCTAGCCTGAGCTTTCTCGGCTATGGCATACCCCACCCGACGCCCAGCTGGGGAGGCATGCTTGGCATAACTGGGCGCATCTACATGTTCAAGGCTCCATGGATGGCTATATGGCCCGGCGTGGCCCTGGCTATCGTGGTCTATGGTGTAAATATGTTTGGCGATGCGGTGAGAGACCTACTGGACCCGAGGTTGAGGGGTGGTGTCGGGCGCTATGGGGTGAGAGTGAAAAAAGGCAAAAAGGGAGGTTGATGCTTATGGAATAAAGATTTAGGTGAGGTTGTGGTAGAGTAATAAAATCCCTAATTAAGGAGGAAAACAGATGACAAGGAAGATTTTATGGATGATGATGAGCTTCCTATTGGTGGTCTCTTTAGTGCTGACCTCTTGTGCTAAGGAAGAGGTAGTAGATGAAGATGAAGAGGAAGATGATGAAGATGAGGTAGTAGATGAAGATGAAGATGAAGATGATGAAGATGTGGTGGTAGTGCCAGCAGTAGGGGAGCCGCAATATGGCGGGACGCTTACCGTTGTCCACCGTACCGAAACCACCGAAGGAATTCCGGACCCAGGCAACCCTCTTTACCCCTGCGTGTATTGGCTGAACCACGTTTGTGAGCGCCTTCTCACGGGAGGCTTGGAAGAGTATGGGCCTAGAGGCACCGGTGAATATAGCTTCAAAGACCAAGTTTTCCCCCCCGAGAAGTATTTGGTGGGCTCTCTGGCCGAAAGTTGGGAGATTACTCCCGATGAGCTGGTCATCAACATACGCCCCGGTGTTTACTGGTCGGGTATGAGCATAAATCCAGTAATGGAATCGAGGGAATATACTGCCGATGACTTCGTATTTAACTTTAACCGCACTCTAGAGGCGGATTTCTGGGCGGTCCCAGCTGTGAAGGACTGGGCATATCCCGCATACGTTGAGGGCAGATACACGGCTATTATTCCAACCAAATTTTCAAATCCCTTGTGGTGGCTGCACCTTAATTTCACGATATTTGGTGAGCAGATACCCCCTGAAACGGTTGAAGCCGGTCCCAGGGATTGGAGGAACATAGTTGGCACCGGACCATTTGTAATTACGAAGTATGTCCCCGGTACTTACATGACTTATGCGCCGAACCCTCTTTACTGGAGAAAGACAACCATCAACGGCAAGGAGTATCCAATACCGTTTGTAGACGAGCTTGTCATGCCCGTCATAGCGGATGAAGTTACTGCAATAGCCGCCCTGCGGACAGCGACGCTTGACATGTACAACTACGTTGATTTTCCTAACGTGGAGAACTTAACCCAAACAAACCCTGAGTTGCTAAAGTCCCCTGGGCTGGATGGTGGTTGCTGGAGAATATCCTTCAGGATCGACAAGCCGCCTTTCAACGACGTAAATGTTCGGCGAGCTTTGTTCCTTGGTACAGACAAGCAAGCCATAACTAAGGCGCTGACCGGAATGGACTTCCGTGTTGAATGGCCAATATGGGCCGGAGATGAAGGCTACACCCCGCTGGAAGAACTTCCTGCGGAAACCCGATTGCTATATGACTATGACCCGGATTTGGCAAGGCAGATGCTGGACGATGCTGGTCAGGCTGATGGCTTTAAGGCAAATATGTTTGTCCAGGCCCGGCCCCTCACAGCAGATCTAGCAGAGTGGGTTGCCAGCGAGTGGAAAACGAACTATAACATTGACCTCTCATTACAAGTAGGTGAGATGGCCATCGACGTAACAACTCTGGATCCGGATGATTGGGACTGCTGCTTAAGCTGGGAGGGCGAAGCTATGACGTATAACAGCATGATGCTCCACTATCATAGCAAGAACATAGGGTTAGTGGGGGGAAATAGGTTTTCGTTTTCAGACCCCTATGTTGACCAGCAACTGGAGAAGGCAAAGCTAACGGTTGATTTCGCTGAGCGAGGGGCCATATACAAGGAGATAGGCTTAAAGGTGCTTAGCGAGGCTTTCGCTATTCCCTTTGGTTGGCCCCCCAAATATAATTATTGGTGGCCGTGGATAAAGAATTACTATGGTGAATCGTACTATTTCATACATAACCCTCCCTATGATCTCATGTGGATTGACCAGGACCTGAAGGCAGAGATGGGATATTAGGTAGCCACCGCAGAAAGAGCTTCAGCAAGTCCTAATAAAGGATTAGTGGCCAGAA
>JAUWZG010000061.1 GCA_030615425.1 Dehalococcoidia bacterium
CTTGGAATCTCTGTAAGCAACCGGAATTTCTTACTCCCACAATTCCTCAATATCTTTTTCTACCTCAGCTTCCTCTCTGGGGATAAAGTCCCGGTAAGACTCGGCGGAGCCATACTCTCTCGTCCTGACCACTACCGGCACCGGCACGGCATGACCAAAAATGAGTGCCTGCTGTTTGGATTCCAGCTTTGATAATACCGACTTAAATTCGCTCTTATTGATTACACCAGCCAGCACACTATCAACGTCCCTCTCATTATCCAGCAGGCAGGTTATCTTGGTCCCCATTTGTGACATAACCTCACCATCAATGCCGCTGGGTCTCTGGTCAATCACCAGCAGGGTGACATTATACTTGCGCATCTCGCGGGCGATGGTGCCAAAGATGGTCTGGCTGGATACCTCGGGGTTGAGGAATCTATGTGCCTCCTCAATAGTTATCACCAGCTGGCGTGGTGGGATGGTATCCTCGCCGATGGCTTTTTCCATCGCTTCCCGATATTGAGCATGGATACGGCGGGTGAGCAGGTTAGCCACCAGAATGTAAGCCGCGATATCGGTATATCTGCCGAATTCCAGGATAACATTTGTCCCCCGGTCAAGATATTCCAGGATGCGTTTAACTGTGTTATCCGGGGCACTGGGTACCAGGAAGGGAAGCCGCCTGATGGTTTCCAGCCCACGCCGAAGGTTGTGATAGGTGCTGTCATGGATATTCAACTTGGTCAGCAACTGCCTGGTCTCCTCCCCCTCCTCCAGCCCCCGGGTAGCCTCAATCCACCTCTTATCGCCGAATTCCCTGGCTAGCTGGTATACTGCTTGAACCGAGGCTTCAGTGAGGTTCAGGGTCTGGCGCAATAAAGCAATGTCCTCAGGCTCTATCTCGTCATAGCCTATCCTGACCACAAAATCGGTGCTCACCTTTCTGCGTCTTGAGCTTTCCTCATCAAGGGTGAACACAGCCACCTTTGACGGGAAAAGCTGCTTTAAGGCTTTAACCTTCCGCCCCCGCTCGTCCCTGCTTTCCCAGCCATACTCGCTGTGCATATCAAAGACCAGATTTACTGCGGTTCCTTTCTGAAGCATGCCAATGAGAAGTAACCTGGCGAGGAAGGTCTTCCCCGTGCCACTCTTACCGAAGACGCCGTTGGAGCGCTTAACCAACTCCTCCAGGTCGAGACAGACCTTGGTCTCCATATCCAGCGGAGTGCCAATAAAGAACCTCTTTTCGTCCTCAGTGCCAAAGACCAGCTCAACATCCCGCTGGGAGGCTAGATTTACCACTGAGAAGTGGCTGGGCACGGTCTTCACCGGCTGGGGTCCCTCAAGCAAGCTGGCAACATCGCCGCCAATAACCAGGGAGGGGGAAACGTGAAGCGTGCCAAAGGTGCTGGTTCCAGCCAGTACCTCAGCAATAAAGGGGTCAGAAACATCAGGAGGGGTAAGGGTGAGCTTCTGGTCTATCACCCCCAGGCTGACATCGGTTATCATGCCGAAGAAGCGTCTTTTTTGTCCCTCAATGGTTACAAACCTCCCCACCGCCATATCCTCAATAGCGGCTGAGCTGTCCAGCTTGACCTCCACCCCCTTGTTTAACGAGCCAGAGACAACAATACCCAGACGCTCACTCATAGCTTAATCCTCCCCAGAATAGCCTTAAGCTGGTTGAGGTTGCCGCTGAGCAAAATGGCTAGCTCCTTGCCCGCTGCCACCAGAAAAGCACGTGGGTCTTCATATGCCTGGCTCATCTGACGAAGCGAGGCGGCAACCAGTTCCTCGGTGGGAACCGGCAGGCGGGCGTTAATTAATAGGTTGAGGAAGTCAAAAGACTGCCCGAACTCCTTTACCTCTTCAGGTGGGCAGAGGTAAACAAAGCTATGGATTCGGGCTGGCTGGGGTGGCAGGTGGTGATATAGCTTATCACCCTGCCTGTGCCCCACCACCAGAGCCCCAAATTCACTTCTAAGTAGCTTCAAGAGCTGAGGGGATGAGCGATAGATTTCCTCCTCTGTGGTCTCATCCTTGCCCCGGGCGATGGGGCGCCGTCCCGGCTCAAGACTGGTGGTGGCGGCGTTACAGACTATGCCATATAACTCCACGGGCAAGTCTCTGGTCTTCACCAGGCTGCCCAGTGGCGGCATTTCATATAGCTCATAGCACTGCGCCACAAAATCCGTGCTGCTGGCTTCTATAACCTCACCTACTCTTTGCATTTCAGCCATTCTTATTTACTCTTCCTACTTCTTTTTCTTTGCCTCTTTCTGCTCCTTTGTCTGCTTGGGCTTTTTCACATTCTTTCTTCCCTTAGTCCCCATTTGTTTCACCCCTTTAGGTTTTAATTAGGTGACCCCATCCCCTTTATCCCCTTCCCCTTCATTGAGGGGAAGGGGAGTTGGTTTTATAAGAGAGGCTTCGCCTCTCTTTGACTCTCCTTTTCGGTTTAGGAGTTTTCTACCTTGTAAAAGATTTGAATCATATCATCATAGTATGGTGCTCTATATTTCTCATCAGAATTCTTAACAAAAACTCTTAGGTGCGCGGTTTGTAGTTTATCTGTAACCTCAAATGTAACTTCATTATCTAGCTGTTCCATATTTGGGAACCCTTCGCCAATAAACTCGTAGATCACTGGGGGAGCAATCTCATTATAGACATCCACTCTGATTACTATAATCTCCCCCACCTTTATCAGCCGGTAGAGATTAGAGCCTATATAGGTTGGCTCTCTGCCATTATACTCCGAATGAAACTCACAATTCCCTTTGCTATCACTGAGCTTCAGTATTGTGGCGTATTGGTCTTTGTCCTTCGGTAGTATTGGCTCTGACTCTTCTGGTGGCGTTGGTTCGAGCGTGGGTGGGGATTCGGGTTCTTGTGTAGGCTCAAGCTCGGCAGGTGGAGACTCGGCTGGTGGCGCTGTAGTTGATGCACCGCAAGCGCTCAACAGAAGAATCCCCATAACTAGAATTGGTATTAATATCCGCTTCATTTTAACCTCCCAAATGGTTTTACATACTAGAACCATTCTTTGCATTTCCAGCATTGAGTGCGGAGTCGGTTCTTATTCTCAAGAAGCTGAACCATCATTTGGGATAGTATTCCCCCTGGATTTCTTCTCTCCTTGTGCCATGTGTGAACACCTTCTCTGACAACTTCAATAGCTCCTGGGCTGCGTCCTATTATTTGAGCTAATGGTTTATGGTCTAATTCGGGGCGATATACTAGTGTCGTAAACTCACTCTCACTCCAGTTTAGCGCTCGAACCATTCTACTTGCCTCCTCCCTCCCCAAGTCGGGAGTTTAAGAGGGCGTTAGCCCTCTTTTTATTTTACCCTCCCCCTCTCCTTTGAAGGAGAGGGGGATAAAGGGGGTGAGGTCAATAAACATTAAACCCACCTCGTTCTTTTGCTCTGGCTCTTGGCTGAGCTGGGGGTGGGTAGGTGCTCATCCACCAGGGATGACTCCACCAACTGCCAGAAGGTCTCTCTATCCGCCCCGGTTACCACTGCCTTCTCATGGGCTTCACTTAACACCACCGGGTATCCCTGTCCCCGCTGGCACTGGTCTAAAACCAGACCGTGGGTTAAGTTGAGCAGTTTCTCATCGGTGGCTACCCAGCGGGGAATCTCCACCCTGGCTATTTCATTATCCACCCTCAAGTAAAAGAAATAGACCCAGTGCCCTCCATAATGCTTCTGCACGATTGACGATTGGCTGGTAAAGATGGCTGACCTCTCACCGGGCGCCAGAATGTTAGAGAATAGCTCCCGGTCCTGGACGCCAGCCACCGTATCACAGTCCCTCTTATTGCCGGGTGGGCAATAGCGGTCGCAATCAGCCGGTTCATAGGGGCATATAGCCACCCGCAGGGCATTGACTACATCGGTGCTGCGGGGAAAGCTGATGTAGCTGGCAAGGGCAACTTGCTTATCAGCATTAAGCTTCCTTATTTCCTCCAGGGAGCTTAGGAAGCCCTTATGTAGTAGTGCCTCAATGACAAATTCGGGGTAAACCTGTCCCGCCAGACCCCAGAGAATAAGCGAGCCGTCGAGCAGCGCCAAAGTTGAACTATCTGGTGGCAATTCTGCCGCCAATTCAGCCAAACGATGGCACTCGTCAACACTGCGCTTGATACCCAAAAGGACGCCTTCTATTGGTTGCTCACGACCTTTAGCCCCATCGGGCGCAATAACCAGGTCTTCATCCCCGAAATAGAGCGAGGGGAAGCTGTCAAGGAGGGCCTCGGGCTTGGCACCATAGTGCAGCATGACCGTGCCTATGTTTATCAGGTAGCATCTGGTGGACCGATGCCGGTCAACATCAATGTGAGAGCCGTCGGTGGCAATAACCGTAAATTCCGGGGGGAGTGGTGGTGGTTTATAGCACTGGTCAAGTCCATCAACTAGACCAGCTACCAGCCAGGTAGTCTTGCTGGAGGCAATCTTCTTGCTTAAACTATCCAGGTCGGTAGCCCTATTACTCAGAACATCCAGGGCGTATTGAAGACGCTTTTTCCTTTCCTCGCCGCCGGCCTTCAGCCTGGCGACCATGCTCCCGACCTGCGAAGCCACCTTGGTTAAATCCAAGGACATCTCTTTTGCTCAACTACCTCAAGATGCCTCTGACAATGACATCTACCGCCTCGTTCTCATCCAGCCCCCTTGCCATTAAGGTCTCTATCTGTTTTCTATCTATACTACCTATAGCTGCTTCATGGGTTACCTTTGCCTTATCATTGGTTACCGAGACAATTGGTATTGCCCTGGCTACCGCCTCTGTCCCATTAACCAGCTCAATGCAGTCAACATGTCCTCTGGCATAAGGGGCATTTCCATAGGTTTCTCCCTTAACCTCAGCCTTAGCCTTGTCACTCAGCACCAGGCGGCTCTTGGCTAGACCCCTGGCGCCTATTCCGTCTAGATGGATTTTTTCCCATACCTTTATATCGTCAGACCCCTTCCCATATACCTTGACTACCAGTTCCGCCACTGCCCTGTCCTGACAAAACACCTCGAAATCGTAGTCCAACTTTCCCACCAGCCCCTGGCTTAAGGCAAAGGTGCTCTGCCATACTCCCCCCTGCCCAACTTTAACCCTTGCCTTTGGGATTACCTCAATGCCCCCAAACTCCCCGTGATAATGGGTTTCTTTATAATCGAACTTAGCATTATTTCCAATCTCTATATCGGCGTCCATTTTATGTATCACTTTGACCGCATTGGGGAAGATGCAATGGGCAATTACATGTACCTCGCTGTTATCTCCAGCCTTCACCTTCAAAATGATTTCCTGCAGTCCTTCCTGGGGGAGAATTCCAAAACAAAGGTGGACCGGGTGCAGTATCTTAGCTCCTTCTTCTACCAGGAAGTTGATGTCGACACCGCTTTCAGTTTCCTTTGTTTCTATTTTTATCCCCTTAACTCCATCGGCACTCAGCACCCTATTCTCATGAATAACCAGTTTGGCTACATCCTTACTTTGTAAAGCGCTCTTATCACCACCAGCCCTTTCATAGGCATCAATCATCCCCTGATATTCTTTTTCCACCGAGTAGCCGATCATAGGGATTCTTCTCCTACTGGTTCATTGATATGGACACATGTCCGGCAGTTATCTTTGAACCACTGGCTCATTTCCGCTGGCGCCCCGGTTCTAACTATCTTGCCAGCGCACAGCACCGACACCCTGTGGGCTATTTCTGCCATCTTTTCACTATGGGTAATCAATAAAACAGATGAGCCCTGCCTATTCATTTCCACTATGCCATTAAGTATCAAAGGTAATGACACAATATCTATGCCGGAGTCAGGTTCATCCAATATAGCCAGTTTGGGGTGCATAGCTAACACCGAAGCCAGCTCTATCCTTTTCCTCTCACC
>JAUWZG010000033.1 GCA_030615425.1 Dehalococcoidia bacterium
GCCTCCCATTACGCCATCAGGGCAGCCTCAAAAAGGGTGGCTAGAGACTACGGCCAGGACATAGAGCCTATCTACCCCGGCGACATTGGCTGCTATAATCTGGCCTATAACCCGCCGCAGGAAGCAGTAGATACCACCATCTGTATGGGGGGCAGCTTCGGTATTGCCAATGGCTTAGCCCATGTCCTGGAAGCACCAATAGTAGCTCACCTAGGCGATTCAACCTTCTTTCACGCCGGGATACCACCGCTGATAAACGCCGTCTATAACAAGGCAAATATAACCATGGTAATACTGGATAACTCAACCACGGCTATGACCGGCTTCCAACCACACCCCGGCACCGGCTATACCGCTATGGGAGATGAGACCATCCAGCTAAAGCCAGAAGATATAGCCAGGGCATGTGGCGTAGAATTCGTCGAAGTTGTCGACCCCTTTGACCTGAAAAAAGCCACCGAGACCATAGAAAAAGCGATAAGGTTTGAGGGACCAGCAGTCATCGTCTCCAGAAGGCTCTGCGCTATGATTGAGCAGAGGGAGAAGAGAAAAAGGAAGGAAAAGGTTATACCCTACTACATAGACCAGGACAAATGTAACATAAAATGTAACGCCTGCATCGAACTTCTGGGCTGTCCAGCGATAATAAAAGAGGACGGTAAGACGGTAATTGACAGCGCGCTATGCACTGGTTGCGGAATCTGCGCCCAGATTTGCCCCTACCAAGCTATAATAGAGGAGAAGGAATGAGCCAAGAATTCAATGTGCTAATCACCGGTGTTGGTGGACAGGGTGTGATTTTGATGTCGGAGCTTCTGGGAAAGTCAGCGGTTAAAGACGGGCTGAAGGTCAGAGGCTCAGAGATATTGGGCATGGCGGTCAGGGGCGGCTCGGTAACCAGCGTCATAAGAATTGGAGACGAGGTCTATGGTCCCCTCATCCCTATGGGAAAGTGTAACGCTCTAGTCGGCATGGAGCCCTCGGAGGCACTGAGAAATATCGCCTATCTATCAAAGTCCAGCCTGGTCATTCTCAACACGGCGGTAACCATCCCCTTCACCGTCCCCCTAGGGCAGAGCAACTACCCCGATGTAGACCAAATCCTGGAAAAACTGGGGAAAGCTTCAGGCAGGATAGTCAAGCTGGATGCCACCAAGCTGGCTCAAGAGGCAGGAAGCCTGCTGACCACCAACATTGTCATGCTGGGGGCATTATTTGGCACCGAACAGCTTCCGATAAAAATAGCGACTATAAAAGCGTCTATCCAGGAGCGCTTCCCGGCCAAAGTAGCCCCGGTTAATATTAAAGCCTTTGACCTGGGCTATGAAGCCTGCCGGCGAGCGGTCAATAAATAAAGAGGGCACCAGCCACCGCCGTGAGTCTGCCTAAACTACACCTTTATATCCTTACCGAGTCTCTAATCTCTTCCCAAGTTTCCTCAAACTGCGCCCATTTAGCCTGTTTCACCATCATTAGCAGCACTCCGATATCGTCTGGGGCAAAGTCAATCAATACGCAGACCTGAACTGATTCGCCCTCAGACTCGGCAGTGTACATCGTCTCCCAAGCTTCATGACCTCCTATCGTCAACTGCCGGTGCGTTTCTCGGCTGAGCTCTGTAAATTCAACCAACAAGCCAAATTGGACCATTTCAGCGAGCTCCCCTGCAGTCACACCCATTTCTCCCAGCTCGATATCCCAGCCTCGCCAAGTCAAGCCCACTAATTCAGCAGATTCGACCATGTCAATTGTCATTATGAGTATGACAGCATCCTCTGATTCATCCTCATATGCATCCACTTGTATGGCTTGTCTCTCCTCTTCGGTAAAACCGGTAAAAGCCCCTTCAACTAACTCCGCGTAGTCTCCTGGCCTTTGCCAGTCATCAGGCATACTTACTGTCATTGGCCCGACTGACAAATCTCGATAAGCTTGCTCTGACGGCGTAGTCTGGCATCCCACCATTGTCCCTAACACTAGTGCTACTATGACTATTAAGCCTACTATGGTTTTCATTTTACTACCTCCTTAATATAAAAAGGCACCAGCCACCGCATTTATCCAGCGGTCCCAGTGCCCTTGTTATCCACCTCATCTCCCATTGTTAGTTGTCCAACCGTATAGCATTTTTTCTGCCGTTTGTCAATACCACAATCAATCCATTCCCACCTATTTCAGAAGCTCCATAATGTGCATCACCTTTACCGGCAGCTTGTTGCGCACCATACTGTCAATCAACTGAATCTCACAGCCGGGACAGCTGCTAACCACGATATCAGCCCCGGTGGACTTAATCGCCTCCACCTTCTTATCGGCAATCTGCTGGGATAGGTCGTAATAATGCAGGCCAAATGCCCCCGCCATGCCACAGCACCTATCGGCATTGGGCATCTCAACGTACTCCACCCCGGGTATTGACTTTATAATCTGCCTGGGCTGGCTGGTTATACCCAGATAACGACTAAGATGACAGGGGTCATGCCAGGTAACCTTCTTACCCTTAGCCTCAGCCGAGGGCTGGTAAGCCGACGGCGGCAGCTTCAGCACATCAACCAGGAACTGAGAAATATCTAATACTTTGTCGGCAAATTTGGTGTAAGCCTTTTTTCTCTGCGGGGTATCGGCGAGAAACTTGGCGTAGTCCTTGAGCGCCGAGGTACAGGTAGCACAGTCAGAAATAACATAGTCCAGAGCTTCAAACGCCTTAACATTGGTATCAGCCATCTTCCTGCCGGTGTCAAAATCGCCGGCGCCTAAAAACACCGGTGCCCCGCAGCAGCCCTGCTCCCTGGGCACCACCACCTCCACCCCGTTCCTATTCAGAAAATCAATTACATGCTTGCCTAAGTGGGGCAGAACAAAGTCGGTCATACAGCCGGTGAAATAGCCCACCTTCATCTTGGTTTTAACGCCAGACGGTGGCTTATTCACCACCGGAACCATCTGTCTTAGAAACCTGGGGGCAATCTGAGGTATATTCCTGCCCTTACCCAGAGCCGATAGAAACATGGATAGATGCCTGATGGTGCCCTCGGTCTTGGGCAGGAAAATCCCCTGAAACCAGGAGGCAAAGCGGACTACCTTACCAAAGAGTGTGCGGCGGGGCAAGAGCCAGCGGTAGATAATATTATAGGGAAATTTTAACCCCCTGGCCCTGACCGTATCCGCCCTGGCGGCGACGATAACGTTGGGAATGTTGGCTTTAGCCGGGCAATTAGTGGTGCAAGCCATGCACAGGGTACACGTATTAAGTCGGTCGGCATACTCCTTGGTATAATCTAACTCGCCAGCCAGCAGCCCCCTTATCATCATGTTCTTGCCCCGAGCAACCGAAGGCTCTATCCGTTCCTCCTGATATACCGGGCACCAGAAGGTGCAAAAGCCGCACTTCATACACTGGCTTAAGTCACTCTCAAACCTCTTTATCTGCTCATAGCGGTCTTTGGTAGTTTTTGCCATATCATACCCTTTCCTCTTCCCATATCTTGCCCGGGTTGAGGATGTTGTTGGGGTCAAGTATTCCCTTTATCTTTATCATCAGGTTAAGGGCTACCGGGTCCATAGCCCGCTTGAGAAAGCGCTGCTTCTCCAGACCAATGCCGTGTTCCCCGGATAGCACACCGCCCAAGGAAAGCGCGGCTTCAAATATCTCCTCCATCGTCTTCTGAGCTTTAGCGAAATTCTCCTTGTCCCTGATATCAGTAAATATAGACGGGTGAAGATTGCCATCGCCGGCATGACCCAGGCACTGGATAAAGAAACCGGTCCTCTCTGATATCTCATCCAGCTTGCGGATAAACTCAGCCAGCTTATCCCGAGGCACAGCTACATCCTCAGCCATGACGGTATGAGCCGCGCCAAAAACAGCAGCAAAGCCGCCGCTTCTCATCTTCCAGTACCTCGCCGCCTCATCGGCGTCTTTGGCTACCCTAACCTCCTTAGCCCCGCTCTTTTTCAGGATGCCAACAATCTGCTCAGACTCCGCTTCCACCGCCGACGGGGAACCATCAGCCTGAATTAGTAGCAGAGCCTTGGCATCCACCGGCAGACCCATAGGCGTCATTTCCTCAATGCGGCGGATAACAAAATTATCAACGAACTCAACCTTGGCTGGCACCACCCCACTAGCCATAATATTTGATACCGCCTGACCACCCACCGCCATATCATCAAAAATAGCCATCATCGTCTTATTGGCTAGCGGCATTGGTATTAGCCTCAGCGTTATCTTGGTTATTACTCCCAGTGTTCCCTCGGAGCCAGTAAACAGCATCATCAGCTCATATCCCGTCCGATTCTTCACCGTCACCCCACCGAGCTTCATAATGTAGCCGTTGGCTAAGACCACCTCCAGCCCGAGAACATACTGCTTGGTTACCCCATACTTCAGGCAATAGGGACCACCGGCATTCTCAGCTATAGTCCCTCCTATGGTACAGCCCAGGAAGCTCTGGGGGTCGGGTGGGTAGAACAGACCCTGCTTAGCCAGAGCCATGTTAAAATCCTGAAGCACGACGCCAGGCTCAACGGTAGCCGTCAGGTTGGTCTTGTTTATATCCAGGATTTTGTTCATCTTGGTGGTACACAATACAATGCCACCCTTTATCGGGATGGAGCCACCGCTGACATTGGTGCCAGCGCCTCTGGGGGTAACCGGAATCTTGTTCTCATCAGCCAGCTTCAGAATCTGGGACACATGCTCAGCGGTCCTCGGCAGCACCACTACATCAGGCATATGAGCCCAGGTAGTGGTGCCATCATAGGAATAGGCATTCAGGTCCTCCTTGGAGGTTAAGACAGCGTCCTTACCCACAATCTTGCGCAGTTGTGATATAACCTTCTTTTCCAACATATCAGCCCCCTTTAAATTTAGTGGGAAACTTTAATTGTAGCCGTTTTCCTCGGCTATCAAAGCCGCTCCCAGTGCCGCCACAATCTGCGGCTCCTCAGGAAGCAGAAGTTTGCCGCCTAATCTTTCCTCTATGCTCTGCACCAGCCCGATATCCTTGGCACCACCACCCACCACGGCGCAATCAGGCTCCATTCCCAGCCTCTCCACCATGGTCTGAATTTTAGCCGCTAGAGTCCGATGGAGACCAGCCAGGATATCCTCCTTGGCAGCACCCTCGGCAATGCGGGATACCGCCTCTGATTCGGCAAATACGGCACAGCCAGTATTAAAATCAACCCTGTTTTGAGATTTCAGGGACAGCTCACCGATATCTTCCAGGCCAATCTGCAGCACGCGGGCAATCACCTGCAGGAAACGCCCACTCCCAGCAGCGCATTTCTCACTCAGTAGAAAGGCGGTAGCCCTCCCCCTTTCATCCACCTTAAACACCTTGGTGAATTGTCCACCAATATCAATCATAGTTCGGGCAGAGGGGAATAGATAGAATACGCCCCTACCCTGGCAGGATATATCGGTAACCACCTGATTGGAAAAGGAGACACTGGATGCACCATAACCGGTGGCTACGGTAAAACCCAAATCCTTTAAAGACAGCTTTGCTTTGGCTAGAGCCTCCCCAGCTACCTGCTCAGCAGCGAGCTTATAATCCCCCCCTGAGGGCATTACATGGTATGAGATAATTTCGCTTTTGGCCATTACTACCGCTTTAGAAAAAGCGGAACCGATATCAATCCCGGCAACATAAACCATGACTATTTTAGAACCCCATCCCCTTTATTTTTTATATGGGAATCCTCCCCCTTCACCCTCCCCTGTTTTCAGTTGTCTTTCTTCCCGCCCACCCACCCCATAGGGGCTTCACCACTCTTGGACTCTCTTTTTATCCCCCTCCTTAAGGGTGGCGGGTGGGAAAAGATATAAAATGTATTTGGGGCTTAGCCCCTCTTAAACTCCCTATTAGGTAAAAAAGGTAGCCTCCTGTAAGCGGCGCTTGCTTCTGACCAGCGTTTCTCCCTTTTCCGCCGCCTCCCTGGCAATATCTTTACCCAGCAGAGCAGCACCTACGGCTCCGGTAAGCAGAGGCTCAGGAGGCACCAAGACCGGGTAACCTAGCTTAGCTTCTAAAGCCTTGACCAGGCCGATATTCTTAGCGCCACCACCGGTTAGCGCCACTTCTCTCTCTATCTTTAAGCGCCCCACCATGCTGTGTATCCTGGTGGCAATGGCTTCATGCAGACCAGCAATAATATCAGCTAGTGCCGCCCCCTCCGCCAGTTTAGCCACCACCTCCTGCGTGGCAAAGACGGTGCAGGTATTGCTTATCCTCACCGCATTTTGGGCAGTTAAGGAAAGCTTTCCCATGTCATCCAGCTTGACACCAAGCCCCTCAGCCGTCACCTCCAGAAACCTGCCGGTGCCAGCGGCACACTTATCATTCATGACAAAGTCCACCGCCCGACCATCCTTAAGCTTAATCCCCTTGCTGTCCTGACCGCCGATATCAATTACCGTCCTTACCTCAGGTAGAAGGTAACCAACTCCCCGGGCATGGCAGGATATCTCGGTTATCTGCTTATCGGCAAAGGGGACATTAATTCGCCCGTAGCCGGTAGCCACCAAATAGGTTATGTCATCAAAGGAGAGGCTTGCCTTGGCCAGGGCTTCCTCCATTACCCGATTAGCCAGCTTCCTGTGCTCGGGCCCGGTAGGACCGATAACCGAGGCGAGCACTGCCTGGTTCATAATCACTGCCTTGGTCATGGTGGAACCAAGGTCAATCCCGGCAAAATATTGGCTCAATGTAGCTCACACCCACTAAAACATTAATAATTAAAGCGCTACCGAGTAGCGCCTTAATTATATCATAGCCGCTATCGGGAACTCACCTGCCCCTGCTCTTAACCGCCTCCAGGGTATCAATAAAGGCGTCTATCCTGGCTCTGGTGTCAGCCTCATTATAGGAACTGATATCTACAATATCGCTCTCCAGGATTAGCGAGGGGATATCCTTATATACCTTCTTCAGTAGATTTAGCTGCCAGATTAAGCCGACATGCCAGGAGCGGCAGGAAAAGGCTTCATGCATTACTATGCCGTCTATCTTGTAATCTTCAATATACTTAATCAGCCGCTCGACGTCGGGATGGGAGCCGGGGCGCTGCCTAGCCTTATCATGCCAGTAAGTCCAGAACTTTACCCATCGCCAAGCGATATGCTCCAGTGGGTCAGTAACCCGCGTCAAATCGATATCAAAATTATAAATCGCCTCTATCATCCGATAGGTGGTCTCTACGGGAAATACCGCCCCCTTGCTGTTGAAGTAGTTAAAATCGGTGAGGGCAAACCATGCTGGCAATCCCCCACCCCAAATGAGCCGGTATTTCTCGTCAGGAATTTCACCTTCCTTGTTGGCTATCTTATGCTTTAGCTCGTCATTTAACTCCTTATAAAAGTCATAAGCCTGCTGAGTTGCCATCATGAACACCATGGGCACCATGGTATTCATGGCATCGCCGGTGCCCATGGGAGAAGGGACAGCCCGGCGCAGCTCATAGGTCTCCCAGATCAGGTTCCAGGTCCTGTCAGTGAGGTCAACCAGCTCGCTCAGCCGGTCCCAGTCCATCTTCTGACCGGTATGCTTCTCCAGAAACTGCACCAGACCCTTAAGCTCTTCTACTATATATTTCACGTAGTAGTCCTGGACCTCACGGTAGTCGTAATCCTCCTCGTAGGGCGGCCAGGGAAGACCCACATCATAGATCGGAACATCCGGCATATAGTGCTGGGCGGCCTGATACCACTTATTCCTCGGGTCACAGAGCATCTGACCGCTGCCCAGCATCATGTCAGGCCTTGCCTGTCCTCCCCATGGGGATTCAGGAGGCATCTCACCCAGCTCCTCGCGCCAGGCATCAAAGCCCAGACCACAGAGGGCATAGGTGCACAGGGAGCGAGAAAAATTTTCCGCTTCCGCCCTCTCCAAAAAGCGCTGGGCATCACGCTTAGCCCCACATACACCGGCATAGTTCTCAGTCCACACCGGGACAACATCCATGGCTCGGATGATCTCGTCATAGCAGCAGCAGATAAAGGAATAGGCTAAAGGCTTCCCTTCCTCCCTCGCTTGCACCGTCCCCCCAATAGCCGCCTTGACCATGGGGCCTACTCTGCTCGCCGCCTCGGTAGCCGTCCTTCTCTTCTTCCTCTCCTCCGGTTTTTTCTCCTCAGTCATACCCATTCTCCTTCATCTTTGACTATTTTGAGCCAAGTAGTTCCAGAAAAGCCTGGATTCTAGTTCGTAACCGTCCAATGGTGGACATGGAATACTCATCCTCAAGATAAAGCACTGGCGTGCCCTTAGCTTCAACATAGCTTTTTATCTGGGGCACCTCAAAGCCAAAGGGGTCACAATACTTGTAGATATAAAGCACCACACCATCAACACTAAAATCCTTAATCATTTGGCTCATATGGCCGAACCTGTCCTCTAAATATTCCTCATAGTTTCCCTTCATTTCACGATAAGTGCGACCACACTTTACCTTTCTCAAATACCGTTCAGCGATGCCAGCCACGAGGCCATCAGTGGCATCTACAGAAGAAAAGAACTCCCTGGCGCCAGGGCACAGGTCATCAGCCACTACCCAGGCCCCGCTATCCTCAATCAGCTCAATAAAGGCAACACTGTCCACCTGAGCGCCAACCACCATTATCCTGGCTTGTTTCTGGGCGGGAACGCTTCCCCTCCCCTTAACCTCCTCAATAACATTGCCGAGCATCGTAGTAGACTCTTCTACAGGAAGACTCATGGCAGCTATTAATACCTTGGCTACTTCTGTGCCTGAGATTAGAGGCGGAGACGCCTTCCTCAATTCGTATAGCTCCCTGACTTTAGCCCTGTTCTGATTATGGAGCTCTATTGCCTGCGTCAGCCCCCGGTCAGAAATATCCTTGCCGGCAAACTTACCCAGACTTGTTCTAAATGTATTCAGCACCGCCTGGTAAAAGTCTAAAGAGGCGTCATCGGTAGTATGAGGCATATTAATAAAATGGGAGTAGGGTAGTTTGAGAGTATATTTCCAGATATCGTAAGTTCGGCAGATACTGTCACAGGCGTGAGGTATAACTATACCGTCAAGAAACTCATAGTTGCCCTTGAGTGACATATCAAAGCAGCTACGAACCAGGGGACAGACGATAGTCTCCATCTCGGCATCAGCCTTAGTAATTGGCTCATTAACATCCCCCTTTATCCTGAAGGGCATAAAGCCAGCCGCAGTTATAATCTCCAGGGGAACAAAGGCGCATAAATAGCCAATTATTTTCTTGCCCTGCCGTTTTAGCTCTCTGGCCCGACGGCCATAATCAAGATAATACCTATCTGCCGCCGCCAGTCCCTTACCAGCACCCTCTTCTGGCATAATGTCACCCCTTTCTTAGCATACCTAGTTTAAGGTATTACCTCCTCAGTTTTCAACTGAGTAATATCGTCCCAATTATAATCCAGCTCCAGTAAAATCTCCTCGGTGTGCTGACCGAGCTCAGGGGCTTCCCTCCTTATCGAGGCTGGAGTCTGGCTGTAATCCCAGGGGAAACCAACCATCTTTGTCCTGCCCAAAACCGGATGGTCGAACCAGGTAACATAGTTATTGGCTAAAGACTGGGGGTCATTAAGCACCTCGGTGGGCGTCTGGATGGGACTATGAATCAGACCCTCCTTCTTAAAAATCTCAAACCACTGGTCTCTGGTCTTGGTGGCAAACTTCTTATCCATAATAGCGATAAGCTCTTTGGCATTTTCTCCCCTGGCTTCTATACTATTGAACCGGGGGTCATTCTCCAGCTCGGGCATACCCAGAGCCCGACAGGCATTAGGCCAATATCGGTCCGGCTGGAGGTGAGCCAGAATGAACCACTTGTCATCTTTAGCTCTATAGTGGTTATAGATAGGGTTACCGGCTTGAGCCCTAATCTCCCTAGGGAATTCCTGGCCCAGAATAGCCGGGGCGGATAAGACAAGGCTCTCCATGCATATCAGGCTGCCCATTAAGGAGGTGTCCACCAGTTGCCCCTTTCCCGTCTTCTCTCGGGCATAGAGGGCAGCACACACCGCCCAGGCGCAGACCATCCCCCCAACTTCATCGCCAAGCCCGGGCAAGACCTGGGCTGGGGGGGTACCCCGCTCACCGCTGGACATCATAAATCCCGCCCGACCAATGCCGGTATAGTCAAAGGAAAGCTCGTTAGCGTCAGGGCCCTTCCTCCCCCAACCAGAGGCCTGAGCGTAAATAAGCCGTGGATTCCTCTTTAGCAGCGCCTCAGGACCAATGCCCATCTTCTGTGGGGCTTCTATACTCATGTTAGTCATAAAGACATCAGCCTTATCTATCAGCTTTAAAAATATCTCCATTCCCCTTTTCTGCTTCAAATCCAGAGCAATGCTCCTCTTATTACGGTTATGCTGCTCAAAGTAGTAATTTCGCCCCTTCAAGCCGACCATGGTCCCGATAATTCTCATGAATCCCCGCCCCGGGTCTCCATCTGGAGGCTCCACCTTAATTACATCAGCACCCAAATCCCCCAGCTTTGTCCCGCAAACAGGCCCTTGCTGAAACATGGTTATTTCCACTACCCTGACGCCATCTAAAGGTCCAGCCATCTTCTTGTTTCCCCTTCTAGACATTTTATTGTTCTTAATAAATAAAATTCCCTCCGCTTGGGAGGGTATCTTTAAACTTTTAATCTATTTGTGGTTATACTCTTAAATTTTCAAAACATTGTCCCCCCAAGCGCACTTGGTGCGCCCTGTAAATATGAAGTCCGTGTAATATAAACCTGGGGAGACAATATTATCTAACATTATATATGTAACCCAGCTTACTTCGGGTTGACTTTACCATAAGAAAAACAATTTGTCAACTGTGTATAACTACTTGAAGTGTGATAATATTTATCACAATGGAAACTGTACTATATGCCGTTATTTGTTCAATCTTAATACTGGTCGGGTTAATTGGTGTATTTGCACCAATTTTGCCTGGAATTCCCCTGGCCTGGCTTGGCTTTTTTATCTATGCCATAGGCACTGGTTTTGAGAGGATTTCAATCACCACAATAGTTATATTTTCTGTTCTTACGGCGATAATAATGGTGCTAGATTTTTTCGCCCCAATGTTGGGCGCCAAAAAATATCAAGCGAGTAAATACGGCATCTTGGGTGCTTTTCTGGGACTAATAGTGGGCATAATTATATTCGGTTTCTGGGGGATAATTCTAGGCCCCTTTATTGGGGCTTTCCTTTTTGAATGGATGGCAAAAAGGCAGGTAAAAGGCGCTCTCAAGGCAGCAGCTGGTACACTTATAGGTTTTATAGTAAGTGCTTTGATAAAGGTAATCTTTATCTTGATTATGACTGGATTTTTTATAGCCTCTCTATTTTAATCACAGGCTCCAAAGCCGCAACTACATTCCGCAGGCACAAGGGTTTATGGTATTTTGGGGTATTGACAACACTTCATAAGTGAATTACACTCAAGTTCCAACATGTGAACTAACCTTAATAAAGAAATTGAGTGAGGGGCTGATGGGATGATGCAAGGGCACTGGAACCGCTAAACAAGTGCGGTGGCTGGTGCCCTTTTTGCTTTGGGCTATGTAGATAATTAAAAGGAGGTAATGCCTATTGAACAGCAGGAATCAAAGTATCATTTAATTGGTTTACACTGTGCTAATGAAATCTTAAAAAGAAGGGAGGAAATACCATGTCAACAGAAGAGAACAAAGAAAATGCCCGCCGTGCTGTCGAAGAGGTACTCAACAAGGGAGACCTGTCGTTAGCGAACGAGCTTGTTGACGCCAACTACATCGGGCATCAACCTGGCTTGCCGGATTTTAAAGGCCCAGAGGGCTTCAGGCAATACATGACCATGATGCGCACCGCTTTCCCCGACATTCATCTGACAATTGAAGACACGGTCGCCG
>JAUWZG010000007.1 GCA_030615425.1 Dehalococcoidia bacterium
AAGGGGGTGGAGGTCAAGCTGGATAGCTCAGCCTCTATTGAGGATATGGCGGTGGGGCGGTTTGTCACTATTGAGGGAGAAAAACGGCGCTTCTTCGGCATGATAACCGATGTCAGCCTGGGGGTGATAGACCAAAAATTAACCGTTACTCCCCCCGATACCGCCGACCCCTTTATCGCTGAAGTACTGGCTGGAACCAGCACCTTCGGCACGCTTCATGTCTCCCCCAGCCTGGTTATTGGCGGCGATGCTGCCGCCATGCTTGAGGGACCCCAACCAGTGAAGACCGTGCCCAGCCACTTCTCAGTGGTAAAGCTAGCCACCCAGGAGGATGTGGAGCTGGTCTTTGGCACTGAGGACGAAAAGAGGTTCTTCATCGGCACTCCGCTGGATATGGAGACCAAGGTCTGCCTCGACCTGGAGGAGCTGGTCAAGCGTTCCAACGGCGTCTTCGGCAAGAGCGGCACCGGCAAGACCTTCCTCGCCAGGTTACTCCTCATTGGCATACTTCAGAAAGGGACGGCAGTAAACCTGGTCTTCGATATGCATAGTGAGTATGGCTGGGAAAGCCGGGACGAGCGGGGACGGAAGGTTAAAGCCCTAAAGCAGCTTTTCCCTTCCAGGGTGGCGGTGTTTACCCTTGACGAGGAAGGCTCAAGACGCCGACGGGTGAGCACCGACTTTGTGGTCAGGATAGGTTATGACGAGATTGAGCCTGAGGACATTGCCCTATTGCGCCAGACCTTGAACCTCACCGAGCTTGCCGTTGAAGCTGTCTACCAGCTATCCAGAAGATTTGGCAAGAGCTGGATACAGGATACTCTTAACCTGAAAAACACTGAGGAATTGCCAGAAGGTTTGAATATACATGAGAGCACCCTTCTGAATCTTCAACGAGGTCTGGAAACCATCAGGCGGCTCCCCTTCCTGTTACCCCATGCCCCGGAAAACACAGTCAAGCGCATCCTGGAATATCTCGACGGGGGGACAAACGTTATTCTGGAATTCGGCAGATACACCGATATCGCTGCCTACATCCTGGTGGCTAACCTGCTAACCCGTCGCATCCATGCCAGGTACCGGGAAGCGACGGAGAAAGCCATGGGCGAGGATACCGCCCCACCACGTCCCCTGGTGATAACCATTGAGGAGGCACACCGCTTCCTCAACCCCGAGGTGTCCAGCCAGACCATCTTTGGCACCATCGCCCGCGAGATGCGCAAATACAATGTTACCCTGCTGGTGATTGACCAACGACCCAGCGGCATTGACGGTGAAGTTATGTCGCAAATGGGGACCAAGATGACCTGCCTGCTGGACAATGAGCGGGACGTTGATGGTGTGCTGGCTGGTGTAATCAATAAGAGCGAATTTAAGTCGGTATTATCCAAGCTGGAATCCAAACAGCAGGCACTCATTTTTGGTCATGCCGTGCCGGTGCCGGTAGTGGTCAGAACCAGGGAGTATGGCTCTGCTGCGTCTTACAAGGACTTTATCCCCAAAGAGGAAGCCGGGGCGGAAAAAGATATTGAAGAGTTGTGGGATTGAGAAAAGGAAAGATTGGCTTGGCTCTTGGCGGTGGGGCGGCTCGGGGGCTGGCTCATATCGGGGTGCTGGAGGTCCTGGAAAAGGAAGGCATCCCTGTTGATATGATAGCCGGCACCAGTGCCGGGGCTGCCATCGGTGCCCTTTACGCCCAGGGCAAGCCTGCCAGCCAGATAAAAGACCTGGCGATAAACATAGGCTGGAAGCAGTTCTTTTCCCTGGTGGATTTAGCCTTACCCAGAAGCGGTTTCGTTGGAGGCACCAAGATTAAAAACCTGCTTAAGTCAATTATAGGTGATATAAACTTCAGCGATTTAAGCATACCCCTGGCTTGTGTGGCGACTGATATCAGGACTGGGGAGGAGGTGGTAATCAATGATGGTTCGGTGCTGGAAGGGGTAAGAGCCAGCATTTCTATCCCGGTAATATTCTCGGCGGTTAGATGGCAGGATAGATATTTAGTCGATGGCGGTCTGGTCAACCCGGTGCCGGTGAAAACCGTCAGGGAAATGGGGGCGGACTTCATTATTGCCGTCAATGTGATACCGGATATGGGTGACAGAACGCAGCGGGCTAAAGAGTCTAAGCAGCCCGGCATGTTCCATGTGATGTTGCAATCTATATATATTGCTACCTATTCACTGGTCAGGTCTAGCCTGGAGGGAGCGGATATAGTCATTGAACCCGAGCTAACAAACATAGGCTATGGCAACTTCCGTCGAATCCGGGATTGCATTGCGCAGGGTGAACTAGCCGCTCAGGACTTGATACATCAAATTAAAGAACAATTGGGGGAATAAAACCTCCGCCGCTTACAGCAATTCCAAGCCCCTGACCACATCATTGAGGTCATCAAAGGGCGTACATTCCAGGTTCTTCTCCTTGCAGGAGTCGAGCAGTCCATCGCGGGCGAAGACGTGTTGCGCCAGAGACGCCGGAAAGATATCAGAGGGACCGTTGCCCACACATACCACCTGGTAGCCCTGCTTCAGGAATAATTTGGTATAAGCCTTCTTGAAACCGCTGTTTAAGGGGGTGCCATCGGGACCGATATACTGGACCTCAAGCCCGCCGGGATGGAAGCGGGTCTGGGCAGCATGTACTTCGATATTCCCCAAACCAACTTCTTCTAGAATTGACTTTATATAGAAATCCAGCCCGTTACTCACAATCAAGAAACGAAAGCCCCGGCTCTGACAATAGGTTACCAGGTTATGAAGCCCGTCACGCAACTTAACCTTATCTCTGGCAGCCTTCAGCAGCTCCTCGCTGCCGACTTTGACCATGGCAAAGGCTTTGGTATTGAAATCGCCAACCGATATCTTATTCGCCCGGTACTGCTGGAACCATTTTCGCCAGTCCCCTTGGGCAAAGGTATCCAGCAACATAAAACTGACATCCTCTTCGGTAATGGTGCCATCAAAATCACACTGGATAATCATTGGTTTTAGCTTTAACCAGGATTTAAAGTGGGCGGTACTTGAGCATGATTATACTCAAATTCAAGCCAGATTTCAAGGCTTCTGCTTCCTATGCCAGCGGTCTGGGTTGACGGTAGCCTGAGTATCATTTAACATTGACACGGGAGGTAATTAAGCTATGGCAGAACGCCTGTTAATGAAGGAACTATCCCGGTATAACGTTGGCACCTGGGCGGATATAATCTATAGAAATGCGCTCCTCTATCCAGACCAGGAAGCCTTCGTCTACGGAGATACCAGGATAACCTTCTCCGAGTTTAATGCCAGAACAAATAAGCTGATTAATGCCCTGCATAAGATGGGGGTGAAGAAAGGGGATGTGCTTGGCATGCTATCCTGGAGCTGCCTCGGGTTTGTAGAGGTATATGGGGCATCGATGAAGGGGGGATTCATTGCCTCGCCTTTTAATCCCAGGTTGAGAGAGGATGAGCTTGAGTACATCATCAATTATTCGGAAGCCAACACCCTTTTTGTAGGGCAGGAATTATTAGAAGTAGCCAATTCATTAAGGCAGCGTTTACCCAAGGTTAAGAATTATATCTGTCTTGAGGGTTCTGCCCCCGACATGATAGCTCATGATGACTTGCTGAAATCATACCCCGGGGAAGAGCCTGACGCGCAGGTAGAAGAGGACGACCCCATCTGCATCATTTATACCAGTGGCACCACTGGTATGCCCCGTGGTGCCCTATATACTCAACGTCGCCTCATAGAAGACTCCAAGACCCTAGTTATAGATATGGAGCTACAACCAGGGCACAAGCGCGTTCAGATAACGCCTCTCTTCCATATTGCCGGGAATACCCATTTCCGGGCATCACTGTACAGCGGGGGGTGCAATATTATCGTGAAATTCTTTGACGCCGCAGAAACGCTACAGATTATCCAGAGAGAGCGGGCTACCCATATGGACTTTGTGCCCACCCACCTGGCGGCAATGCTTAATCTGCCCGACCTTAAAAAGTATGATATCAGCTCGATAAAGTTCCTGTGGTATGGTGCCTCACCCATGCCTTTAGAGGTATTAAAGAAAGGGATGAAGGTCTTCGGTCCTATTTTTGCCCAGGGGTACGGGCAGAGTGAAAGTGGCCCCGCCATCTCTCACCTGTCAAAAGAGGACCACAACGTGCTGGACAGACCCGAGAAGGAACAGAAGAAGCTCATGTCGGCTGGTCGGCCGGATATCGGGGTGCAGGTCAAGATTGTGGATGAAAAAGGTAAAGATGTCGAGCTTGGTGAGGTGGGCGAGATAATAGTGCGGAGTAAGCAACTCATGGTTGAATACTGGCACAAGCCCGAGGATACAAAGGCTAACCTCGTTGACGGCTGGCTTCATACCGGTGATATGGGCTACTACGATGAGGAGGGCTATATCTACATTGCCGACCGCAAAAAGGACATGATTATTACCGGTGGGGAGAACGTCTATCCCAGGGAAGCGGAGGAGGTTCTCTACCGCCATCCGGCGGTTCTGGAGACGGCGGTCATCGGCGTCCCTGACCCATACTGGGTAGAAAGGGTTCACGCTATAGTGGCGACGAAGAAAGGAGCCAGCACTACCGCTGAAGAGCTTATCGCCTTCTGCAAAAAGAACATAGCCGGTTATAAGGCACCAAAGTCGGTTGAGTTTGTTGATTCCCTACCCAAGAACCCTGCCGGCAAGATTTTGAAGCGCGAGCTGAGGGAGAAGTACTGGAAAGGGACACAGAGAAAGACCTAATAGTTGGCGTTTCTATAGATTCAGGACGATGAAAACCCATACAATCAACTTTGAGCCTCTGGGCTTAAGCGGGCGGTGCCGAACCAATGAGTCTCTTTTGGCTTGTGCCCACCGGCTCGGTGTGGGCATTATTAGCCTGTGCGGAGGTAAGGGGAATTGCCACTCCTGCCAGGTGCAAGTCTTAAGTGGAACTGTGTCAGAACCAACCCCCAACGAGTTGGAGACCCTTTCATCCCAACAACTTAAGGAAGGCTGGCGTCTTGCCTGCCAGACCTATCCCACCAGCGATGGCAAATTGAGCCTGCCTCCGAACTCGCTGACCACCCTGCAGCGGGTCCAGGTAGAGGGACAGGAAGTAACAGTCCCCCCTGAGCCAGCTGTTACCGCCTACCAGCTTAAATTGTCAGCGCCGTCTCTAGCTGACCCACAGGCTGATGCTGGCCGCTTGCTTGAATCGTTAAACCAGCAACACCACTTACACTGCAACCAGATTGATATTAGTGCCCTGCGTAAGCTACCGCCCCAGTTGCGCTCCTGGGACTGGCAGTGCCGGGCTTCGGTTCGCGCTGATGAAGTAATCGCCTTTGGACCCTGGCCCAGCCGCCAGCTGGGGTTGGCGATTGACCTAGGCACCTCCAAGATATCCGGCTATCTGATTGACCTCAGCAATGGTCAGACTTTAGCGGCAAAAGGGGTTAGCAATCCTCAAGCTAGCTCTGGGGCAGACATCATAAGCCGTATCTCTTATGCTATGAAATCGCCGAGTAAAGGGGCGCGGCTGCAGAAGCTGGCTGTGGAAGCACTAAACCAGCTGGCTAGCGACCTGTGCGCTGAGGCTGGTGCTGAAGCCGAGGAAATTGTTGACGCGGTAGTAGTCGGCAATACCGCCATGCATCACCTGCTTGCTGGTCTGCCGGTAAGGCAACTGGCTCTGTCTCCCTTTGTCCCGGCGGTTAGTCGGGCACTGGACATTAAGGCTAGCCACCTGGGGCTGCGCTTTGCTCCCGGTGCCTACCTACACCTGCTGCCCAACATCGCCGGCTTTGTCGGCGCCGACCATACTGCAGTATTGCTGGCTACAGTGGATACTGAGAGCCGAGGTATGACGGTAGCTATAGACATCGGCACCAATACCGAGGTCTCTCTAATAGATAAGGGTAAGATAGTTACCACCTCCTGCGCGTCCGGCCCCGCCTTTGAAGGGTGGCATATCAAGGACGGTATGCCGGCTGCCACTGGCGCCATAGAACGGCTACGGATAGTAGATGATGACATCCAATACCAGACCATTGGTGGAGCGCCGGCGGTTGGTATTTGTGGCTCAGGCATCCTGGATGCCATGGCTCAGCTCTACCTGGCGGGGTTGCTGGATAAGGGTGGCAAGATGACACATAACCACCCCCGAGTGCGTTCTGAGGGTGAACAACTGGAGTTCGTGCTCGTCAGCGAGAAGGAGCGAGGCGCAAGCCGGGCTATCGTTATCACCCAGCAGGACGTGCGGGAATTGCAACTGGCTAAGGCAGCTATTCGCACCGGCATCCAGGTGCTCCTGGAAACGCACGGTCACGGTGAAGAGGAGATACAGAAGGTGCTCATTGCCGGGGCTTTCGGCAGCTACATTGATGTTGCCAACGCCATAGCTGTCGGTATGTTACCATCGCTACCTCTAGACCGCTTCCAGCAGGTAGGCAACGCCGCCGGCACCGGAGCCAGGCTGGCTCTAATCTCCAGTAGTAAGAGAGGCGAGGCACAGAAAATAGTCTCTAGAGTCCGCTATATTGAACTGGCTAATGTTCCCAGCTTTAATCAGACCTTTGTTCAGGCAAGCTATCTGGGCAGGTACCGGCTGAGGCAAGGCAAGAGAGAGGAGATTTAAGTGATGGAAACCAAGATATCAAGCGCTACCAAAGAAGTAATAATCAGTGACGGGCAGCCAACAGTGCTTATTGGTGAGCGTATTAACCCTTCGGGTAAGAAGAAACTGGGTGAGGCGCTGAAGGCGGGGAACCTGGATATTGTCCGTAAGGAAGCTCAGGCTCAAGCTGAGGCTGGCGCCGATATCCTAGATGTTAACGTGAACATATTCGGTGTCGACGAGGTAGCCTTGCTGCCTAAGGCAGTGCAGGCGGTGATGGACACCGTAGATATACCTCTTTGCCTTGACAGCACCAGCCCGGAGGCACTGGAGGCAGCTCTTAAAGTCTACAAGGGTAAGCCACTCATTAACTCGGTCAGTGGTGAGGAACAATCCCTGGCTAAGGTTCTACCCCTGGTCAAAGGATACGGCACCGCCGTCGTCGGGCTGGTGCAGGATGATGAAGGTATTCCCCACGACTCCAAGCGGCGGTTAGCCATCGCCAGCAAAATAGTGGAGCGGGCTGAGGCGGCAGGTATCCCTCGTGATGACATCATCATTGACTGCCTGAGTCTGGCGGTGGGCGCCGATATGACCGCCGGGACGGCAACAATAGAGGCCGCCCGCCAGATTAAGAAGGAACTGGGGGTGAACCTGACGCTAGCCGTTAGCAATATCTCCTTTGGCCTGCCCGACCGTGAGCTGCTTAATAACGCCTTCGTGGCTATGGCTATTGCCGCCGGTGTGACCTGCGTTATTGTCGATGTGAATAAGGTGCGTCCAGCAGTCCTGGCCGCCGATTTAATCCTGACTCACGATAAATACGCTAGACGCTATACTGAAAGTTATCGCCAGCGCCAGAAGCAAGCTAAGAAATAAAGCCCGAAAGGGAGGGGGTATCGGGACATCGGCTTCAGTTAGCAATATCTGAGCTATCTATGCTATCATAGAGAATATTGCAATCTGCACACCCCGGTGTTATTGATAAAATCAGGCTGTGGGGGCAGAGCGCCCTTACTAAGAAACTAAGGAGGAAATATGGGCAGGTTAGACGGAAAGGTAGCTATTGTAACCGGTGGCGCCAAGGGCTTGGGCAAAGCTTTTTGTTTTGGCCTGGCTAAAGAAGGAGCTAAGGTAGTAATGGCTGCCCACCGCCTTGATACCGATGAGGCCAAGCAGGCAGCTAAGGAGATAGAAAGTAAAGGCGGGCTGACTGTAGAGGTTGATGTTACCAGCGAGGAAAGCACCAAGCTTATGGCGGAGAAGGCAATAGAGAAATTTGGCCGGATTGATATTCTGGTCAATAATGCCGCCTTCTACTACGGCGTGGGCAGGCAGCCCTTCTATGAGGTTTCGCCGGAGGACTGGGACCGGGCGCTGGATGTAGGTGCCAAGGGAGCCTGGCTATGCGCCAGAGCCGTATTCCCCCAGATGAAAAAACAGAATAAGGGCAAAATTATCAACCTCTCTTCCGAGGTAGCCTTCTCACCGACTAAGGGTATGATTCACTACGTTACTTCCAAAGCGGCGGTTATCGGTATCACCCGGGTACTTGCCGGAGAGCTGGGGCAGTATAATATCTGCGTCAACGCCGTCGCCCCCGGTTACACCGATACGCCGGCGAGCTGGACCGTCGGCGACGTTAGTAAGTTCGACGTGAGTGCCACCCCCCTGGGGCGTGTCGGCCTGCCCGAGGATGTGGTTGGTGCTGTTATCTTCTTTGCCAGCGATGCCAGCGATTTTATAAGCGGTCAAACACTGCTCGTTGACGGCGCCCGGCGGGTGCACTAAACAAATAGACCGATAGTGGATTAAAATAAATGGCAAAGTCTAAATCAGAAATACTGGACGATATTGAGAGGAAGGCTAAAGAGGCACAGTCGATTGACGACGTCTGCGGTCGGAGCACAATATACGGCTTGAGCCAACACTTCACCTTTATACCCGAGGAGCTGGTCACGGCGGCACTATCCTTGTCAGGTGGATGCGGTTCAAGCAGTGGCTCTTGCGGCGCTTATGTCTGTGGTCTACTGGCTATAGGCACGAAGTTCAACCCACCAATGGGAGACCATTCCAAGCAAGTATTAATTAAGAGAGATATTGCCGCAAGGAAGCGAAATGCATTCAGGGACGCTTTTATAAAGGAGTTTGGCACCACTATGTGTCCCGGCGTACAGGAGAAACTTTTCGGACGGAGCTTTAACCTTATGGATGACAGGCAACGGGAGGAATTTTTTAGCTTGCCTGAGCATGAGGAGAGGTGTGCCGCCGTGGTGGCAAAGAGCGCCCGCATGGCGGCTGAGATTATACTTGAGGAGGCCGAGGCTTCAAGCTAGCTTGGGGCTGATGCTAAAAGGAAAATAGATAAAGTTGTTACTTCAGGGGAAGGTGGCAGTTATTACTGGCTCAACGTCAGGCATCGGCAGGGCGGGTGCTATTGTATTTGCTCAAGAGGGTGCCAAGGTCATTATTAGTGGCCGAAATCGGGAGCGGGGCCAGGAAGTGGTGAGCCGGATAAGGGAGCAAGGTGGTGAGGCAAGCTTTGTTCCGGCTGACATGCTGGTGGTGGCTGATATTGAGCGACTCATTAAAAAAGCAGTTGATACTTATGGCCGTTTAGATATCTTCTGGCATAACGCTGGCATCGTCGGGCCAGATAATATCGAAGACGTCACCGAAGAAATATATGATAATATGATGACAGTACACTTGAAAGCTGGCGTCTTCGGTGCCAAATTCGCCGTTCCTGAAATGCACAAAAGCGGAGGAGGGGCCATTCTATTCACCAGTTCAGTTGCCGGGCTAAAGCAATCCGGGTATTCATTGACCTATTCACTGGCAAAGAGCGGGCTTATAATGCTAACCAGAAAACTGGCGGTAGATTTGGCTAAAGAGAACATCCGGGTTAACTGTCTCTGTCCGGGGCGGGTGCAAACGGGGATGAGACCATCTATTTCCAAGCAAAGAGCGCGGGCAATGGGCGTTGCCGCCGAGGAGTGGGAAAAGAGTGATAAGCAGCGTATACCCCTGGGCAGGTTCATCACCGAGGAGGAAGTGGCTAATGCGGCGTTATTCCTGGTCTCAAGTAAAGCTTCAGCAATTACCGGTGTTGCCCTCCCCATTGATGGAGGTTTTCTGGCCGTATAATACTTGGTTACAAGGAGCTTAAATGGGAATATTAGAAAACAAGGTAGCCATAGTGACTGGCGGCGCCAGGGGTCTGGGCAAAGTTTACTGCCTGAGAATGGCTGAGGAAGGAGCCAAAGTAGTGGTGGCTGATATCCTAGAGCGGGAGGCAGAGGAAACAGCCAGTGAAATCAAGGCCAAGGGTGGTGCTGCCATAGCCGTAAAAGCCGATGTTACCTCTGAAGCAGATACCCAGCGCATGGCTGATAAAGCAGCGCAGGAGTTCGGGCGAATCGATATTCTGGTTAACAATGCCGGCTACTACCATGGGATGTCAAGGAAGCCGTTTTACGAGATCTCGCCAGAAGAGTGGGACAAAATGATGGATGTGAGTGCCAAGGGAACCTGGATATGCAGTAAAGCAGTATTTCCCCAGATGAAAAAGCAGGGGAAAGGCAAAATTATCAATGTATCTTCCGAGGCATTTTTTGCCCCGACCAAGGGTTTGATTCACTACACTGCGGCTAAAGCCGCCGTTATCGGCATCACCCGGGTGCTTGCCGGAGAGCTGGGACAATATGGCATCTGCGCCAATGTGATAGTTCCTGGTGTTATCGATACTCCAGCAACCAGAAGTTACGTCAATATGGAGAAGATGGACGCAAGCTCTGTCCCTATGAAGCGTTTCGGCCGACCGGAGGATGTGGTTGGTGCTGTTATCTTCTTCGCCAGCGATGATAGCGACTTTGTTAGCGGTCAAACACTGCTCATTGATGGCGCCAGGCGGGTGAATTAGAGAGAAGGGGTGAATAATCTACCTCAAACTAAGGACGCTATGTTATAATAGCGTATTGTATAAGTAACAGATAAAGGAGGGGAAAAAGATGTCCTGGATGTGGAACCTATATGTCAGAGAGTTCATGCCGCAAAGGGACCTAAAGAAATACCCGATGTGGTTCATGAACTTTTCCCACAGCTACCCGGCGTGGACCCCGCTGTTTGGCTGGCACTGGAATTATCCCTTAGCTCACGGTCTCATATATGGCGTCAATGAGACATGGATACCCACCATCAGGGGAAGCGAGGTTCGCAATATAGACGGGTGCGCCCTGGCTGGTGCCTTCAGGATTAGCGACGAGGCTGAGATTAAGCAAAGGGAGAGGAATTTTAAGAAGTTCATACTGGAAGAGTACGCTCCGGTGTGGGACAAGCTTTATAACGAGATGGAGAAGGAACTCATAGATTGGTGTAATAAATTCAGGACTTTTGACTACGAAAAGGCAACCCAGTACGAGTTATATAAGCTATTCAGAGAGGGGATACAGCTTCTCTACCGGTTTTGGGAAACTCATTTCTACATAATGTTTCCCATGTATAATGCCTACTGGCAGTGCACCGAGATTGCTGAGGAATACGCTGGGATAAAGGAGTTTTCCCCGACCTGGCATAAAATAATACGCGGCTATGACAATGACCTCTTTGTCCAGGATAAGGCGCTCTGGGGACTGCGCAGCCGCGCTATTGAGCTCAAGATTGACGATGTCTTCACCAAGAATGCCGCCTCCGATGTCATTCCGGCCTTAAAAAAGACGGCGGCGGGCAAGGAGTGGCTGGAGAAAGACCTCAACGATTTTCTACTGGTCAAGGGCTATGGATGGCGGTCGCCGCGGATGATGGAGTTCATTGTGCCCTCATGGTGGGAAGACCCCACGCCGGCTATCGCTCACGTTCAGCAATACTTCTCGTTATCAAAAGACATTAATGCCCCCTTCCCTCTTGATAATATCAGGCCTCGCCTGGTCAAGGAGCGAGAACAACTAACCCGTGAGCTCATCGACAAGGTGAAGGCGGCCAAATACCCCGACATGGACTGGTTCCTGATACTCCTTAGCGTTAGTCAAAGGACAAGCTCTTTCAATGAAAGTCATGACGTAGCCTGGGAACAGGGGTGCTTAACCACTTTCCGTTACCTGGTGAGGAAGATTGGCGAGAGGCTGGTGAAATTCGGCACTATCGAACAGCCCGATGACATGTTCTTCTTCATCCCCGACGAGCTGGAGCTATTCATTAACTATCCCGACTCATACGAGGTCAAGGACCTGGTTGAGGAACGCCGCAAGACCTGGACGGCACAGAAGGAATTTCGGACGCGCCCGCCTATCGTTTCCAAGGAACCGCTAACACCGGAAGCCATAAACAAGCATATGGCATCGGTTCACGATGCCATAGTCTCCAAGGTTGTGACTGGAGAGCACGCTACCCCCAGGCCAGAAACCGGCGCTATCTTGTTTGGCAACTGCGGTAGTCCTGCGGGCACTACCGAGGGTAGAGCACACCTAGTAGTAGCCAACGAGGATGTTTTTACCGTGCAGCCAGGTGATATCCTGGTCTGCCCGTCTATGTCTTCGGGATGGACGCCGGTGCTGCCGATGGCTAAGGCAATAGTGACTAACGGTGGCGGCTCCTTAAGCCATGCCTGCATTCACTGCCGAGAATATGACATCCCCTTGGTATCAAACACCGGCAACGGCACAATGGTTATCAAGGAAGGCGAAAAACTGCGGGTTGATGCTACTGAGGGGCTTGTCTTCCGGGTAAAATAAACTAAAGATGAGCGTCAGAGTTAAGCTGCCACCTATTCTGCAAGAGTTTAGCCGTGGCGTTGAGACCTGTGAGGTAACCGGGAGTACCATCGGTGAATGCCTCGAGAGCCTTGAGACACAATTTCCCGGCATCAAAGAATATCTATTCGACAGGCAGGGGAGACTACTGCGTATCTTTGGTATTTATCTGAATTCCGATGGTCTTAATCCCGTAGAGCTGGATACCCCGGTGCAGGACAACGACGAGATTGTTATCCTGAACTTTCTTATGGGTGGTTAGTACCCACCGGGCTAATATTAACTTTGGAGGGGAAAATGCGTAGTTATACTGGCAAACTTTTGCGTATTAATCTGAGCAACCGCGAAAGCCACATCGAGGATATACCTGAGCAATGGATGAAGGATTTTCTCGGTGGGCGGGGCCTTGCTGCTAGATACCTCTACGATGAGCTTAAGCCCGGGGTAGAGCCCCTGGGGCCGGATAACAAGCTGCTGTTCATGATGGGACCCCTTGGTGCTACTACGGCGATGTCTGTTTCCAGAATGGTGCTGGTAACCAAGAGCCCTCTCACTGGAACCATAGCCAAATCGGTCATGGGCGGCAACTTTGGTGCCTACCTCAAGTTTGCCGGCTTCGATGGAATCATTGTGGAAGGTGAAGCCGAGAAGCCAACATATGTACATATTGACCAGGATGGAGTTCATATTCTGGATGCGGACGGGCTCTGGGGGCTGGATACCCAAGAGACGCATGTCAGACTGCGGCAGAAGCATGGCAAATCAACTCAGGTCGCCTGTATTGGGCCGGCGGGAGAGAAGCTTGTCCGCTATGCCATCGTTATTAGCGACCGCCGCTGTGGCGGGCGTACTGGCGTGGGTACGGTAATGGGAGCCAAGAAGCTGAAGGCGATTTCGGTGAACTCTTCAGGCCCCTTAAGCCTGTATGATGCCGCGCAGTTCAAAAAGCTGGCAAGAGAGCAGATTGCGGACTTAAAAACCAGCCCCGGCCGAATCAGGATGAGCGACTTTGGCACCTCGTACCTGACGCTGGGCTTCGAGAAGGTGGGCATATTCCCGGTAAAGAATTTCCAGGAGGGGCACCTTGAGGGTGTGGAGAAGATAGGCGATGAAGAACTCGCCAGGATAAAGACCAAGAATGATGGTTGCTATGGCTGCATGACCAAGTGCGGTCAGGTGCGTGAGGTAACCGAAGGTCCATATGCCGGTGCCGTCAGCGAAGGTCCTGATTATGAGACCATCTGGTCTCTGGGGGGCAATCTGGCTAATACCGATATAGCCTCGCTAATAGCCGCCGACTCTCTCTGCGACAAGCTGGGCGTGGATACCGTCAGCGCCGGTAATGCCATCGGCTTTGCCTACGAGCTGTTCCAGAGAGGAATCATTAGTAAGAAAGATACCGACGGGCTAGAGCTCAAGTGGGGTGACCACGGCGCCATGATGAAGCTGGTGGAGAAAATCGGCAATCGCCAGGGGTTTGGCGAGTTGCTCGGTGAGGGCACCAAACGAGCCGCCGAGCAAATCGGCAAGGGTGCCGAGGACTACGCCATGCAGGTCAAGGGACTTGAGCTTCCCGCCTACGAGCCCCGAGCCGTCAAGGGCTACGGGCTAATCCTGGCCACCGCCAACATAGGCGCCAGCCACATGTACGGCCGCCCCCGGGATGAGCTTTCCGGAAAGAAGGACAAGTTGACCGAGGAGGATAAGGGGAAAGACGCTGCTCAAGCCGAGATATCGCAGGCAACGCAGGATGCGGTCATTCAATGCAGCTTTGGTCCTGTCACCGGCTTTACCCCCCAGTCACGCAGCGACTTACTGGTAGCGGCTACCGGCTTTAAAGAGTTCGGCGACCCAGCCTATTTAGACCTGATAGGGGAGAGGATTCTTTGCCTGGAGCGTTCCTTTAATGTGCGCGAGGGATTCAGCCGGAAGGATGACACCCTACCCAAGAGGATGCAAACCGAACCATTAAAGAATGCCGGCCCGGCTACGGGGCAGGTGTTCAGAAAGCTGGATACGCTCCTCGACGAGTATTATGATGCCCTTGGCTATACCCGCCAGGGCATACCCTCAACAGAGAAGCTAAAGCAGCTGGGTCTGGAGTGGCTGGTAAAGGACATTGAGCGATTCGTGAAGTAAACTCCGGTGGGATGGGAGTGGTGGGCGGTAGAGGACTCGAACCTCTGACCCCCTGCGTGTAAAGCAGGTGCCCCTGTGCGGTTTCAATCAGCTTCGAGCCAAGGGCGTCCCAAAGCTGCTGGAAGGTAGCGGAATCTGGTAAAGCAGGTGCCCTTTGTTTCATCCTTTTACCTCCTTTTCTGATTCACTTCCCTTTTTGTTCCCTTTGAATCTTCTCTGTTATCGCCTCTTCAAGCCACTGTCCTAGAGTTTTCTTTTGCATAACAGCAGCTTCCCTTGCCTGCTGAAGGGCATTAGGATCTATCCTGATACTGAAGTTCGGCTTTCTACCTGTCTTTGGCCTGCCAATCTTAGCGCTCACAAATTAATCATAATTTAGGTAATACCAAAAGTCAAGTAGTTATGCATAGTTCTTTGGGCAACTTTTTGGAAAGGATTTGGCTCTTGGAGGTAACAGACCAAGCTTTTGTGCAATTGTTCTTGTGTTGTAGCATATCAGTTTTCGGGGACAGATTACAGCCCCTTCATATCTCATCCTGACGGCGGTCTGGTATTTGGAGGTGGCGGGTTCTTCATGCCGAGGCGGAAGTCCTCCCCCGTATCTTTACGCTTCCAGTTGACCGATATGTTCTGACTGGTCGGAAAGACCATCTTAATGGCTCCCGGCCGAGGACACTCTTCAACGCAGCCACCACAATACCAGCATTCTTCGGCATAAAGGACTATGGGGGGTTTCTTCTTCTCTGGATTCGGCATCATAACATCCGTCGGGCATACCTCAACACAGAGGTTGCATCCGTGGCAAATATCAGGATTGAACTCCACCACCTTGTTCGGTGTTGGCGGATTGGGTACCATATAAACCTTATCACTCATTTGATTATATCTCCTTTCAAATCTGTAATTCAAAGACCACTGTGCCGCTCATAATTCTCCTCATAAGTAGGGGCATATGGCGGTTTGAGGTGATGGTCAAATGGCAGATCCCTGACCTCAACCTTGTTATCCTCCAGTCTGATGGGAAGCAACTTTTGCCACTCGGGCGGGTCAAGTTCGGGATAATCAAGCCTGTAAAAATCCAGATAGACGCTGCTTGCCTTCCGTGCCAGAGAGGCGTTCATGGTCATCTCGCCGACCGTAATAAGCGAGAAGCATTCCAGCAAACGCCCCAGTTCATGAGGATTGGAGGCGAAAGCTTTAGCTCCTTCCGTTTCCTTCAGCTCTTTGAGCAGCCTCAAACCCAAATTGAGTGTTATTTCATTCTTATACTTACCGCAGTAGTCCTGCATAACCCGGCAGATAGCGTAATTTATTTCTTTCCAGCCGATACCATCATTGTCTTGCTTCAAAGGAGCATAGGCACGAGTCCTTTCCGCTTCTACCTGCTTGCGGTTTACCACTGGCTCGGGTGCCGTCTTGGCATAGGCGACTGCCTTTCTGCCGGCATATCTGCCGGTGGTATGTGCTTCACCATGGCAACCACCACCAAAGAGAGGGGCACCACCGGCGGCATATAGCCCTTCCAGAGAGGTCCTCAAATCCCAGTCAACCAGGAAGCCACCCCCAGCTAACCCTCGCACTTGTGGTGGTGATATTCCCGACCAGAAATTCGAGATCCAGTACGCCTCAGGAGGCATCACCGGTGCCTGGAGCATGTCTTTATCAGGGTCAAACCCGGCCTTGGTGAAGGTATCATATATTGGTATACGGGTCTTACCTTCGTTGCCGACCATCATACCGAATATCGCTCTCCGCTCTGATTCCGGCATTCGTGTCAGGTCGGCGTATAGTGGCAGAGTAAATTCTCCCTTGAGTATACGTTCGGGCAGGTCTCGTACAAGATCATTCAAACGGTATTCGTCCAGGTAGTAATAAAGCCCTATCCCTATGCCCAGCTGGAATTTCTGCCCCGGAGATGGCAGAAACCGCTCCTGCTGTGTTTTTAACTGCCTACCGAACACATCAACCCAGGGTACCTCTTTACCGTTAGCATCTACTATTGGAGTGCCATGATAGGTATTGCTGGTATTAGCCATGCTGTAGGGTGCGTAGCCAAAGCCGCTCAGCACGCCAGGACCGGTCTGCTCCATGCAAGCAAGCTCAGCGCCGGCGTTCCAACCTATAGCATGACCGACACCGGCATTATTGAGGTCACCCATAGAGCTTGACGCGGTTAGTTCCGGAGCGAATAACCACAGACGACCGGCACCGCCAGTGGCGATTATGGTGGCTTTCGATTTGAAAACGTAGAACTCACCGGTTCTGGTATTAACTCCGGTCGCCCCAACAACCCGGGCTCCCTGTTTACCCCCTTCGGTGAGCAGGCTGGTTATGACGATTCTATTATAAATTTCCACACCTAACCGCTTCATCTCGTTATAGAGACAGGGTTTGATGTTATATCCCCAGACGCGTATAATGTGCCTATTCTCATAGTCGTAGGCAAACATCAACTTGGTCTCTTCATCTCTGAAGTCAGCCCCCTTGAATTCATCGTCAATATCCCTAATCTGCACCCCCATCTGCTCACATTCAAGCAGAGTATCCCAGCCTTCCTTAGTCGAAATATAGCGAACAGGTATGCTGGTGTACCCGTAGGCGCTGTCAAATACCGCCTGGGTATACATTTCCGGGGTAACCTTGGAGCAGGGGTTGGTGCAGGCGCCATGCCAGTGGTCGACTCCGGCACCCCCAGCGCCACTCCTCTTAGCCATGCCTCTTTCCGCGACGACGGTCTTGGCTCCATTCTTAGCGGCGCTTATGGCGGCGCGGCATCCAGCAACACCGCCACCAAGAATAAGGACATCCGAAGTAATTTCGTTCACCTTGTCATAGCGTATGGGGTATGGCCACTCAGGAAGAGAAGCCTTACTTTGAATATATTCGTGCCAGGTAGTCATGTGTGTATCCTCCCTCTTTAGATTAATCGTTTAAGCAGTTTCCTAAAGCGGTTGCTTACCATAGTTGGAGGAAATTCCCCTGGTTATCCTACTCCCTCTTTTTAACAGGAGTCAAATCCTCAAGGGAAGCGGTAGAAGGTGCAATCACGCCTATTTAGATTAGCCTATCACTTGTGCCCCCATGGTCTCTTCATTTATGCCGCCCAATTTCATGCATTCCAAGCCGTTGTTAAGGCATAGAACTTGGAATTAACGATGCAACGTCGTTCTATCTTGATATCAGGCTAGAAACGAGTATAATGCTAGTATGCTGAGAAATTAACGGAGAAAGGACTCAAGAAGTGACTGCTGGGTATATGGGAAAGCTATTATTCGTGAATCTTTCCACAGGGGGGATAAAAGAGGAAACGCCTGACGAGAGCCTCTATCGAGATTTCATCGGAGGCTATGGCATTGGGGCTAGGGTTATTTATAGCCACCAGAAGGGTAGGGTGGACCCGCTGGGACCGGAGAATACGCTTGGCCTGGTTACCGGCCCGCTCACCGGTACTCCGGCACCTTTTGGTTGTCGATATGTAGCTGTAGCGAAATCGCCACTCACTGGCGGGTGGGGAGATGCCAATTGCGGCGGAGATTTCGGCCCTAACCTTAGGTTCGCCGGCTATGATGGTGTATTTTTTACCGGCATTTCCGAAAAGCCAGTTTACCTCTCTATTGACAATGGCAAAGCCCAGTTAAGAGCGGCGACTCACCTCTGGGGAAAAGTTACCTTTGAAACTGATGATATGCTGCAGGCTGAACACGGTAAAGCGGTTAAGGTTGTCAGCATCGGTCCGGCCGGGGAGAAACTCTCTCTTGTTGCCTGCCTTATGAACAATAGAGTAGATGCGGCTGGGCGCTCGGGGCTGGGTGCAGTAATGGGCTCCAAAAAGCTCAAGGCAGTGGTAGTAAAGGGAGACCGGAAGGTTCCCATAGCCGATATCGAGGCGGCCGATAGGTTGAGACGGAAGCATGTAGCCGATATGAAGGCTTTAGAATTCTTTGAGGATTTCCACAAGTATGGCACCAGTGGACACACCGCCGAGTCGGCCCACAGCGGTGATACACCGGTTAAAAACTGGGGCGGCATTGGCGTCATTGACTTACCCGATGTCTCAGCTTTGCATAAAGATGTGGTAAATGCCAACGTGGAAAGTAGAACAGGCTGCTGGCGTTGTCCGGCGGCTTGCAAAGGCAGACTAAAAGAGGGAGCCGGCGAGTATAAGTACCCGGCTGGCATTCACCGAGCGGAATATGAAACCCAGGCCGCCTTCGGAGCGATATGCCTCAACAACAATAGCGAAGCAATAGCCATGGCGGGCTACATCTGCGACAGCTATGGACTGGATACTATCTCCACCGGTACTATCATCGCCTTTGCCATGGAATGTTATGAGCATGGTCTTATTACCAAGGCGGATACCGACGGGATTGAGCTAACCTGGGGTAATCATCAGGCTATGATTGCCATGCTCGAGAAGATTGCCCGGCGGGAGGGCTTCGGTGATGTCCTCGCCGACGGGGTAAAGGTAGCCGCCGAGAGAATCGGAAAGGGAGCCGAGGAATATGCAGTACATATCGGGGGGCAGGAGCTGGGGATGCACGACCCCCGATTTGATTTCCCGCCCTTTGCCGGTATACCGGCAGCCGCCAGGTACCAGATGGATGCTACCCCTGGCCGACACACCACTGGTTTTGGACCCTCTCAATTCCAGGGTTATGTGGTTAATGCTACCGGACTTTGCCTGCATAGTAACCTCGCGGTGGCTGACCCCAACAAGTACCTAGTGGGATTCATGAGCGCCGTGACCGGTTGGGACCGTTCCCTGGATGAGCTGCTCAGGTGCGGCGAGAGGATTGCCAATATAAGGCACGTCTTTACCCTTCGCGAAGGTATCAATCCTCTGGAACTCAAGGTACACGGCAGAATAATCGGTCGCCCTCCTCAGAAAGAAGGTCCGCTGGCTGGGGTATCGTCAGATATCGAGGCTCAAGCCTATTGGAACCTTGGCGCCCTTGATTGGGACCGGGAAACAACCAAACCAAGCAAGAGAAAGCTGTTGGAATTGGGCCTAGATGATATAGCCCGTGAGCTCTGGCCGCCTAAATAGTATTAATCAGCAGAAATGGGAGCATCAGGCTATGTTTAGATGCGTTGTGCAGATGTTCGGGCTACCGAACGAGATAACCGAGCTGCGGGAGGTGGAGGTCGAGTTAAATGATGGGGCAACTCTCAGAGATGTTGTTGCCGCGCTCAAAGATAAAATCCCGGCGCTTGAGGGGACGGCTATTCGTGCCGGGGGAGACCAGCTGGTGGAGCATTACAAGTTCAATGTCAACGGGCGCTTTTACTATGACGACATGGACCTTCAACTTCAGAGCGGCGACCGTATTGCCCTGCTTGTCCCCATTGCCGGCGGATGAACAGACGTATTATTCCGGCTTACTTATCCAGCGACTTATAGAAATCCTGCTTCTCGTGAGCCGCCTTCTTCACCCCCTTGTCCCTTCTCTCCTTGAAGAAATTAAACTCGTCCGGCTCAAAGCTTATGTTTGTTCCCATGGTATGCATCATATAAGCATGGGTCAAACCCTGGGTTACCCCCATAATGTCGTAGAGGAAATGCCGTGACGTCTTACCAATGGCAATACCATCACGAGGGAAGCGGGCTAATCCTTCGGCGAGTTCATTAACCTCGGCTTCCAGCTTATCGGCAGGGACGGCCCTGTTTACCAGCCCGATCTGACTGGCTTCCTTCCCATCAATCATTTTACCGGTAATACAAAGCTCCAGGGCTCGTGTCAACCCACACCGCAGTACCAGAATTGGTGAGATAGTGTTGCCGGCTAAACCGAGCCTCTCCTCGACATGACCGAGCTTACAGTCTTCAGAAGCTATAATGAGGTCGCAATTAAGAAACAGGTCTAACGCGGCACCGAGAAGGTAACCATGCACCTGGGCTATAGTCAACTTGTGGCACAGTAATAGCTCCTGAGACTGTTCCCAGAAGGTGCGCCTATCAAAGTGCAATCGCACCCTCTGACTGGGGCGACGTCCTTTCTCTCCAGGCTTTGGCTCCTTCCAACCATAAACGAAACCAACCTGGCTCAAGTCTGCCCCAGCGCTAAGAGCACGGCCGGCTCCTTTAAAAATTACTACCTTGACATCATCATCCTCGTTGACTTCATTTATCGCTTTGCTTATTTCGTCGTTGAGTTCCGGACACATGGCATTCAATGTTTTGGGACGGTTCAAGGTTACGCGGGCGATATAATCACTCTTCTCATAGATAATATTCTTGTATTTCATTGGCATCCTCCGCAGATATGGTATAATTTCAAGAACAAACGATTTTTAGTCAGCAACTGGTCGTTTCAATATTGTAATCCATTTTATGGGCTCTTACAAATTGCCTCTAGAGGTGAACAACCTTCTAATGTGGGTACCGCGCTCGGCTGTGCTATAATTATGAACATGAGTGACGTTACCGGCTATAACCGGGAGCCTGAAAGCAAGCTTTTGCCCCTCAAGGAAGCGGTTAGACGCCACGTGAAACCGGGAATGAAATTACATCTTGCCGGCGGCATAGGAGGACCCAGCGCCGCAATTTGTGAGATTATCCGACAATACTATGGTACCACCCCCAATTTCGTGCTCATTCAAAGCACACTGTCAGGTCATGCGCTAAACCTCCTCCACTGCAACCTGGTTAAGAAGCTGATTTTCTCCGCCTGCGCCGACATATCGACTTCAGGACGCCCCAGCAAGATAATGCAGAAAGTCTGGGCAGAAAAGAGCATTGAACTGGAAAACTGGTCTCTCTGCTCCCTCCAGCAGGGGCTTATGGCGGGAGCGCTGGGCGTTAGCTTCATGCCGACTCGTTCTATCGCCCGGAGCAGTATGGCACTGGATAACAAAGAGTCCTTTCAGGAAATTGATAACCCCTTCGGGGGTGGAGCAAAGACAGGCGTAGTGAAAGCCATTAGCCCTGATATCTCCATAGTTCACGGGTGCGTTGCCGATGAACAGGGTAATACCATTTTACCTATCCCCTATGGCGATGACCTCTGGGGACCCCTGGCCAGCATTAACGGGGTGCTGGTTACCGTCGAGAAGATTGTGCCCGCTGATTTTATAAAGAAATATGCCGCCCTGGTAAAAATACCCGGCCATATCGTCAGGGTGGTGTCGGTAGCGCCGTTAGGGCTTCACCCCTTTTCGCTAGCTAACCCGGGGATAAGCAGCTTTAACGCCTACGAAGCCGATACGAAGTTTCTAGAAGACCTGCGCCGGGCATTTTCCGATAGCAACAAACTTGATGCCTGGATAAAGGAGTGGGTAATAGATTGCGCCACGCCGAAAGATTACCTAAATAAATTGGGTAGCCAGAGGGTAAAGGCCCTTAAGCAGATAACTATTGAGGGCGCCGAGCACCATGATTTTCCAGTAACATCCGCTCCCGAACCGGAGCCAGAATATGGCTCCGAAGAAATGATGCTGATTGTGGCGTCCAGGGAGATAACCAGGAGTATGCTGAAAGCCAAACACAGAAACATCCTTATGGGTGCCGGCTCTCGAACAGTCGCCGTGTTACTGGCATATTATCAGCTCAAAGCTGAAGGGCATGAACTGGAGCTCATTACCGGGAATGGGCAGATTGGATACGAGCCCCAACCGGCAGAGCTAGCCATACAAAGCGTCGCCGGG
>JAUWZG010000049.1 GCA_030615425.1 Dehalococcoidia bacterium
CGCCAAGGAGAAGGGATGGCCATTTCTAGGTATGAATGACTCTGGCGGTGCCCGACTCCAGGAGGGAATGGACACCCTGGAAGCCTACGGTTGGATATTCCGGGCTCAAATCCTGGCTTCAGGTATAATCCCTCAAATAGCCTTACTGCTGGGTCCTTGCCTTGGTGGACAAGCCTATCACCCCATAATGCAGGATTTCCTCATCCAAACCAGACACACCGGCTTTATGGGAATTGCCGGACCTGCTTTTGTTAAGACCCAGCTGGGAGAGGAAATCTCCCTTGAAGAACTCTCGGGGTGGAAAGCTCATGCCGTTAAATCCGGCCAGACCCATATCGTAGCCGAGGACGATAAAGATGCTATAGACAAGGCTAAGGAGCTTCTATCTTTCTTCCCATCTAACAATAGGGAGACGCCACCCCGCCTTGAGACTAAGGACGACCCCTACCGCACCTGCCCCGAACTAGATACCATAATCCCCGACCGCCCCACCCAACCCTATGACATGTACAAGGTAATCAAAGCCATAGTAGATGATGGCTATTTCCTTGAGATATTTAAAGACCACGCCAAGAGTGTAATCACCGGCTTTGCCCGGTTCAACGGACGCCCAGTGGGTATCTGGACTAATCAACCGATGTGGGCGGCAGGAATTATTGATGTCGATGCCTCAGACAAAGGAGCCAGGTTCGCCAGATTCTGTGACCTGTTCAACATACCTATAGTCACTCTCCAGGACTGCCCCGGCTATATGATAGGCTCCGAGCAAGACTGGAAAGGCATCCTGCGCCATGGTGCCAAACTGCTTTTCGCCTGGGCTGACGCCACCGTACCTCTGATTTCAATTATCATGCGTAAGTCCTACGCCGGTGCCCATTACGGCATGCTGGATAAGGGCATTGGCGCTGACCTGGTCTTTGCCTGGCCCACAGCCAGGGTCACCATCGTTGGTGCCGAAACTGCCGCCAGCGTTATCTTTGCCAGGGAGATAAGGGAATCAGAAAAACCGGAAGAAACACGGGCCAAAAGAATTAAGGAATACGACGACATCTACGAGAACCCGTATAAGGGCGCTGAACGAGGCTATATTGACGATATCATAATGCCCAGCGATACCAGAAAGGTCATTAATAGGTCGCTGGATATCCTGGAAGATAAGGATAAGGATAACAAGGCATTTTTAGCCCGACCGTGGAGAAAGTACTCCAATATCAATCTATAAGGTAGGCTATTACGGAAATCATCCCGGCCATAGACATCAGAGGTGGCAAGTGCGTTCGCCTTTATCAGGGCAACTACGATGAGGAAACGATATTCTCTGACGACCCGGTAGAGGCAGCCTTAGAGTGGCAATCGTTGGGGGCACCAAGACTGCATATCGTTGACCTTGATGGTGCCGCCAGAGGAGAAGTCTATAACTTAGATATTATTGCCGAGATCGCCGAAGCAGTATTAATCCCGACACAACTGGGGGGTGGCATCCGCCAGCTGGAAACCGTAGAGCAAATGCTCAAAGCTGGCATCGAGCGGATAATCTTAAGCACCGCCGCCGTAGAAGAGCCAAGACTGATTGAAGAGGCATGTCGTAAGTTCAGGGAGTCTATTATTGTTGGCGTTGATGCCCGAGAAGGATATATCGCTACCCATGGCTGGCTTAAGGAAACGGAGCTAAGGGCAATAGAATTTGCCCAATCTATGGTGAAACTGGGGGTAAAGCGCTTTATCTATACCGATATCAACCGCGACGGCACCCTCACCGAGCCCAACTTTGCTGCCATCGCTGAGCTGATAAACGCCATCAGGCACCCGGTCATCGCCGCCGGTGGCATCTCGTCGCTAAACCACCTCAGGATGCTCAAAGCGCTCGGCGCCGAGGGCGCCATCGTCGGCAAGGCACTTTATACCGGAGATATAAACCTAAAAGAGGCGCTTGACATCATCGGCTAAATTAAAATGTTACCCGTTCAAAGGGGTAGTCTGAAGGGGCCGCGCTAGGTAATGGTAAATAGCTGACATAATTTCTGCACTTACCTAATAGGAAGAGAGGGGGACACAGGGGGTGAGGTTGATAAAGAACTTGAAGTTCAACAAAAAGGGGCTTACCAAATAAAAAATGAGAGGGGTCAGACATGAAGTGGGTAGCGGAGATTAAGGGTAAAAAGTTCGCCGTTGAAGCGAGATATGGTAAGATTTTTGTCTCTGGTGCCGGCCAGTTATTGGTTGACGGGAAGCAGGTGAAGGCATGGGGGGCGTCCCTTTGGGGTCTGCCCAAAGAAGTGCCATTTGAGATAGAGGGTAAGCCAGCACTTCTGCGCCGCCGGGGTATTACGGACCAGAACTTCGACCTGTTAGTGGATGGAAAGCTGGTTAAGAAGGCTTAAGGGGGATGGGTTTGATGAAGAATCTAAAGTTCAACAAAGATGGGCTTATCCCGGCCATAGCCCAGGATGCCGATACCGGCGAGGTGCTGATGTTCGCCTACATGGATGAGGAGGCGCTGCGCCGGACTCTATCCAGCGGTGAGGCCTGGTTTTACAGTCGCAGCCGGCAGGAGCTGTGGCACAAAGGGGAGACCTCGGGCAACCGCATCAAGGTCCGTTCCATATGGAAGGACTGCGATAGCGATACCATCCTGATTAAAGGGAAAGCCACCGGTCCGGTATGCCACACTGGCAATAAGACCTGCTTCTTTCAAGAGCTAACCGAAGCTGATGTGGAAGGCTGAGCTATTTCCTCAGCCTGGTCAAGCTCCACCGCCTTCCTTAATGCCGATAGGGCAACCTCAAGCTGAGTATCATCGGGGTCCCTGGTGGTCAACCTCTGCAGCCACCGTCCCGGGGCTAGAACAGCCCTGACCAAAGCGTTATTGGTATGTCGGCCGCTAAAATAGATAACCTCATAGCCGAAGGCGGCAATAACCGGCAGCAGCAGAATCCGCGATAGCACCATCAGCCAAAGCGAGGGTAAGCCGACAAGGGCAAAAACTATAATGGCAATAATTATTACGGTAAACATAAAGCTAGTGCCACAGCGAACGTGAGCCGTACTATATTTCCTGACGGCTTCTACCTCCAGCGGAACCCCAGCTTCATAGGCATTCACCGCCTTGTGCTCGGCACCGTGATAGGCGAAATACCGTTTAATATCAGGCATCAGCCCTATCACTGCCAGGTAGAGAATAATAATAGCCGCCCGGATAACGCCCTCTATCAGGCTAAATACCACTGACGAAGTGATATAAGGATCAAGCAACTTGGTAAGGAAAAGGGGTGCCATAAAGAACAGGACAACAGATACCGCCAGGGAAGCGGCCACCAGCAGCCAAACCAGCCATCCCGAAATCTCCGCCTCTTCCTCCTCCAGGGAGACATTGGCTGAGTAGAGCAGGGTCTTAATCCCCAGAACCATGACCTCAATCAGGACAATGACGCCCCGTATTAGTGGGGTTCTCCTCATCCAACCAGAATAGATACCCCCCAGCGGCCTGGTATCCATAGCCAGCCCACCGCCAGGACGACGCACTGCGGTTACCATAGCCTTCCGCCCCCGCATCATCACCCCCTCAATAACCGCCTGACCCCCGTAATAGAATCTCTTAGCCATAATAAAAAGGAGCGGTTTACCAGCCCGCTCCTGCCCTCATGAAGATGTTTATTTAATCCTCCAGCTTGTAGCGCCGCTTAAACCGCTCCACCCGCCCCAGGGTATCCACCATCCTGCGCTCCTTGGTGAAAAATGGATGGCACTTACTGCACAGCTCGACCTTTAATGTCTTCTTGGTGGAGCCGACGGTAAAGGTATTGCCACAGGCACAGGTTACCGTGGCATCGGTAAGAAACTGGGGATGAATCTTGTCCTTCATATCATTTAGCTAGCGTAAACGCTAACCTTCCTCCGATTGTTGCTGGTCGGCTCAAAGGCGACCACGCCGTCAATCAAGGCAAAGAGGGTATAATCCTTACCCACACCCACATTATCGCCGGGGTGAATGCGTGTGCCCCGCTGCCGAACCAGAATAGTCCCGGCATGCACCTTTTGACCAGCGTATCTCTTCACTCCCAGCCGCTTGGACTGGCTATCGCGACCACCACGAGTGGTGCCGCCTGCCTTTTTATGCGCCATCTTTAAGTCACCTCTTTCTTGCGCCGCCGAGCCTTTTTAGCCGGCTTGGCTTGCGCCGCCCCTGGCTCAACTATCTTATCTATAACCAGCCTGGTATAGCGCTGACGATGTCCCGTCTTCTTGCGGTAACGCACCTTGGGCTTATACTTAAGAACAATAATCTTCTCGCCCTTGCCTTCCCCCTGCGAGGTGGCAACCACCTTCGCCCCATCAACAGTAGGCGCACCTACCGTTACCCGCTCACCATCGGCAATAAGCAATACCCTCTCCAGGTCAACGGTATCGCCCTCAGCCACGTCCAGGCGTTCCACATCTATAGTCTGACCGGGGCTCACCCTGTACTGCTTGCCACCGGTTTCAATAATAGCGTAAATCTTTAAACCTCCGTTAAACAAACAGGATATTGTAACAATTGCTATGGCTAGGTGTCAAGCGCCAGCCTCTGCCACAGCTCCTTCACCTTCGCCTTCAGCTCATCAAGGCCACAATCGGTATCTATTACCACATCGGCTTGTTTTATCTTCTCCTCCGAAGGTAGCTGGGAACGGATGCGAGCCAGAGATTCCGGCTCAGAAAGCCCCAGCTTCTCTTTAAGCCTCCTCAAGACGGTGGACTCAGAGGCTACCGTGACCCAGACCTCATCTACTTCATCTACCAATGAAGGCCTGCCGGCTTCCAGCAAGACAGGGGCTTCAAGCACCACCTCCACCCCCCGCCGCCGATATTCCTCAATCTCAGCCTTTACCAGGGCATATATCCGGGGATGCACTATCTGGTTCAGCCTGGCTAGAGCCTCGTAATTGCCAAAGACTATTTCGCCCAGCTTCCTGCGGTCAATATTGCCGTCGGGGGCTAGAATCTCCTTGCCAAAGGCAGCCACCACCTCCCCCCAGAGCTCAGTATCAGGCTTGAGTGCCTCATGCCCTACCTTATCAGCATCTATAACGACCGCCCCCAGCTCCTTAAGAAACCCGGAAACCGTGCTCTTGCCGCTACCTATGCCGCCGGTAAGACCAATGACCTTCATGCCAACAAGTCTAGCTGGTGGTAGCTATGTAGTCAAGGGACTTTTTTCTACCTCACCCCCTGTGTCCCCCTCTCCTTCAAAGGGGAGGGGGAAGAAATTTAAAAAGAGAGGCGAAGCCTCTCTTCAACTCTCCCCAAAATAAATAAAGGGTGTTTAAGAGGGGCGCTAGCCCCTATTGGGCGGGTGGGTGGGAAGAAAGAGATAAGTTAAAAACACGGAGGGGGTGAGGTAGAATCATTAGACATGAAGTTTTGCCTTAAAGCTGTTATAGTATAACCTTAATTATGTTTTTTACAAGAGTGAGTGCTGATGCCAGGTGATTGGGTTAGTATAGCTGTATTAAGTGCGGCTGTCCTCGGGCTAGTGAACATTATTGATAGTCACCTCATCTCCAAGCGAATGCCAAGCTTGCGGGCTTTCCTATTGCCGGTAGGCACTATTCATTTAATTTATAGCTTAGTATTGTTTAATCTATTCCCCTTACCTGAGGGCACGGGCATATGGCCAGTACTGGTGGCGATAGCCTCAGGTATACTCCGCACTGGCGCTGTCACCATCATGCTCTATAGCCTCAAAAGGGAGGAAGTATCACGGGTTATTCCTGTAGTCTACACCTATCCTATTTTTGTGGCGATTATGGCGGCACCGTTACTGGGGGAGACCATGTATTACCTGCAATGGATAGCAATAATTATTGTGGTGGCAGGGGCAGTAATGGTCTCGGTTAGAAGGAGCCCGGCTGGCTCTGCTACTTGGCTGGGCAAACCACTCCTCCTTCTTTTCGGCTCCAGCCTGCTTTTTGCCATGGCGGATATAGCCAGTAAGTATGCCCTTGCCTACGTCTCATTCTGGAACATGTTCTGGATTAGCGCATTCTGCATGTCCGGTATCTTCTTGCTAGTCTCAATATGTCCTCACATCATCAGACAGCTAAGTAATATGAAGCAAAGGAATTCGGCTATAGCTCTGCTTACTCTTAATGAGACATTGACACCGATAGGGATATTGTTGTCATTCTGGGCACTAACGAGGGGACCGGTGTCTCTGGTTTCCACCATTGTCAGTAGCCGCCCCATATTTGTGGTTATATATGCTCTTATCCTTAGCCGTGTCTCGCCAATGTTTCTAGAGTGGCAAGCTGGCAAGGTAATGCTGGCGCTGCGGCTCATTGCTACTGCTATGATTGTCAGCGGGGTGGTTCTTATCTACCTGACCTAGAGGATTGAAATTGCTTGTCAACCTCTTCTCCCTAATTTTATATTTATTAACCCCGTCCCCTTTGGTTCTTATAGGGGGTAACTAAGTTTGTAGGGTGTCTAGGAGGGGCGTTAGCCCCTCTTTATTCAAAAATCCTCCCCCTCTCCCTTGAGGGTGACATGATATCTAAGGGCTATAATTGACAATAGCTGAGTGTTATAATTAGATAAAGGAGCATTATGCACGAAGCGATGCTCTATGAGAAGCTGACCAATTCCAGGGTGAGGTGCAGCACCTGCCAGTGGCGCTGCAATATAGCCCCGGGTAAGTTTGGCGTCTGCCGGGTGTATCAGAACCGGGACGGCACCTTGTATAACCTGAACTATGCCAAGGCGTCATCGGTAGCCGCCGACCCTATTGAAAAGAAGCCCCTGTTTCACTTCTTCCCCGGCAGTCTGGCTTTCTCCATAGGTGGTTGGGGCTGCAACTTCCACTGCCAGGACTGCCAGAACTGGGAAATCTCCTGCCCCGTGGATAATGAGCCGTGGCTCGGCTCCCACGAGGTCCTGCCTCAGGCAGCCATAGAATTAACAAAACGCTATCAATGCCAGGGCATCGCCTGGACATACAATGAGCCCAGTATCTGGTTTGAATATACCCTTGACTCGGCCAAGCTGGCTAAGGAGAATAACCTGTATACCGTCTATGTGACCAACGGCTTTCTCACCCCTGAGGCGCTGGATACCATCGGACCTTACCTTGATGCCTGGCGGGTTGATATTAAGGGTTTCACTGACCCCCTCTACCGTGAGCTGGCGAAGATAAGCCGCTGGCGAGGAATACTTGAGGTTGCCAAGCGGGCTAAGGATAAGTGGAATATGCACGTTGAGGCGGTCACCAACGTCATACCCACCATGAATGACGATGACCAGCAACTGGAGGGAATAGCAAACTGGATAAGGGACGAGCTGGGGGAGCTAACACCGTGGCATGTGACCAGGTTCTACCCCCACCGCCACCTGACGCACCTGCCCCCAACCCCGGTATCCACCCTGGAGCATGCATGCGAAATTGGGAAAAAGGCTGGACTTAAGTTTGTCTATGCCGGCAACGTTCCCGGACATAGCAGTGAAAGTACCATCTGCTATTCCTGTGGCAATACTATTGTGCAC
>JAUWZG010000017.1 GCA_030615425.1 Dehalococcoidia bacterium
AGGTGCCAAGGCAAGCTCGAGAGCCTGTTTTTATAAAAACGATGCGCATATCAAAGCTGTTTGGTAAGACACAAAGAGAGGTGCCCGCCGAGGCGGAAACGGTTAGCCACCAGCTACTACTGAAAGCAGGTATGATACATCAGGTAGCCGCTGGTATCTACTCATATCTGCCTTTGGGCTGGAGGGTGCTCAAGAAAATAGCCAATATAATCCGCGGCGAGATGGATAAAGCCGGCGGGCAGGAACTGATGATGCCGGTTCTCCAGCCTCTGGAACTGTGGCAGGAAACGGGGCGAGACCTGGCTTTCGGTAAAGGGCTTTTCACCCTCACCGACCGTCGGGAGCGCAAATTATGCCTGGGACCAACCCACGAAGAAGTAATCACCGAGCTGGTTAAGTATAATGTCCAGAGCTACCGTGACCTGCCCCTGCTTCTGTATCAAATCCAGACCAAGTTCCGTGATGAGCCTCGCCCCAGAGGCGGGCTGATTAGAGTCCGTGAGTTCACCATGAAAGACCTCTACAGCTTTGATACCGATGAAGATGGGCTAAACCAGAGCTATAATAAGATGCTCCAGGCGTATAAACATACCTATGACCGCTGTGGCCTGCCCACCCTGCTGGTTGAGGCTGATAGCGGCGCCATCGGCGGCAAGGAGTCCCACGAGTTCATGGTTATCACCGAGAATGGCGAAGATGAGATTATCTACTGTGACCACTGCCAGTACGCAGCTAATGTGGATAAGGCTGAGAGCGTCAAGGGCAAATTAAAGCCAGAGAAGCCGCTGCCGCGGGAAGAGGTGGCTACGCCGGGCGTTGGCACCATTGAACAGGTAGCCGATTTCCTCAAAATACCCAAGAGCCATACCCTCAAAGCCGTGTTTTACATCGCCGACGGCAAGCTGGTCTTTGTCGTCATCAGGGGCGACATTGGGGTAAACGAGGGAAAGCTGAAGAACGCCCTGGGCTGCATTGACCTCCGCCTCGCCACCGAGGCTGAGGTTATAAAAGCTGGTATCGTTGCCGGGGCAGCATCGCCCATCGGCATAAAGGGCATCAAAGTTATCGCCGACGATTCCATAACCTCAGGGGCAAACTTTGCTGCCGGCGCCAATAAACCCGAAACCCACTTTAGAAACGTTAACTACCCCAGAGATTTTAAGGCTAACCTGGTGACCGATATCGCTCAGGCTCGTGCCGGGGAGGAGTGCCCCAAGTGTGGTGGCAAATTACTATCCACCAGAGGCATCGAGGTGGGGCATGTCTTCAAGCTGGGCACCTTCCTCAGTGAAAAATTGGGTGCCCTTTTCATTGACCAGGGTGGCGCATCTCACCCCATTATCATGGGATGCTACGGCATTGGTCTTGACCGGCTGCTGGCAGCCGCCATCGAGCTGAGCCACGACGAGAAAGGCATTATCTGGCCCGTGTCTATCGCCCCCTACCACATCTATCTATGCCCTCTGCATCAGGAAAACTCCGAGGTAGAAGCCGCCGCTGAAAAAGTCTACGCCGACCTAGAGGCACAGGGTCTGGAGGTGCTCTTTGACGACCGCAATGAATCGCCAGGTGTGAAATTCAATGACGCCGACCTGCTGGGGATACCCATCAGGGTTACCATCAGCCCCCGAACTTTAGACAAAAATAGCGCTGAAATAAAGAAGCGCTCGGAAAAAGAAGCTGAGCTTGTGCCGCTAGAGGGGATAGCCACAAGGCTTAAGGAGCTTATTAGCCAGGGTTTATCTAAATTGTCTAATTCGGTTTGACTCCGTAAACTTTTATGCTTATAACCGAAGGGGCAAACTCTGCTGCCTCTTGAAATGTTATCCCTAAATTCTCAATCAATGCCTTTGCTGTAGGGTCATTAGCCATACACTCTATTGGGAAGGACGTCTCATCAATTATCCTGACCTCCTCAAATCCGGCTGCTTCTATAGCCCCTATATATTCGTCCCTCATTACTGCCCCAGAAAGACAGCCGATGTATGCCTCAATAGAGTTCTTTATCACATCTGGAAGTTCCCTTAATAAAACTATGTCCGAGATCATCAGCCTGCCACCTGGATTCAGCACCCTGAACGCTTCAGTGAAGACCCTGCCTTTGTCAGGCGCGAGATCGATAACACAGTTTGAGATGACGACATCAACCGAACTATCAGCCACTGGAAGGTTTTCAATCTCTCCAAGCCTGAACTTTACATTCCCGTAGTCGCCTTTCCTGGCGTTCTCTCTTGCCTTTTCAATCATCTCTGGTGTCATGTCTACACCGATAACTTTTCCATTTTTACCGACTTTGGCAGCAGCTAGAAAACAATCCAAGCCCACACCTGAGCCAAGGTCAAGAACAGTCTCGCCTTCTCTTAACGAGGCAAGAGCCACCGGATTCCCACAGCCAAGGCCTAAATTGGCACCCTCAGGAACCGCTTCAAGTTCTTCCTCAGTATACCCTATGCTTTTACTAATATCCTGAGCTAAATCAGTACTCCCACAGCACGAATTCACCGGCTGGCAACAGGAACTATCCTGTTTGGCAATTTGGGCATAGCCCTCTCTTACCACTTTCTTAATTTTTTCTTTCTTCATCTTCACTCACCGACCAAGTTATTCACTTTCATTCTCATTATACCATAAGGAGCTTATTAGAGCTTACTTATCTACCTCACCCCCTTAATCCCCCTCTCCTTCAAAGGAGAGGGGGATGGTTTTTTTTGAAAAGAGGGGCTAACGCCCCTCTTAGACACCCCTAAAAGCAGGAATTTAAGGGTAAAGCCTTAGAGGGCGGGTGGGTTTGGGAAAAAACCGCCTGTTAAAGGGGGGGGGTAGGGAAACCTAGCAATAATTACCCATTTCCTCCCGCCAATTAGATAGACAGATAGAGACTTCGGTGCTAGGATAGATGAAGAATTAGAATCAGGGAGCCAGCTGTTAGCAAGAAGAAAGGGGAGAAATGGCTAAGAAATGCTTGATTCTTTACTCATCGTACACAGGTCATACAGAAAAGGTAGCAAAACGATTTAAGAGCACCTTCGAAAAGAACGGCTGGGAATGTGATATGTTTAAGGTCCGCAGAAAAGCGGAGGATATTTTTAATCCTCCCTTTGACCTTGCTAACTACGACTTCTTGTGTGTAGGTTCAGGGGTCATATTACATCTTCCCTACAGCGAAATACTAGCTACAATAAGAAAGCAAATATACGGGATAGACCCCAGAATACCCCTTAAAGACAGGGGTGAAACCCTCACTTACATAAAAGAGCCGATACCGGAAGCCCCTCCGCCTACCAAAGATGAGCGAGTCCTGAAGTTGCACAAGAAAATAGTGCTCGGGCCTGATTCCAAAAAGGCAATCGTTTTTACCACCTACTCCGGGTATGAATTTGGCCCTAAAGAAGCTGAACCAGCCCTGCAACTGCTGGCGCTGGAAATAGAACATCTGAGATTCCAATGTATCGGGCGTTTCTGCTGTCCGGGAAAATATCTTGATGACCCAACACCCAGGACATATTACGGGGATATACGGGACAGGCCCAATGAAAAAGACCTGCTGAAAGCGGAAATGTTCATAGAGGAAAAGCTGGAGGAAATAGCGGACAGACCCTCTTAAAGCAACTGCCGGCGCATGGCTGGCAGTCTAATATCAACTACGCAGGCTAGCCCCTAACTGCTTGGATAGCTTATCCAGGATTTGCTGCTGGACTTTGTTAACCTCTTCATCGGTCAGGGTATGAGTTGGCGACTGGAAGGTAATCCTATAAGCTAAAGACTTTTTGCCCGCCGGCAGTTGCCCGCCGCTATAGAGGTCAAATAGAGCAACCTCAGTCACCAGGGGAAAACCGGTGACAATCTCCACCACCTGGCGGTGAGCTACCCCGGCGTCAACCACCAGAGCCATGTCCCTGACTATGGCCGGAAAGCGCGAAATCGGCTGGAATAACTTGTGCGCTACGGTAAAGGGCAGCAGCGCCGTCAGGTCGACCTCAAAGAGATAGACACCCCCCGAAATCTCAAAGGCATCCAATACCTTAGGGTGCAACTCGCCGACAACACCAAATCTTTTACCCTCGATAACTATAGCTGCCTGTTTAGCCGGGTGCAGACTCTCGTCTCGGCATGGTTCAAAGCTAGCCTCCACACCCAAATGGCTTGATAAGCCCTCAACTATCCCCTTGGCATCAAAGAAATCAAGCGACTCGTCCCCACCACGCCATGACTCCTCAAACCTGGGCCCAGTTAACAGACCACACAGCACCTCAGGCTCATCGGGTAGGTCATTCGGTCGGGCTATATATACCCTGCCCAGCTCAAAGAGTCTGATGCCGCCCTCTTCATGCCTCCTATTTGCCGCCAGGGCAGCTAACAGGTTAGCCCGCAAGTTAGGGCGAAGATACTCCTGGTCGGCAGTCATCGGGTTAGCCATACGCAAGGGCGCCGGTTCCAGGGGGTGGGGTTGGGGCAACAGCCTGTTTAATAAATCCAGACTGGTTAAGGAATAGGTGATTACCTCCTGAAAGCCGTAGCCGGTAAGGCTGCGGCTCACCTCCTGCTTCAGCTTAAGGATAGGTGCCGGGTCTTGTCTGGGCACCGGCTGGCTGAGCATAGTAACCGGAATCCGGTCATAGCCAATAATACGGGCGACTTCTTCTATAAGGTCTTCAGACAGGCTTATATCACTCCGCCAGTAGGGGGCGGTAACCCAGACCTCCGAAGCTGAAGCCCCTGGTTTATAATCAAAGCCCAGGGAAGCCAGCGCCCCTATTATCTGGTCAAGGCTGAAGTCAACGCCCAGAAGGCGTCTTATCTCGCCCCTTGATAACAAGATGGGCTTATCTTTCTTCTTTCCGGGATAGGCATCAATCAAGCCCCTGGCGGCTTTGCCACCGAGCTGAACAAGTAACTGGGTAGCCCGCTTGAGCGCCGGTATAGTTAGCTCAGGGCTGATTCCCCGCTCAAAGCGCATCCGAGCCTCGCTGGGCAAACCCAGCGTGCTACCGGTGTGATAAATGCTCGCCGGGTTAAAACTAGCCGCTTCCAGAAATATAGCCGTGGTCTGCTCGGTCACCTCGCTATCAGCACCACCCATAACCCCGGCGATAGCCACCGCCCGCTCAGGGTCGGCAATAACCAGCATATCCCGAGAAAGAACCCTTTTTGCCCCGTCCAGGGTAACCATAGCCTCGCCCTTCTCAGCCCGGCGGACAATGATTTTCTTGCCTCTAACCTGGTGATAGTCAAAGGCATGCAGTGGCTCACCATACTCCAGCATGACATAGTTGGTGACATCAACAATGTTATTTATCGGGCGCATGCCAGAAGCCAGCAGCCGCTGCTGCATCCACCTGGGGGAAGAAGCTATCTTTACCCCGCTAATCAGGCTAGCGCTATATCGGGGGCAGAGGTCGGGGTCGATAATCTCTACCGATACCTGGCTATCTATGGTAGTCGCGGCTTCGTCGTAGTCGTCTTTGGGCAGACGAACTTTCTGCCCGGTGAGGGCAGCGACCTCCCTGGCAATTCCGATTACCGATAAGCAATCGGGGCGGTTGGGGGTTATATCCAGGTCAAGGATAACATCGCCCATATAATCAGCCAGCGGGGTGCCCACCGGGGCGTCGGCAGGCAAGACCATGATTTCCTCGTGGCTATCAGAGATGCCAAGCTCCTTCTCCGAGCAGACCATACCAGCAGATACCACCCCCCGAATCTTAACCGCTTCCAGGCGAATTAGCTGTCCAGTGTGCCCGTCTATAAGACGAGCGCCAACACGGGCAAAGGCTACCTTATCGCCCACCTTGAGATTGGGCGCTCCGCAGACCACGCTCTGCTGCTCGGTGCCCAGGTCTATAGTGGGCAGAAGTAGGCGGTCAGCACTGGGATGGGGATTGATAGCCGCAATCTGCCCGACAACGATACCTTCCCAGTTGCTGCCGATAACCTGCCACCCCTTGACCTCAATGCCAGCCATGGTCAACCTCTGGGCTAGCTCAGCCGGGGGCAGGCTAATATCCACATATTCCTCAAGCCACTTCAGTGAAACCTTCATCCTTTTGCCTTTAGAACTGCCTCAAGAATCTAAGGTCGCTGCTGTAAAACAGTCTGGTATCATCAATGCCGTAGCGGAGCATGGGCAGGCGGTCTATGCCCATACCAAAGGCAAAACTGGTATAGACCTTGGGGTCAAGACCACCCCGCTCCAGCACCCGGGGGTGGGTCATACCCGCCCCCAGTATCTCAATCCAGCCGCTGTTACCACACAAGCGGCAGCCAGTACCACCGCAGACCAGGCATTCTATAGCCATCTCCACGCCGGGCTCAACAAAGGGGAAATAGTCACAGCGGAAGCGCACTTTTCTACCTTCGCCAAAGAAACGGCGGGCAAACTCGTATAGCGTCCCTTTTAGCTCAGCCATGGTAATGCCCTTATCCGCGGCAAAACCGTCAATCTGATAGAACATGGGAGTATGAGTGGCATCACTAGCCTCATAGCGATAGACCTTACCCGTTGTAACCACCCTTATCGGAGGGCTCATCGTCTCCATCGCCCTGATATCCCCCGCCGTATTGTGGGTGCGCAGCAGCATGTTTCTTTCCCCACTCTCGTTTTTATAATCAACCCAGAGTGTAGCCATGGTATCGCGAGCCGGGTGGTGCTTGGGGATGTTCAGTGCCTCAAAATTGTAATAATCCCACTCCACCTCCGGCGCCTCCACCACCTGAAAGCCCATAGAGACAAATATGTCGCATATTTCATGCAGGGTTTGCGTGATAGGATGCAAACGACCTACTGGCAAAAGGCGACCGGGCAGGGTAATATCAACATGCTCTTCCTCAACGGTGGTTACCAGCTGCGTCTCCCGAAGAAGCTGGCTTTTTTGCTTCAAGCTATCCTCTAAGTCGGCTTTAACCTGGTTAGCCAGAGCCCCAGCCTTCTTCCTCTCCTCCAGAGGTAATTTAGCCAGGCTGCGCAGAACCCCGGTTAGCTGGCTCTTCTTACCCAGATAGCGAACTCGCCACGATTCCAGTTCCTTGACCTGGCTAACGGCTTCCAGTTCCCGCAGGGCGCCCGATTTTAGCTCTTCAAGCTGCTTTAGCATAGTTGTCTTGGATTATAGGTTATCACTAGCAGGGTGGTCAAGGAGTGAGATTTTTTACCAACCTCACCCCCATCTGCTCCCTGGTTGTCTTTCTTCCCACCCAGCCCGCCTTACAGGGGTTCCACCCCTTTAAGACTCCCTAATTGTTTCCCCCTATTCCTCCAGAAAGGAGAATAAAGAGAGGTGTAACCTCTATCGGGTGGGAGGGTATGGGAAGAAAAACACTGGTTAAAAATGGGAGTAGGGAGAAATAAAAAAGGGGCCTAAAGCCCCCTCTCTAAAAAACCTTCCCTTTGATAATTAGTCCTGGACCTTGCCCTTAGCTACAGTTACCAGATTGGCGAAGGCTTCAGGCTCCCTGACTGCCATATCGGCTAACATCTTGCGGTTGATTTCAATCCCTGACTTCTTTAAGCCATTGATAAACTGGCTGTAGGTAAGACCCTGAGACCGGCTGGCAGCACTGACCCGCAGAATCCACAGTCGCCTCATATCACCCTTCCGCTCCCGACGGTGAGCATAGGCATAGCTCAACGACTTAAGCATAGACTCTTTAGCTCGTTTATAAAGGGAGTGCCGGGTTGCCCTCTGTCCCTTGGTCAGAGCCAATACCTTCTTGTGACGGCGGTGACTGGTTACACCTCTCTTTATTCGCAAAATATCCCCCTATTTTACTCCATAGGGTAAAAGCCTTTTCACCCGAACCCTATCGGCGGGACTTACCGGTACCGTCTCATCAAAGAGACGCTTGGTCCGCTTCGCCTTGCGGCGACGCAAATGGCTCTTGCCACCCTTAACTCGCATAATTTTGCCGCTACCGGTGATATGGAATCGGCTCTTGGCTCCCTTATGGGTTTTGATTTTCGGCACTCTAAGACCTCGTTACTTCTCCTCTACTTTAGCCTCTGTTTTAACCTTCTGCGTAACTACCGGCGCGAGGATTACGGTCATACTCCTCCCCTCTATCACCGGTTGCCTGGCAATAGCCGCCACTCCCTGCAACGATTCTGTCATCCTCTGCAGCAACCCCCAGCCAATCTCAGGGTGAGTGATTTCACGCCCCCTGAACCGCACCGTCACCTTGACCTTGTCCCCCTCACCCAGCAGTTTCCTGACTATCCTAGTCTTAGACTCAAAATCGTGGTTATCAATCTTGGGTCGTATCCTGACCTCCCGCAAAAGGGAAACCTTCTGGCTCTTCCTCAGCTCACGCTCTTTTTTCGCCTGCTCATATTTATACTTCCCGTAATCAAGCAGGCGGCATACCGGTGGTACTGCGGTAGGGGCTACCTCAACCAAGTCAAGGTCATGCCTCCTCGCCGTCTCCAGTGCTTGGCTCAAAGACATAATCCCTAACTGTTCCCCCTTCTCCCCCACCAGGCGGACTTCCCTGGCTCTAATGCCCTGGTTAACTCGCAGCGACTTAACTATATCCTGTTTACCTCCCCCACGCCCTTAGCACGTTGTGGGCAAAAACTATAGCATAACACCTTGTACTAGTCAAGTTACAGCTTCAACTCCTTGTCCCGGTTAGCTATAGCCTGATTAATACCTTGCTTAAAGCTATCAAAGGTTAGGACTGCTAGTTGCTCCCCGCTGCGCAGACGGACGGAAACAGTAGATTCCGCCACCTCCCTATCACCAACAACCAGCATATATGGTATCTTATCCAGTTGTGCTTGCCGAATCTTGAGGTTTACTGTCTCTGAGCGGGCGTCAACCACCACTCGCACCCCCTCACCTTTAAGCTCAGCCTCCAGCTTACGAGCATATTCCAAGTGGCGGTCTGCCACTGGAATCACCATCGCCTGAACTGGCGCCAGCCATAGCGGGAAGGCACCCCCATAGTGCTCAATCAGCGAGGCAAGAAAGCGTTCCATGCTCCCCAGCACAGTGCGGTGCACCATGGCTACCAGATGCTCTCTCCCATCCTCACCAACATAGGCGACATCAAAGCGCTGGGGGAGGTTAAAATCAATTTGAATAGTGGGGCCCTGCCACCCCCTGCCCACCGCATCCTCAAACTTGATATCTATTTTAGGTCCGTAAAACACCCCCTCCCCGGGGTCTATCTCGTAGGCAAGCTTCTGCCGAGCCAGCGCCCGGCTCAAGGTCTCGGTAGCCTCTTCCCAAACCTCGGTGGTGCCGGCATACTTTTCGGGACGGGTGGAAAGCAACACCTGATAATTGGTGAAGCCAAAGGTATCCACCATAAACAGGGCTAAGTCCAGTACCCCCACCACCTCATCCTCTAGCTGGTCAAAGCGGCAAAAGATGTGGGCATCATCCTGAGTAAAGCCTCTAACCCGGGACAGACCGTGCAGCACCCCGGAGCGCTCGTAGCGATACACCGTGCCCAACTCGGCGTAACGCAGCGGCAAATCCCGATAGCTGCGCTGGCTGGTCTTATATATCAGGATATGCCCCAGGCAATTCATTGGTTTGATAATATACTCCTGCCCCTCCACATCCATTGGGCTATACAGGTAATCGCGATAAAACTCCCAGTGGCCGCTGGTCTTCCATAAATCCAATTTGGCAAGGTGAGGAGTATATATTATGTCATAGCCGCGCTTGATATGTTCATCCTTCCAGAAATCCTCAATGACACGGCGTATCACCGCCCCCTTGGGGTGCCAGTGAATCAGCCCGGGACCAGCCTCCTCATGGATGCTGAACAGGTCAAGCTCCTTGCCTAACTTCCTGTGGTCGCGTTTTGCTGCCTCCTCAAGTTTCTTCAGATGCTCCGCCAGAGCCTCCTCGGTGTCAAAAGCGACGCCATATACCCGCTGCAACATCGGGTTATGCTCATCACCCCGCCAGTAGGCACCAGCAATACTGACCAGCTTGAAAGCCTTTATCTCCCCGGTAGAACCCGCATGGGGTCCGCGACATAAATCAAGGAATGAACCCTGCCGGTACAAGCCAACCTTCTCATCGGGTATTTCCTCAATTAGCTCCAGTTTATAGGGCTGAGCAGCAAACAGCTCCCTTGCCTTTTTCTTAGTTGCCTCCTGCTTAGTAAAGGGGAGGCCTGAGGCGATTATCTCCCTCATCCTAGCCTCAATGACGGGCAAATCATCCGGGGTCAAGGAGCGGGGCAGCTCAAAGTCATAGTAAAAGCCGTCTCGAGTAGCAGGACCAATACCAAACTTGGCGTCAGGAAAGATAGACTGAACCGCCTCCGCCAGAACATGAGCTGCGGAATGGCGCATTGTCTCCAGTTTTTCGCTATCGGTTTTTTTCTGCCGTTTATCAGGCACCATAGCTGTTTGATTATATCAACTACCACCTATATGTGCAATTGACTTGGAGTGGGACTGTTGCTGAGTGAGGTAATAGCTGACGTACCGCCGAATCGGTTATGTCGTGAGCTGCCAAGCCTTTGCCTGGTAATTCCGCGGAGGACGAAACTCCTTTAGGAGGTCCAGCTTGCCCAGCCTTTCCAGGCGTTCGTAGATAAGCTCCCAGGCGCAGTCTCTCTCCGGGTTCATCTCACACTTGCCATTCCTGGCACCACCACAAGCACCGTTAAGCAATCCTTTAGCACACCTGGTAACCGGGCAAATACCACCGGTTAGGGCCAGGATACAATCTCCACAGGCGGAGCATCTGTCCTCCAAAATGCCCCCCTCCCTGTCCTCCTGCCCGACAAAATGGGAATTCTGCGCCGGAATGACGGGAAGGTCAGAAAGGATTTCAGCTATAGTTTGCGGTCCGACGCCACAAGCTAGAGAGAGCACCGCTTCTACACCATCCATCTGGGATTTGAGCGCCGAAGCGGTTAAAAAGGAATCGCACTGCTTCACCAGCGAGATCACTGTAAACTGGAAATCCTTACCCCTCAGCTTGCCGGCAAGCTCAAGCAACTGGCTCAAGGTCTTTGCCTCCCTCAAGCCTCGGGGGGGCTGGGTGCAGCCGTCACAACCGGCTATCAATACTTTGCTATAGGGTGAGATAGAATCTAAAATCTCATCCAAAGGCTTTAGTGCGGTTACAATCATTTTTTCTTCCTCTTTGCAGCGACAGCTTCTATGCTCTGGCCGAACTGCCGTAATTCTTTATCCAACTGCTCAGGGTCTCTCCGAGATACCGTACAGAAATGAAGCCTATCCTGAAAGCCTATCTGGTCTAACCTTTCCTTTAATTTTACTACCAAGCGCTGCGCCTCCCTGCTCCCGCTCCCCCGGTGGCAATCCTCCTCAGGGCAAGCCACTACCAAAACGCCATCTACGCCTTTCTGGAAAGCCTCTAAGATGTGCAGGCTATCAACCCTAGCGGCGCAAGGCAAATATATGGTGCGGATATTGGGAGTAAATTCTCCATCCTGCGGCGGGCAGACCGTCCATTGGCAGCGAAACATCAAAATCTCAGGCGGCTCCATTTCCGCCACTAGCTGGGAAACTAAGGCCGAAATACGTTCCTTCTCCCAATACTCTAGTTCTATAGCCAGAGCCGGGCATTTAGCCACACACAAGCCACAGGCTTTGCAGAAAGCCGCATCAACGCTGACTCCCCCCGGACTATCCAGCCTGACCGCCCCGTAAGGGCAATAAAAGGCACAGTTACCACAGCTAATGCACAAATCTTTATCGAATTCAATTTCTGGTATCTCAGGCTGGAGTTCCAAAGCCACACATGCCTTACAGCTCTTACATGGTCCACAATAAAGGCACCTTTTAGCCTCCTCTACCGCTTGCTCCAAGGAAAACCCTTCCTCAAAGGGCTCAAAATTTAGCCTTTCCTCCACTGGCGCCCACACCAATTCCGGCTGAGGCTTATAATTCCCACGCTTGGGGATAGGGGCACCCTCATACCCCTTCTTCCTGCCCGACTTCAGATTCTTACCCCTCAGGTAACGGTCTATAGACTCGGCGGCTATCATCCCGTCTCTCATTGCCTCGGCAGCAAAACCCACCCGCCTCACATCGCCCCCGATAAAAACCCCCTCTTTGCGATTGCTCATCAGGGTAAGCTGGTCAATGTCAAGCCTGCCCTTCCCATCCAGCAAGTCCTCCTGCTGGTAGAACGCCTGCTCCGGGGCCTGCCCTATGGTGATTAGTAACACATCGCCTTCAAGATATATCACATCGCTATAGTTAAACTTGGGATTAAACAATCCTTTTTCATCAAATACCGATATGCATCGGGGACACTTTATCTTCTTAAATTTTCCACCCTCCCCGATTATCTCTTCTACGCCTCGGGAGTAAGTTATTCCCATCCCCTCCTCACCGCCACCTTCTATTTCTTCCACATCAGCCGGAATCCCATCTTTTGAAGATTTATCCTCATTCTCCAGACAGACAAGGGAAACATCCCCGCCAAGCCTTCGGGCAGTTCTGGCCACATCAAAGGCCACATTGCCACCCCCCACCACTATCACCTTCTTACCCCGAAAGAGCTGAGGGGAGACCTTCCCCTGGTTCACATCAAAGAGGAGGTTCAACCCGAACATGACCCCCTCCAGGTCTGCCCCCGCCACCAGTTTCCCTTCAATAGAAAGAGGCCGGGGAACAAGGGTGCCGGTAGCAACGAATATAGCCTGGTAGCCCTCACCCTTGAGGTCATCCAGCCTTTTGCCACCATCGCCCACTCTTACTCCGAGCCTAACCTCTATGTTGGCAATCCTTACCAGATTACTCAAAGTGGTATCCACCATGTTTGGCGGGAGGCGATATCGGGGGATGTACCTCAGGGCACCACCTAACTGGGAGTCCCTTTCCAGAATGGTCACCTGGTAGCCCTCTTTACTCAGGGTATAAGCACACATTAAGCCGGCGGGTCCTCCTCCAACAATAGCAACCTTTTCCTTAGTGGGAGAGGCAAGAGCCGGCTTGGTCTCCAGATATGGAAGATAATAATCAGCAAGGAACCGTAAAAGCATTCTCCTTCTTATTGCCCCGGTCTGGTCTTTATAATTGCACTCCTTCTCACAGAGCCCACAAATATAGCTACATATTGGGAACAGAGGATTCTTGTCGTAAATTTCATCACCTATCTCTATTATCTGGCGGTGAGCCTCTTGGGCATCCGGGGAAAGGAGGGCAATCCTAGCATGGGAGCGTTGAATGTCCATCCCAATAGGGCAAGCTATCTGACAAGGAGCCAACCATACTTTTCCACTAGCTTCGTCAATTACCTCCTCAACCTGCGCTCGGTCTTTCTGAGGAGCTATTTTATTCATGTCCTTTCAGCATCCTTCCTCATCGAGAAGTCATTAACTACCTACCTTGGAGTAACAAGGATGGATAATACGGAGCACATCAACAGGAGAAGACTTCCAAAGAATTCTAGCATTATAGCTTGAAGCCGTCAATCACTAGGCCAATATGTTGACAGCCAACCAATTTTATGATACACTTGTTTTAAGAACAAATGTATTAAGGAGACAATAATGACCGGTGTTCCCGTTACCCGGTTACGAATTCTGAACTTCATCCGCAGGTTCCTCGATAAAAGGGGTTACGCCCCCACCGTCAGGGACATTGCCCGCGGCTGCAACATCAGCACACCGTCCGTAGTCCAGCACCACCTGAATAAGCTGGAAAGTCAGGGGCACATCTACCGCGACCCGGAGGTATTCCGCAGCATCCGCCTGGCGGAGAGAAAGCGGGAGGCAGTCTCCCGCGTGCCCCTGCTGGGAACCATTGCCGCCGGTCAACCGATACCGGTGCCTACCTCAGATACCTGGACTTCCATCCCCGAGGAGACACTCCAGTTAACTGATGAGGTGATTCGGGGTAAGAAAGGCATCTACGCTCTCAGGGTAAAGGGAGATTCCCTGATTGACGCCCTGGTTGGTGACGGAGACATCGTCCTCATGCAGCCGGCGAGCACCGTAGAAGAGGGCGAGGTGGCGGCGGTCTGGCTGAAGACAGAGCAGGAGGTAACCCTAAAGAAGGTCTACCATGAAGCTGGTCGGATTCGCCTGCAGCCAGCCAACAAAGAGATGGAGCCAATGTACTGCCAGCCGGAGGATGTGGAGATTCAAGGTAGAGTAATTGGAATGTTACGCAAGCTATAAGTCAAGGGAGGTTAAACAAGTGGCTAGGATATTGGAAAAACCGGAGGAACTCAAGGTAACAGTTAATATCCAGGGTGTGCCTTTAACCCTGGCCAGAAATGGAGAGAGACAGCGTGTAACCAAGGTGTATGAACGCTGGCAGACAGTCGAGGAGTGGTGGGGAAAGGAGATTACACGGAACTACTTCAGGGTCAAGACCAACCGAGGTCTGGCCTATGATATCTATCGGGATATGTCCACCGGCGGTTGGTACCTGAGCCGAATCCATGATTAGGCAAAAATAAATTGACAGCCCCACTGGCGGCTGGGTAAACTAGTCCTACCATGCCCGATATCCAAGCCATTGGTCATCAGCTAGCTAAGGCAGTCAAAAAATACAGCGCCGATTATATCGAGGCTCGCCTGGAGCAGAGCCAACGGAGCCACATCACCTACCGGGGCAAGGAACTGGAATCCATCGGTCAGGCAACCACCGTCGGGGGAAATGTGCGAGCCCTAGTAAAAGGCGGCTGGGGCTTCGTCAGCTTTAATGAACTTAATGACCTTCCCCGCAGAATAGAGCTGGCAGTAAAACAGGCAACACTGGTAGGCAAGGAAGAAAGCAAACTCGCCCCGGTTGAACCCATAGTTGATATTGTTTCCCCAGAGATTGACCGCAATCCGCTGACCATACCCCTGGCGGAAAAGAAGCAACTCCTGGATGAATATAATGGCATTATCTGGCGCACCCCCAAGCTCCAGACCTCAATTATTGCCTACGGCGACAGCCATAAAAAGGTCATCTTTCTGAGTTCATCAGGTAGCTATATTGAGCAGGAGAGGGCAGATATCGCCCTGCGCCTGAGTGCTGTCGCCACCGAGGACAGCGAGGTGCAACAGGTGGGCTTAAGCCTGGGCAGCAGGGGCGATTTCAGCGCTATACACGGTCTTCACCAGCCGGTGGAGGAGATGGCAAAGCACGCCGTGGAGCTTTTGTCCGCCCCGCAGGTAAAGGGCGGAGAATATACCGTGGTCTTAGACCCGGTCCTGGCTGGCGTCTTCGTCCATGAAGCCTTTGGCCACCTATCGGAGTCGGACTTCGTCTATGAAAACGACCGCCTGCAGGAAATCATGATCCTGGGCAAGAAATTCGGGCGCACCGAGCTTAATATCGTGGACAGTGCCACCCTGCCCGGACTTCGAGGCAGCTATAAGTACGACGATGAAGGGGTGCCGGCAACCAAGACCTACCTTATCCGAGAAGGTCAACTGGTGGGCAGGCTTCACTCCAGGGAAACCGCCGCCAAGATGGGAGAAAAGCCTACCGGCAATGCCCGAGCCATCAACTATCATTACCCGCCTATTGTCCGCATGACCAATACCTACATTGAGCCGGGCAAAAGCTCTTTTGACGAGATAATCGCCGACATCAAGGAAGGGGTCTACGCCAAGAACTGGTTTGGCGGCACCACTAGCATGGAGATGTTCACCTTCTCCGCCGGCGAAGCCTATATGATTCGCAACGGTAAGCTGGCTGAGGCACTGCGGCCAGTAGTGCTTACCGGAAACGTGTTCACCACCCTCAACAATATAGATGCTATCGGCAACAACCTGGAGATGAACCAGGGCGGTGGCTGCGGCAAGGGGGGACAGATGCCCCTCCCCGTATCCAACGGCAGCCCCCATATCAGAATTCGCCAGTGCCTGGTGGGAGGCAGGTAGTGGAAGATATTCTAGCTCAAGCCAAAAAGGTAGCCGAGGAAGCCGAGGTGTTCATGGTTTCCGCCGAGGAAACCCCGGTGCAATTTGAAGCCAATCGCCTCAAGCATATTCAAACCAAGCAGAGCATTCATCTAGCGCTGCGCATTATCAAGGGAGGCAGGCTCGGCTATGCCACCACTACCGAGCCGGGTGACACCCAGAGCCTGGTGGATAATGCCGTGGAAGCAGCCCAGTTCGGCATGCAGGCAAAATTTGAACTCCCCTCCCCAACCACATACCCCCGGATTGATATCTTCGACCCGGCGGTTGAGTCCACCCCCATAGAGAAAATGAGCGAGATGGGGCAAGAACTCATCGCCCTGGTTACCGAACACACCCCTGATATCATCTGTGAGGCGATGGTGGCCAAGGAGATAATCTCACTACAGATTATAAATTCCCGCGGCGGACAAGTCAGCTACCGGAAAAGCATCTTCAGCCTGGGCATTATCGGCAGCCTGATTCGGG
>JAUWZG010000019.1 GCA_030615425.1 Dehalococcoidia bacterium
AGCCGCCAGCTCCACAGCATCACAGCCGCCAATAGTCAGGTGACCCTTATTAGTAACCTCAGCGGTTAATGGAAATAAAGTAAGCCTGGACATCATCTCTTAAATGTTAGCAGTGCTAGCTAGTTAAGTCAATTTATATTAATCACCCTCACCCCCTTAATCCCCCTCTCCCTCAAGGGAGAGGGGGATGGTTTTTTAGGAAGAGGGACTTCGTCCCTCTTAGACTCCCCAATTAAAACAAGGGGGCGGCAGAAACAGTCCCTCTTAAACTCCCGAGTTAAAGTGAGGGGCGAGAGATATAACCCCTCTCCAATAAAGCAGGTGATTAGGGGCAAAGCCCCAGTGGGCGGGAGGGTGGGAAGAAAGAGATTTTAAAAACAGCGGGGGAGTGGGGGGTATAGCCCCCAAAAAAGGGTGATTATAGGGCGGGCGGGTGGGGAAAAAGCTAAGTTAAAAGGGGGGCGCATGCCCCCCAACACGACTTCAGGAGCAGTATAATTTACTGCTCCTCCCTGAGCTTATAACGCTGTATCTTGCCGGTGGTAGTCTTGGGAAGCTTCTTAACGAACTCTATCCACCTGGGGTATTTATATGGCGCTATGCTCTTCTTGACAAAGGCTTGAATATCCTTGGACAGTTTCTCGGACTGATGGTAACCCTTTCTCAGCACCACGTATGCCTTAGGCTTAACCAGATGATGCTCGTCTTTTTTAGCCACTACCGCAGCTTCGAGCACCGCAGGATGGGAAACCAGGGCATCTTCAACCTCAATGGGGGAGACCCATATGCCACCCACCTTGAGCATGTCATCGCCTCGACCACGGTAATAGTAGTAACCTTCGGCATCCCGATAATACTTATCCCCGGTATTAAACCATTCTCCCAGCATAGAAGTTTTAGTCTTGTCGTGATGGCGATAGTAATAAGCAGCTGTTGATTCTCCATGTACCTGCAGAGTGCCGACCTTGCCATCAGGCACGTCGTTACCCTTATCATCGACAATCCTGGCGCGATATCCGGGGACTATTTTACCGGAGCTTCCCGGTTTGACATCACCCGGGCGATTGGAGATAAAAATGGCTAATAACTCTGTGGAACCAATACCATCCAGGATTTCCAGCCCAAACCTCCTCTTCCATTCAGAGAAGATTTCCGTTGGCAGAGCTTCACCCGCTGAGGTACAGATACGCAAGGAGGAGAAATCATATTGCTTCTCGGCGTCTTTTACTTCCAGCATATTAGCGTACAGCGTTGGTACGCCACAAAATATCGTGGGATGATAGCGGTTGATGGTGGCGAATATGGTCTCTGGTCGAGGTCGGTCGGGGAGTAGAACTGTCGATGCGCCGACAGCTAAGGGATAGAAGAAACTGTTACCCAATCCGTAAGCAAAGAAGAACTTTGATGCCGAGAAGAGTAAATCGTCCTGGGTAGTGCCCAGAATACCTTTGCCATAGCTGTCAATGCAACTGAAGACATCGTGTTGAAGGTGAACAGCGGCCTTGGGAACGCCGGTACTGCCGGAGGTGTAATTCCAGAAAGCGGCGTCTTCAAAGGTGGTATAAGCCACGTCAAGTTTGTCTGAACAACGGTCGACGATGTCATGGAATGAGATGTGATAAGCCCTTGTTTTCTTGCCCACGATGATAGTGTTTTCAAGATAGAGAAATTTCTCCTTGAAGCCTTCAATCTGCTCAATAAAATCCTCATCGGCGATAAGGGTGCGGGCGCGACTGTTATTCAGCAGATAGCGATAGTCGTGCATGGTATACATGTAGTTGACCGGTGTCGGAATAGCGCCGATTTTTATGGCACCATAGAAGCTGGCCATAGCTTCAGGGGAATCGTACATGGCCAGCATTACCCGCTCTTCCATATGCACCCCGAGAATTTTAAGCGCATTCCCCACCTTGTTTATCAGGCGCTGCATCTCAGCGTAGGTATAGGTCTCATCCCGGTAATACACCGCCACTTTATCACCCAACCCCTTTTCCACCATTTCATCTATCAATTTCGTGGTTACGTTGTAATACTGGGGAATATAACTCTGGTATTTGTAGTGTTTTTCCATCTTGACCACCCGGCCCAATATCTCGGTTAAATACCTCTTTCTAGTTTATAATAAACGCTCCTTTTTTACAAAAAGGGGAGTGGGTGGGAAGAAAGACAAAACTAAAAGGGGGGCGGGGATATAGCCCCTCTTAGACACCCTAACAAAAGCGGGGGATACTGTTTACCAGCTGGGTTCTTCCTCCCACCCTCCCACCCCTTGAGGCTGTTGGATAAAGCCTTTGTGGGCGGGTGGACGGGAAGAAAGACTAAAGTGGCTGGGGGCTGGGAGTATACCTCCCAAAAGACGCCCATAGGGCAGGACGGGTGGGGAAAAGAGAAAAGTAACTGGCGGGGTGGGGGGAAGAAAAAAGGTGACTTACCCCCCTAAATTGACACCCAACTAAGCATACCGTTAGAATATCATTTAACCCTAATCAAAAAGGCAAGGATAGTGTATCAAAAGACCACCCTAGATAATGGGCTGCGCCTTATCACCGCCGCCATGCCCCACACCCACTCGGTATCTATCTGCATTTTTATCGGGGTCGGCTCCCGGTATGAGACCGAGCTACAGGTTGGTATCTCGCACTTCATTGAGCACCTGTGTTTTAAGGGCACGCCAAAGCGCACCACCGCCAAGGAAATCTCTGAGGCAATAGAGGGGGTGGGTGGAATTCTCAACGGGGGCACCGACAAGGAATTAACCGTTTACTGGTGCAAGGTGGCTCAACCCCACTTCCCCCTAGCCCTGGATGTACTGGCCGATATGCTGCTCCATTCCAAGTTTGACCCAGCGGACATCGAGAGTGAGCGCCAGGTTATCATTGAAGAGATTAATATGGGAAAAGATTCCCCATCACAACGAGTTAACATGCTCATTGATAAGCTTTTGTGGCCCGAACACCCGCTGGGAAGGGATATAGCTGGCAGCAAGGAATCAGTGGCTGCCATTACCCGAGACATGATGCTCGACTACCTGGCACATCAGCATCTACCCAGCAATACGGTGGTCAGTATTGCCGGTGCTCTTCGGCACCGGGAGATGGCGACCGCTGTGGGTCAAGCCCTTGGCCACTGGGCTGACCTGAAGCCTCATTCCGGATATGCAGCATATAAAGAGCAAAAATTCCCACGGGTGCATATTGAGAGGAAAGATACCGAGCAAGCCCACCTCTGTCTGGCACTAACCGGATTGCCCTTGCTTCACCCCAAGCGATTTGTCCTCGACCTGCTTAATGTCATCCTGGGTGAGGGTATGAGCAGTCGCCTCTTTACCGAGATTCGCGACCGGCTGGGACTTGCCTACAGCATCCACAGCTATGTAGAGCACTTCCTTGACACCGGCTCGGCTACCATTTATGCCGGAGTAGAACCCAAAAACCTCCAAGTAGCCATCAAGGCTATCCTGGAGCAGCTTTCCCAGCTCAAGGAGATAGTCCCTGAAGCTGAATTAACCAAAGCCAAGGAACTAGCCAAGGGGCGCTTGCTACTGCGCATGGAGGATAGCCGCAGTGTTGCCGGCTGGATGGGAGGACAGGAAGTCCTCACCGAACGCATTCTCAGTGTTGACCAGATAGTGTCCATTATTGATGCCATCACCGCTGAAGAGCTCAGGCAATTAGCCCAGGAGCTGTTGGTCTCAAGTCAGCTCCGCCTGGCGGTGGTTGGTCCTGTGGCTGATGATGAGCCCTTAGAGGAGCTGCTCAAGCTATGAGCTAGTTTATCTACCTCACCCCCTATTAGAGTTTACCAACTGGATTTTCCCACCCTCCCACCCCCCGCAAAACTTCTTTTTACCCACCCACCCGCCCTCGGAGGTTCGCCCCCAATCTCCCGCCTTTGTGGGTGGGAGGGTGGGAAAAGAAGCCCAGTGGGGGAAGGGGTGGAGAACAAAGCCCATCAAAAAAGACGCCCCCAGGCAGGGTGGGTGGGAATAAAAGCATCGGGTGAGGATAAGCACAGATAATAAAAATAGCCGCAGCCTCAAGACCACGGCTATCATATTTTCCGTCGCTGGAACTGCCAGTTATCAGCCTTACATCCCGTAATCCATGCCACCACCAGCTGGCATCGGTGGCATCTTCTCCTTCTCCGGTATGTCAGTAACCAGGGATTCGGTAATCAAAACCATAACGGCAATGCTGGCTGCATTCTCCAGGCTGGATCTTACCACCTTGGTGGGGTCAATAATACCTTTTCCCACCATATCACCAAAGTCATCGGCTTCAGCATCATAACCAACGCCGGGTGGGCTCTTCTTGACGGCATCTACTATCACCGCCCCATCCCTGCCGGCATTTATGGCAATCCAGCGAAGCGGCTCATCTACAGCCCTCTTTATAATATTAACCCCGGTGGCTTCATCACCCTCAGCTTCCAACTTATCCAGAACTGAAACCGCATTGAGCAAGGCGACACCGCCACCAGGAAGAATGCCTTCCTCTACCGCTGCCCGGGTAGCCGATAAGGCATCCTCAACGCGATGCTTCCTCTCCTTGAGCTCGACCTCGGTAGCCGCTCCTACCTTGATTACAGCTACCCCACCCACCAGCTTCGCCTGCCTCTCCTGAAGTTTCTCCCGGTCAAAGTCAGAGGTGGTCTCCTCTATTTGAGCCTTAATCTGCTTGATTCTGCCCTTAATTGCTTCTTCTGAGCCCTTGCCCTCGACTATAGTGGTATTATCCTTGTTGGACGTTACCCGGCGGGCTCGGCCCAGGTCTTCCACAGTAACCGAGTCCAGCTTGCGCCCCACCTCCTCCGAGATAACCTTGCCCCCGGTGAGAATGGCCATGTCTTCCAGCATCGCCTTACGCCGGTCACCAAAACCGGGAGCCTTAACCGCCAGCATATTAAGGGTGCCCCGCAGCTTATTGACCACCAGGGTGGCTAAGGCTTCGCCATCCACATCCTCGGCAACAATAAGCAGGTTCTTTGATACCTGTAGTATCTTCTCCAGAGCCGGCAAAAGGTCAGAAATAGCCGAGATTTTATTATCGGTGATAAGGATATAGGGGTCCTCTATCTCCGTTTCCATACGCTCGGCATTGGTGATGAAATAGGGGCTAATATAACCACGGTCAAATTGCATCCCCTCTACATATTCGGTCTCATACTTTATCCCCTTGGACTCCTCAACAGTGATAACCCCATCCTTACCCACCTTCTCCATCACCTCAGCAATTAAATCGCCAATCTCTTTGTCAACCGCGGTATTAGTGCCCACCTGGGCAATCTGCTCCTTACCCTTTACCTCAGTAGTTACCCTCTTAAGCTCATCAATCAATGCCTTGGTTGCCTTCTCAATGCCCCTCTTTAACGCCATGGCATCGGCTCCAGCAGCCACATTCTTAAAGCCCTCGGTGATAATAGCATGAGCTAGAACAGTAGATGTAGTGGTGCCATCGCCACAGGCATCGTTGGTCTTGGTGGCTGCCTCCTTGACCAATTGAGCCCCTATGTTCTCAAAGGGGTCAGGAAGATCAATATCCTTGGCAATGGTAACCCCATCATCAATTACCGTGGGTGGGCCCCACTTTCTATCCAGGACCACACAGCGCCCTTTGGGCCCTAAAGTAACCTTAACCGCATCAGCTAAGGCGTCTATCCCCCTCTTCAGGGAATGCCTAACCTCCTCATCAAATATAATCTGCTTAGCCATTTTGCCTCCTTATATTAACGACTTGTTACTTTCTTAGCTTTCTTAGCTTTCTTAGCCAAGATATCGCTCTCACGCAAGATTATGACTTCCTCGTCATCAATCCTATACTCCATGCCGCCATACTTAGCATAAACCACCACATCACCCACGGCAACATCCATGGCTATCCGTTTCCCATCCTCAGATAACCTGCCCGGACCAACAGCCAACACCTGCCCCTCCTGGGGCTTCTCCTTGGCAGTATCAGGCAGGACAATGCCCCCCCTGGTCACCTCTTCCTTCTCAATAGGCCTGACTATGACCCGGTCAGCCAACGGTTGAAGCTTAACCGCCATTTCATTCCTCCTTCTTCAATCAACCAATCACAGACTCAATTTGTTAGCACTCTCACTCCGAGAGTGCTAACAGCCTTATCATAGCGCACATAAGCATAAGTCGCAACTCAACAAATGAATACTAACAGCTAATGTCAGCAACTGACAGGCATTTACAGCAGTAAATTAGCCCTTTCTCTCTGCAAAATGCCTTTTTATCGCCAATATCCCCCTTGATGAATATGCCGCTTTCATTTTGACAGCCTACACTGAATCGTGTAGAATCCAGACATGAGCCAGCGACAGCAAATGAACCGAACACCGTGGGATGGAGAGCTCATACGGGCTTTGAGGCGCCGTTTAGGTCTAACCCAGCGTAAGCTGGCGGAGAGAATGGGCACACGCCAGCAAACAATAAGCGAATGGGAAACCGGGATGTATAAACCCCGCGGTGCCTCAATTACCCTTCTTTCCATTATTGCCGAACAAGCCAAATTTGAATATCAAGCTTCCACCCCAAAACCGCCTGAAGAACCTTGACATTATACACGGAAACGTGTATAACCTTGGTGGAGAGCCTCTCTTGCATTACTGGTTCCCCCTCCCCTTATAAGGGTAGATTGGAGGGGCAAAGCCCCTTCAAAACCTGATAGTTCGCCCTCCCTGATAAAAGGGAAGTCCGAAGGGGACAAAGGGGGTTCCCTGAAAAATCAAAGATTTTTTAGGGTGCATAAAGGGGATAGGGTCTCCAAATAAAAAGCTAAAGGGGGAGGGTTGCCAAATAATCTCCCGGAGAGGGTGGTGGTTGAAATATGGCAGAGGTTAATGGATAGAGCTGGGCTGACCACAGCCGACGGTGAGCCGATAAGGATAATCTACCCGGGAAGGAAGAATGATGGCCGAGGAGCTGATTTCCGGGACGCAGTTATTGCCACCAGCCAGGGGATAACAAAGGGGGATATAGAGGTTCATGTCAAATCCAGCGATTGGCAAGCTCACCGGCATCACCAAGACCCAGCCTACAACCGGGTAATCCTGCATGTGGTTATGTGGCACAACAGACGGGCCGCTACCGTGCTCCATAACGGAAAAACAGCGCCCATCCTCACCCTAGATAAATACCTAGAGGGTCCGAGCAGTCGTGGGGCGGGGTCGGCCCATCCCCCAGCCAGTTCCGGTATGCCTTGCCTTGAAACAGCGAAAGGCTTAGCCACCAATACGCTGGCCGAATCTCTAGATAGCGCTGGGGGGAGGCGGTTTTCAGCCAAGGCTGCCCAGTTTCAAACCGAATTGAGCCAAATGGAGGCAAGCCAGTGTCTTTACCAGGGGATAATGGGGGCTCTAGGTTATGCCAAGAATAAGCCGCCCATGCTCAAGCTAGCCAGGAGTTTGCCACTCCAGATTCTACAGTCTATGACTCAGGGCGAAGTATCAGGCCAAGAGTGCCTTGCCCAGCTACAGGCGCTACTGCTGGGCACAGCTGGGCTGCTACCCTCGCAGCGCCAGAACCGGCACCGGGAATATCAGGACGACGAGTGGGCGGACAAACTGGAGGGGCTATGGGCTTCCTCACCTGGCACCAAGGCGCTGTCCGAGGATGACTGGCACCTGTTTAAGGTCAGACCAAACAACTTTCCCCTACGCCGTATAGCGGCTATGAGCTACCTCATCCTCCGCTACCGGGAAAGGGGGATGGTTGAACAGGTAGTCGGTATGATAAAGGAGGCACCGGTGAGTGGGGGCCACCTCAGATTAGAAAGGGGACTTGGGGTCACTGCCCATGGCTATTGGGCAAGCCACTTTGATTTTGGCTTGGATAGCAGAACCAACAATCCAACCCTCCTCGGCAGATGGCGAGCGGCTGATATTGTGGTGAATGTGCTCCTGCCCTTCGTCCTTGCCTGGAGCAAGCTCAACTCCCAACCAGGGGTTGAGGAAAAAACCTTTAAGCTCTATGGCGGTTATCCCAGGCTGGCGGTGAACACGGTGGAAAGACATATGATAAAGCAGCTGGGGCTAAACATCAGCGTGGTCAATTCAGCCCAGTGCCAGCAGGGGCTAATCCATATCTATAATACCCTATGTATCCAGGGCAAGTGTAACTCCTGCCGCTTAAGCCAGCCTGAGGCTGGGCACCACGTCCAGGTCTAAGCCGTTTATCTTGCCCACCTGTAAATGATAGTAGCCGCAGGCGGCAATCATGGCAGCGTTATCGGTGCACAATATAGGCTGGGGAACCAGGACGGGGAGGGGTGATTTTTTTGCCAGCCAGTTCCGCAGCAGCTCATTTGATGCCACCCCCCCAGCCAACAAAACCTGCTTCATTCGTCGTTCCCTGGCTACTGCCACCGTTTTAGCCACCAGGACGTCAATAACTGCAGCTTGAAAACTGGCGGCGGCGTCAGCCACCGATGACACTTTACCCGCTTCTACTAGGCGCAGCAGCGCTGTCTTAACCCCACTAAAGCTGAAGTCGCTGCTCCCCCTTAGCCAGGCACGGGGTAACTGGATAGAGGCAGTGCCTGCTCTGGCTGCTTGCTCAATAGCCGGACCGCCGGGGTAGCCCAAGCCCAATATTCTGGCGGCTTTATCAAAGGCTTCGCCGGCAGCATCATCTCGGGTTCGCCCCAACACCACATAATCCCCGTGCCCCCTCATCAACACCAAATCACTATGTCCCCCGGAAACAATAAGGCAGACCACGGGGAAATCAATGCTGTGGTTTGCCAGCCAGTTGGCGTAGATGTGACCCTCCAGGTGGTTAACCCCGATAAGGGGCAAGCCATGAGCCAAAGCAATAGTCTTAGCCACATTCACCCCCACCAGTAATGAGCCAGCCAGACCCGGCCCGATAGTAACGGCGATGCCGGATAGGTCTTTCCAGGTAACTCCAGCCTCAGCCATTGCCTGCTTTAGTATGGGAATAATAGACAGGAGGTGCTGGCGGGAGGCCACCTCAGGGACAACTCCCCCATAGCGGGCATGGATTTCCACCTGAGAGGCAATCTGATTGGACAGAACCTTAGTCCCATCCTCGACCACCGCCGCCGCCGTCTCATCGCAGGAGGTCTCAATACCTAAGATTTTCATACCTCTGAATTATAGCATAGCTACCGTTATTGGAATAACGTATTCTCCTTTAAGATTATTTATCACCCTCACCCCCTTTATCCCCCTCTCCCTCCAGGGAGAGGGGGAAAGTTTTTTAAGAAGAGGGGCTAGCGCCCCTCTTAAACACCCCTCCCTCTTTTCAGTTTACCTTTTTCTTCCCACCCTCCCACCCTCGGAGGTTTTGCCCACCAGCCTCGGTGGGCGGGTGGGTGGGAAAAATAACAAACTCAAAACAGGGGGTTGGGGGAGAGCAGGCTTACTAAATAGCGCCTCGAAATGCTTTTGACACACCTACTAGCCAATGATATGATGACAAAAAAGGGACTGGTGATGATATATGTCTGGTATTGAAACACTGTACCTGGTGCTTCTCATCCTCTGCCTCCTTCTATCAGCCTTCTTCTCCAGCTCGGAAACAGCCTTTATCTCCCTACAGAAGATAAGGGTTTCGCATCTGGTTGATACCAATGTAAAGGGGGCAAAACGGGTAGCCAAGATGGTGGAGCGACCGGAGAAGTTTCTATCTACCGTCCTGCTGGGTAACAACTTGGTAAACACCGCCGCTGCTGCCTTAGCTACCTTCCTAGCCATCCGCATCTGGGGGGAGCAGTGGGGTATCCTCATTGCCACTATCGGAATAACCATCCTTCTACTGATATTCTGTGAGACCACCCCCAAGACCATAGCCACCCGGCATGCCGAAAGGTTATCCCTAGCCTTTGCTCGACCGATAGAGGCGCTCTCCTGGCTGCTCACCCCCTTTGTGGTAGCGCTGAGCTGGATCGCCTCAGGATTCAGCAAACTGTTTGGCGGGACGCCAGTGCCCAGGTCTTTGGCTAGCGAGGAGGAAATCCGAACCATGATATCGGTGGGGCATAAAGAGGGGACGGTGGAGGAGGAAGAAGCCGAGATGTTACACAAGGTATTTGAGTTTGGCAACCGCCCAGTCAGTGAGGTTATAGTACCACGCACCGAGGTGGTATGGGTAGAAAAGGGCACCAAGCTAGCCGATTTCCTCAAGCTTTACGCTCAATACCCGCTATCCCGGTTTCCGGTATATGAGGACAACATGGACAATGTGGTCGGCATCCTCTCGGTAAAGGATATAGTTATGGCTCAGGCCAAGGGAACTATCAGTGATGATGGTGTCATTGATGCCCTGATTCGCCCGGCTTACTTTGCCCCCGAGACCAAACGCATCAGTGAGCTCTTTGCCGAGATGAGGGATAAAAACTACCGCATGACGGTGGTGGTCGACGAGTTCGGCGGTACTGCCGGCATCGTCAGCCTCAGCCGGCTGGTGGAGGAAATTGTCGGTCCGGTAGGCGATGAGCTGGCAGCGATAGAGAAGGATTATGAGCCCATTAACGAGTATACCTTTTCTATTGATGGTGGGATGCGGATTGAGGAAGCCAATGAAGAGATGGGCTTGGGCCTCCCCGAAGGCGACTATGAGACGGTAGCCGGCTTTGTCCTTGACCTCCTGGGGCACATACCCAAAGAGGGGGAGCAGCTAAAGTACAAGAAAGTGAAGATAGTTATCACCGAGATGCGGGGGATGAAAATAGAGAAGATTGTACTGACCAAGGAAAGGCATGCAAAGACTGCGGATTAGGTTCAGCCGAGGAGAAGAGCTAAAGTTCATTTCCCATCTGGATATTATGCGCCTGTGGCAAAGAGCCCTACACCGAGCCGGGATACCACTAGCCTACACCGAGGGATTTAGCCCCCACCCCCGGATATCACTGGCTGCACCCCTGGCGGTGGGGGTAACCAGCCAAGCCGAGCTGATGGATACCTTTTGCAGCAAATGGGTCTCCCCCCATTTCTTCACCAACGCAGTAAGCCAGCAACTGCCAGCGGGCATTGAAATACTACAGGTCTATTCGGTAGCCCCGACTATGCCCTCGCTACAATCGCAGGTTGGCTACGCCGAATATGAGGTTGAAATAGAAACGGAAAAGGACAAGCCGACCGTAGAGTCAGCGCTCGCCTCCCTGTTATCGGCGAAGCAACTGCCCTGGCACCACGAAAGGGATACCGGCACCCGCAACTACGACCTGAGGGCTTTGATTGATGACCTGTGGCTCATTGATTGGCATAGCGGCTACTCCACCACAGGCATGAGGCTACGCTGTGATAGCGGTGGTTCGGGAAGACCGGAGCAGGTAGCCGCCGCCCTGGGCTTCAGCCACCCCACTTCCATCCACCGCACCAAACTGGTGCTAAAAACCAGCTAGCTGATAGGGCAGATGAAGAGAGAAAGGCAACAATCACTGGAGCAGCGGGTTCTGGGTTTTATCCAGCAGCACCAGCTGGTATCAGGCGGGAAGAAGCTGGTGGTGGCGGTATCCGGCGGAGCGGACTCAGTGTGCCTGCTCCACATTCTGGTCAAGCTGCAGGAAGAGCTAGAGGTAAAGCTACAGGTGGCTCACCTCAACCACCAACTGCGGGGCGCTGAGTCTGAGGCTGATGCCGACTATGTTGCTGACCTGTCCCGCCAACTCGGTATTCCAGCTACTATAGAGGGGCGGGATGTAAAGGGCTATCAAAAGCAAAAGCGCCTTTCACTGGAAGAAGCCGCCCGTGAGGTTCGGTACAGCTTCCTGGCTGAGGTGGCAGGGGCTATCGGCACTGACCGCGTGGCGGTGGGACACACCATGGACGACCACATAGAGACGATACTGATGCACCTCATCCGGGGAACCGGAACCAGAGGGCTTCGGGGATTGCAACCTGCTACTGCCTGGCAATCAGCAGAAAATAGCTTGACTATAGTAAGACCCCTTTTAGAGATAAGCCATCAGGAGACAGAAAGCTATTGCCGCCATCACCGGCTTATGCCCCGGCTGGATGCCTCTAACCTTTCCCTATCGCCGCTGAGAAACCGAATCCGCCAGCAGCTCCTGCCCCTGCTTAAGAGCTATAATCCGCGTGTAGCTGAAACCTTGCTCCGAACTGGTCGCATTGCCAGCGATGACATCGACTTTCTGGATGAGCAGATTGCCCGATTATGGGATGAGATGGCACGACAAGAGGAAAAGACCGTTATCTTAGACAAGGAAAGGTTTGACCAATTGCCCCCCACCCTGAAGCGATACCTGCTCAGGGCATCGGCGGAAAAACTGCTGGGCAGTGCCAAGGACATTGAAATGCGCCACATTGAAGAAATGATGTCCCTAGCGACCAAGCCGGCGGGTAAAAGGCTCAGCCTGCCCGGAGGTCTAATCTTCTCCATAGAATACAACCAATATCAATTAGCCACGGATATGACCAGCTTATCCCCCTTTCCAAAGCTGAAAGGTGAGTCCCAATTAAAGATTCCCGGCCAGACCTTGCTACCCGGTTGGCGTGTAGAGGCAACCATCATAGACCAAGAACGGATGCCGGAAAAGGGTGGGGGCTTTACCGCCTACCTTGACCTGGGCAAAACTGGCGATAAGCTGCTGGTGCGCCCTCGCCAGCGGGGGGACAGGTTTCAACCACTGGGCTTAAGCCAGCCCAAGAAGGTAGGGGAGTTTATGATAGATGCCAAAATCCCCCGTGCCTGGCGCCAGCAAATTCCTATTGTCTGCTCGCCGAGCCAAAGCCTGTGGGTAGTCGGCTGGCGCATAGACGAGCGGGCGAAGGTCACCGCCACCACCAAACAGGTTCTGCGCCTGGAATTCAAGCGGGACTAAGCCTCAGATACGGCCGGTTCCGCCGACTTCTTCCAGCGAAGCCATAGAGCTCCGGCTGTTACCAGCGCTGCCACCACGGCGATATAGATTTCCAGTGGAACAGTAGTAAAAAGCCCTGATGCAAGAATAATAGCGCTATAGTTCAATAAGGCGTGCAGGCCAGAGGCTATGAGATAAAACTGCCAGCCCCAGCCCTTAGCCAGTCCATAACCGGCTAAGGCACTGGCGGCGATGTGAAAGGCTACAGCAAAGAATCTCTCCCAGAATCCAGCCAGTGCCAACAGCCCACCGGTCTGTACCATCCCCCAGCTCCAGCCAGAGGAGAAGATGAGGTTATGCACCCACACCGCCTCAAAAACGCCAAGACCCAAGCCGGCGACAGCTCCGATTTTCAGCCCCATCTTGGGGTCAATGCTCCTGCCCTTACGCCACCAGTAGATAACGACCGGCACCAGCTTTGACCCCTCCTGAACCAGCCCACTGAGAAGTATGGTTGGTATCCCTGCCAGCAGTAGCCAGTCCATGAGGACCTCCTGGCTCCAAAAATGGTTTAGTGCCTCACCAGACCACCATTGGAGGGGGATTTGAATAAAGGCAACAGCCACCCAGGTCAGAAAGGCACTGCCGGCGAGAACCGCCCAAGCCCATGGTTTCTTAAGGATTGGCGTCCAGTAAGGAGTAAACCAGACAGCGCCAAAGGCAAATGCCAGAGCAATGGCCAAGAGCACCTGGTTCCACAAGATGCCAGGGTAGACAAACCCAGAGACAAAGAAATCAACCATCTGTTCCAGCATGAATCTCTCCTCTATCTGATAATAATCAGTTTACATTATAGTTCATTTGTCAAGGGTAGATTAAAGGGGATTCGCCAATCAGCCTCGGTGGGTGGGAGGGTGGGAAACAGGAGTTTAGCGGGAGGCTGGGGGTGGGGTTAAAATAATCCCATCACATTATGCGCTTGAGCCTGGGGTTGGGGGTAATACCGGGGATTCTGCCCCGCTTGGCAATTGGCTTACCTTCTATCTCGTGGAGGTCGGCGGTAAAATCAATGGGCTTAGCCCCACTGATATAGCTGCCGACGCCAAAGCCGTCTACCGGCGCCCCAGCCTGAACAAACTGCTCGATACGCTCCATGTTAATGCCACCACTGACAAAAATCTTGACTTTTTCAAAGCCAGCTAAGTCCAGCCTAGCCCTGACCTCCTTAACCAGGTCGGGAGTAACCCGCCCCCGCTCCGGGGGAGTATCAAGGCGCACGCTAGCCAGCTTCTTACCCAGAGCCCGAGCCACCAGCACCGCTTCCTCTGCTTCATCCTTAAAGGTATCAACCAGAGCCACACGGGGAACCCCCTTCGGCATATGCTTATCAAAGGCCTGGGTAGCCTTAACCGTATCCCCTATGACTAAAATCAGGGCGTGGGGTATAGTCCCTGACGGCTCAATACCAGCCAGCTTAGCCCCGGCTACACTGGAGCAGCCAGCGCAACCACCAACAACAGCTGAGTAATCCATTACCCCCGCCACCGAAGGATAAACATGGCGAGCGCCAAAGCTGACGACGGGTATCCCCTGGGCTGCTTCTACACACTCGCGGGCAGCAGTTGCCCATCCACTACAGTAGGCCAGGATGCCATCTATCGCCGTTTCATACAGCCCATAGCTCTGATAGGGGGCGGTGATGCGCAATACCACTTCCCTCTCCTTCATGGTCTCACCCTCAGCCAGAGCCCACACCTCACGGTTGCCCTCAGGCAAGACCCGAGCCAGCAGAGCCTTGGACTCCTCCATGCCGCAGAATACCCCCGCCCTGCCAGCGAAGAACTCCATAGTCGCCACCGGGTTAAGCCCTTCTTTACGCAATATTTCTACAGTGCGAGCGAAGTAAATATCAGCCGTCTCCCCGGAGAGGATAGACTCAAGAGGTTCAAACTTGGCTGGCTTAGCCCGACCAACCACCGGGCTGGTCAACTTAGCCCCCAGGGTGTTTTCCATATAATCCAGGGCAAAGTGGTGCGCCTTTTCATCAAAGGAGGCAACACAGTCAACCGGCACCTCCACCTCGTAACCACGGATTCTGGCATCAGCCACAGCGTACAATACGCAGATGTGAGTACATACCCCACAAACAATCATCTTATCCGGCTTGAGCCTTTTCAGCTTCTCCTCAAGCGGGGTACCAAAAAACGAACTGTAAGTCTTTTTGGATATTATCTCGCCCTTATATTTGGCTAATTCGTGGATGACCTCCGCCTCGGCAGTGCCCTCAATGGCATGGGGCGGAAACATCTTGAACTCGGGGTCATCGGGGGCATGACGGTCACAAAGGAAGAATACCTTGGAGCCTTGGGCAAGCTCCCGCTCCAGCAGACGCTGGACATTGGGGATTATGCGCCGAGCCCTCTCCCCACAATACAGAGGATAACCCTCCTCCAGGAAACCTCTAAGCATATCAGAAACCAGAACTACATTAGCCATAGCCTCCCTCCCAGATTAGAGCTTAATGCCTAAAATGCCTCGTACCGGTAAAAACCATAGCCATATTATGCCCATCAGCCGCCTTAATTGAGTCTTCGTCCCTTATTGAGCCGCCGGGTTGGATAATGGCAGTTACCCCAGCCTTAGCTGCCGCCTCCACCACATCGGGGAAGGGGAACATGGCGTCTGAAGCCAGAACACTTCCCGAAACTTTGTCTCCAGCCTTCCCAATAGCTATCTGAGCACTGATGATGCGGCTGGGCTGTCCGGCACCCATTCCCGAGAGCGTCTTATCCTTAGCCAGCACAATGGCATTTGACTTTATATGCTTAACCGCCCTCCAGGCAAAGAGCAAGTCCTTTATTTCGGTTGGCGTGGGCTGGCGCCTGGTCACCGTCTTCAGGTCAACCTTGCCCTCGGGGAGAGAGTCTGAGTTCTGGACAAGGAAGCCACCCTTTACCCTGCGGAAGTCAAGATAGCCTGGCAGCGCCTTACCGTAGCCCGGCGGCAGCTGGGCAACAAGAATACGCAAATCCTTCTTGGTCTTCAGTAACTCTAGTGCCTCGGCCTCATATTTCGGGGCGATAACTATCTCATAGAAGACCGGCTTCATTTCCTCAGCCATAGCCAGGGTAACCGCCCGATTTGAAGCCACAATGCCGCCGAAGGCAGCCACCGGGTCGCCGCTAAAGGCACGCCGGTAGGCTTCGGCAATATCATCATGGCTGGCCAGCCCACAGGGATTAGTGTGCTTGATAACGGCTACCGTAGGCGCGGCAAAGTCAGTTACCGCCCCCCAGGCAGCGTCGGCATCCAGAATATTGTTAAACGAAAGCTCTTTACCCCCCAGCTGCTCGGCCCAGGTGATGCCGCTCTCCACGGCACCTCCCACCGCCGGCTCAGCGTAGAAGGCAGCCGGCTGATGGGGATTCTCGCCATAGCGAAGCCCGTAGCGTTTCTTGAGGGCAACGGTCATATCTTCGGGGAAGCCCTC
>JAUWZG010000065.1 GCA_030615425.1 Dehalococcoidia bacterium
CAAGGTAGCGCCGGTTCATGTCCACGGGCACGGTAGTCAGGAAGAGCTAAAACTAATGCTGAATTTAGTCAAGCCGAGGTTCTTTATACCTATCCATGGTGAGTATCGCCACTTAAGTCTCCATGCTAAATTAGCCCAGTCTGTGGGCATTCCCAGGGAAAATATCTTCGTGCTGGAAGATGGCGATGTCCTTGAGCTTAGCCCCTCGGCGGGCAAGAAAACGGGCAAGGTTAGTGCCGGCAATGTGTATGTAGATGGCTTAAGCGTGGGTGACATCGGTAGCGTTGTTCTCCGTAATCGGAGGATGCTATCCAGAGACGGGATAGTGGTGGTGATTGTCGCTATTAACCGGCAGACGGGCAAGCTGGTGGGGCGTCCTGATATAGTATCCAGGGGTTTTGTTGATACCAGGGAGGCTAAAGATATGATAGAGGAGAGCCGTGACCTGGTAGCTAAGACTTTAGACCATAGCGGTGCCCGCCCGGCTGATTGGGGCTTTATCAATACCAAGGTCAGGGACATCTTGAATAAGTTTTACTATGAGCAGACCAAGCGCCGTCCTATGATTCTTCCGGTTATGGTGAAGGTATAGCTTTAAATGGCTAAGAAGAAAGCTGGTATCAAGCGTAAGCCGGGAAGGCAGCCCAAGCCTGAGGGGAGGTCAGGTTTGAGCCGGTTTTTCCATTTCATCTGGCTGCCACCGGTGCGGCGGCTTATAGCCGCGGTAATTATCGTAGCCCTGCTAGTCTGGCACTGGTCAACCATCACTTCATGGGCTGCCAGTGTTAGAGATAGCACCTTAGATTTGTTTGGCTGGGGGCTGCTCTTTCTAGTTCTAGCCTTTGGCACCCTGGTGTGGATAGTATGGGGGCGGAGGGCGCTATCCGTTATCTACCATTGGAACCAGTGGCTTGGCGGCATTGCCTTTATTTTCGCGGCTTGGGGAATACTGGCTTTCTTCGAGCTTGGCGGTAGCTTTGGTCGGAATATTATTGGCCAGGCTGATTTTGGCGGTGCCCTTCGGCTGGTGGGGCTGGTGGTCATAGGTCTTATCCTGGTCGCTCCCGGCGCAAGCTGGCGGGTTATGGCTAGGTTCATTTCCTGGGTGGGCGAAAAGATTAAAAAGCGCCCCGCCCCTGAAGAGGTGACTTATATCGAGCCTACCACCGCTGAAAAGCCGATATCACCCCCTCTATTAGCCCCTCCGGCCATACCTCAGGAACCGCTGACCAGGGAGACTGAAGCGGCAACCTCAGTGCTTACCCCCACCCCCAGTCAACAGGAACTTAGGCAGGTAGCCCAGGAGGTATGGAAGAAATATGGCGAATCACCAGCGCTGGTTACCGTTGATGGCTGGAAGTTACCACCCATTGATATTCTGGATAGTATCCCTGAGGTTGAGTTCGGTCAGGCTGATAATATGCAGAGAGCCAAGGTTATTGAAGAGGCTTTAGCTAGCTATGGTGTTGCCGCTAAGGTGGTGCAGATAAATGCTGGCCCAACAGTCACCCAGTTTGGTGTCGAGCCGGGCTGGGATAGGAAGATGAAGGAGGTAAAGGAGAGGGATAAAGACGGAAATGTTAAGGTCAGGTTGGAGGAGGTATCTAAGACCAGGGTCAAGGTGGAGAGGATTACCTCTTTGGCTAACGACCTGGCTCTGGCTCTGGCGGCACCCAGCATCAGGATTGAAGCCCCGGTGCCGGGTAAATCGGTGGTAGGGATTGAAGTGCCCAATACCATTTCCGGTCTGGTCAGTCTGCGAGGGGTAATAGAAACCAGCGTTTTTCAGAAAATAGAGGCTAAGTCTAAGCTGTCTCTGGCGCTGGGGAAGGGTGCCGGCGGCGAGGCGGTAGCTGCTGACCTATCCCGAATGCCCCACCTGCTTATCGCTGGGGCCACCGGCAGTGGCAAGACCGTTTGCCTGAATTCTATCATCTGTTGCCTGCTGCTGCATGATTCTCCTAATGATGTGCGGTTTATTATGATTGACCCCAAGAGGGTAGAGCTGACCTCGTTTAACAGCATACCTCACCTGGCTACGCCGGTCATAGTGGATACCAACAAAGCCCTGGGCACACTGCGCTGGCTCAACAAGGAAATGGATAAGAGGTATCAAACGCTGGCTACCGTCGGTGCCCGTAACATTGAGGGTTACAATAGAAACAAGGAGGGAGATGAGAGGCTCCCTTACCTGATACTTGTTATTGATGAACTTGCCGATTTAATGATGGCAGGCTTTGATGAAGTGGAGCATGCCCTGTGCCGATTAGCCCAGCTTGCCCGATCAACCGGCATTTACCTCGTCGTGGCTACCCAGCGCCCATCGGTGGACGTGGTCACGGGTTTGATTAAGGCTAACTTTCCTACTCGTATTAGCTTTGCCGTTACCTCTCAGGTGGATTCACGCACTATTCTTGATATGGGAGGGGCGGAAAAACTGCTGGGTAGGGGAGACATGCTTTATATGCCCACTGAGGCAGCTAAGCCCAAGCGCCTCCAGGGTTGCTATGTCTCTGATGCCGAAGTGGAGAGGCTGGTCTACTTCTGGAGTAGCCAGCAGAGGGAAGAGGCGGCACCGCTAAAGGTTGAGGATATTGCAGCCACTGGCGTCAGAGGGGGAGGCTTCCCCGAAGACCCGTTGCTGGAGGCTGCCAGGCAACTGGCACGGGAACACAAGCACATTTCCACCTCTTATTTGCAAAGGCGGTTACATATCGGTTATCCCCGGGCTGCCCGCCTTATGGAGCAGCTCGAGGAAGAGGGATAAGCTAATCTCTATTCCTTAGTCCGCCGGGTGCTATTTCTTTTCCCGCCCGCCGTTTTAATATTTTACCCCCCGCCGCCCTTTAATGAAAAGAGGGGGCGCAGCCCCCTCTTAAAAACACCCCGCTTACGCTGGTCGGGGTAGTTGTCAATGGGGAGGGGGGTGGTATAATGGAGTTGGGGGAGGCAGGGGTAGTCAATGAAAGAAAAGACAAAAAAAGATGAAAAGATAATACTAAAGGCAACCACGGAGACAGGAACCACATTCGATGAGAACACATCGATAGAATTTCTTAAATCTGAATACAATCAATGTTTTAACCAGATGCGCCATTATGATGTGGTTGCACAATCATTTAATAAATTTGCCTTAACTGGCTATGTTGCCGTTATTTCCGGGCTGAGCGCTCTGTTCAAATTCTTGGAAGCAGCAGCTTATAGAGATATTGTCATAGGTGGTTTGTCGCTAGTTGCGTTTTTTGTCGGTCTTGTTATGTTGGATTTTATGGTAAGGAATAGGGTGTATTATGTTATTGTGGCCAGACAGGTAAATTCTATACGTAAGTATTTCCTAAAAAATGCTAATGCTGCTAAAGAGTTGTACTTCGTCAAGTATGAGAAAAGTTATATTGACCCTCGTTACCCGCCAGCTTTTCATTTATCTAGCACTTATACACGGCTATTTATCCTTATTGCTATTCTAAATGGGGGTTTATTTGGAGCAGGTTTATTCTTTTTTACATATAAAGGGGTAGGAGATGGGTGGGAGTGGGTAATAATAGGCATAGTTTCTGTGCTTATGGCGGGAGCACAAATGGGTTTAGCGTGGTATTTTCTTCATAGAAAAGACTTGCCCCAGAAGGCAGATAGGGACGAGAGTAGTGGATAGGCTCGAACTCATACTCTACAATGTTGGTCACGGCTTGGCGGTGTCTTTAATAGAATATCCTGAGAAATATGTTACACAGATTGACCTTGGCTCAGAAGGTAATTTTAGTCCGCTTGTATATCTATCTAGTAGTAGACGGCTTCGTGCTGATGTCTTATATATTACTCACCCACATGCTGACCATCTCTCAGACATAAGGAATGTAGATAGCCATTGCCCAGATTATGTACAATATATTGACTATGACTGGAATGAGGTTATTGCAAGGGAAAAAAGTGATTTACAATGGGTTGTTAGGGAATTCCTTCAATTTATTAGGTTTACTGCAAGGCGTAGTGAATATGCTGGGAATGCATTATTAAAGTATTGGTATTGGAAACCCGAAAATGCTAAGGTTCTATTTGGAGAGTCTAATTATGTGAATAATTCCAGTCTTTTCATTGTCTATAAATGGCACGATTTCAAGATATCTATATGCGGTGATTTAGAGGCACAGGCGCTAGAACGGTTGATTAGTTATCCGGAGCCACAGGCAGAAGCCCAAAAAACAGATATACTAGTAGCACCGCATCATGGTCATAAATCAGGTTATACTTCCAAATGGGTTGATGTTCTTGGTAAACCTTACATTTCTCTCATATCTGTACAGGGTCGAGACCCCTCTGTTGCTCCAGAATACTATACTCCTGAATTTGCCAGAGGAATAACTATCGGTGGTAGAACAAGACATTGTCTTACAACTAGAACTGATGGCACGATTGTCGTTAAGATGTGGTATAAATCTGACGGTAAATGTGCGTGGAGTTTCACTACTGAATAAGCGTTAAATAAGTATTTACAACATTACTTCCTCCTCAACCTCTTCAAAATCGCATCCATGTAAATCTTAGCCAGGTTTTTGCCGTGCTTGGACATGTGCTCCCGCTTTTTCTTGAGCTTCTTTTCCCGGCGCTCTTGTTTGGTCTCTGCCTCGCCGTCGCTCACTTCTTTATCTCCACCGGTTCAAACTCTTTTCTAAGCTCAATGATGCGGTCGCGGAATAGCGCCGCTTTCTCAAACTCCAAGTTTCTGGCGGCGGTCTTCATCTGCCCTTCCAGCTCTTTAATGAGGCGGGCGATGTCTTCCTTGGCGAGGGGGGCGGCACTATAGACAGCCCGAACCTCGGCGGCAACCTTTACCCGCTCGGTGATGTCTTTGATGGCTTTCCTTATCCCCTGGGGGGTGATGCCGCGCTCTTTATTATAGTCTAGCTGAATCTGGCGGCGGCGTTGGGTTTCGTCGATGGCGGTCTGCATGGACTTGGTGATGGTATCGGCGTACATGATGACATGCCCATCAATGTGGCGGGCGGCACGCCCCATAGTCTGGATTAACGCCCCCCCCGACCTCAAATAGCCTTCCTTATCGGCGTCCAGAATCGCCACCAGGCTGACCTCGGGCAGGTCAAGCCCCTCCCGCAGCAGGTTTATGCCCACCACCACATCGTAAACGCCGAGACGGAGGTCTCGCAGTATCACCACCCTCTGCAGGGTGTCAATCTCGGAATGGAGGTAATGGGTCTTAATCCCCATCTCTATCAGGTAGTCGGCAAGCTCCTCAGCCATCCTTTTGGTCAGGGTGGTTACCAGACAGCGCTCCTTTTTATCCACCCTGGTCTTAATCTGGTCAAGGAGGTCGTCGATCTGCCCCTTGGGCGGCTTGATTTCAACCGTTGGTTCCAGGAGGCCGGTGGGGCGGACTAACTGCTCCACTACCTGCTGGCTGTGCTGGTATTCGTATTCTGCCGGCGTGGCTGAGGTGTAGATAACCTGGTTGATGCGCTGCCCGAACTCGGTGAAGTTCAGGGGGCGATTGTCCAGCGCCGAGGGCAGGCGAAAGCCGTACTCCACCAGC
>JAUWZG010000045.1 GCA_030615425.1 Dehalococcoidia bacterium
TGGAAGAGTTGACTCATATAGATGAATCGGGGCGACCCAAGATGGTGGATGTTTCCGGCAAGCCTGATACCCAGCGTGAGGCGGTAGCTAAGGGCGTGGTCAGGATGCAGGCGGCTACTCTTGACCGGCTAAAAAAGGGTCAGATGGCAAAGGGGGATGTGCTGGCTGTAGCCCAGCTCGCTGGCATCATGGCCGCCAAACAGACGCCTCATTTAATACCCCTGTGCCATCCCATCCTTATTGCTGATGTTAAGGTTGAGTTTAAGCTTGATGAGGCAAATAGTGTCGTGGAAATTACCACCACGGTGAAGAGCACGGGCAAGACCGGGGTGGAGATGGAGGCGCTTACCGCTACCGCCGTCGCCGCTCTGACCATCTATGATATGTGCAAGGCGGTGGATCGGAGCATGAAACTAGAGAATATCCGCCTGGTCAAAAAAAGTGGTGGCAAAAGCGGGACAATAGACCTTGAGTAAAAATAATTATTGGTATATACTACGCTATTATCAGTAGTTTCTTTTGGGGGGTGCGCCATGAAGTTATCATGTATTCAGGAGAACCTAGACCGAGGACTTAACGTGGTGGGGAGAGCGGTAGCTATCAGAACCACCCTCCCTATAACCAATAATGTCCTCCTAGCTACAGACCAGTCGCGGCTTAAATTAGCGGCCACCAATCTGGAAATGGCTATTAGCTGCTGGATTGGGGCTAAGGTGGAGGATGAGGGGGCAATCACTGTTCCCGCCAGGCTTCTCTCCGAGTTTATCAGCTCTCTACCCAGCGAGAAGGTGGATATTAACCTTTCCCCCCAGACCAAGACCCTGGGACTAAAGTGTGCCCGCTTTGAGGCGCGAATCAGCGGGGTTGATGCCAAGGACTTTCCTCCTATACCCAAGGTTGAAGAGGGCATTACCACCAAGGTTGAGGTAGAAGCCCTCCGTCAGGGGATTGCTCATGTTGTCTTTGCCGCCGCCACCGAGGAGTCCCGCCCGGTGCTTACCGGCGTTGATGCTGAGTTTGACGGTGATTTGCTGACACTGGCGGCGGCTGACGGCTTCCGGTTAGCCGTATACAAACTACCTCTTGCCCAACCGGTTAGCCAGAAGACCGAGGTCATTATTCCTGCCCGAACTCTGGGTGAGCTAAATCGGCTTATGGCAGAGCAGGAGGAGGCGGTTGAGATAACGGTAAACCCCGATAAGGGCCAGGCTCTATTTCGGCTGAAGGATATTGAGCTCGTTTCCCAGTTGATTCAGGGCACCTTCCCCAATTATTCCCAGCTTATTCCCAAGAGCTACAATACCAAAGCGGTGATTAGTGTTGGCGATTTCTTGAGGGCAACCAAGACCGCCTCTATCTTTGCCCGTGATGGCAGTGGCATTGTCCGCTTGGTGGTAGCCCCTGGTGGCGAGATGACCCCGGGCAAGGTAATAGTTTCCGCCAGGTCGGAAGAGATTGGTGATGATGTTGGTGAGATTGATGCCACAGTCGAGGGCGAGGAAGCCAAGATTGCCTTCAATGGCAAGTATCTAACCGATGTCCTCAGTGTACTTCATGAGGCGCAGGTAGCCCTGGAGACCACGAATCCATCCAGCCCCGGCGTTATCCGCCCGGTAGGGGTGGATAACTATATCCACGTGGTCATGCCCATGTTTGTGCAGTGGTAAGGAGTAATTGGAAGTGAACAAAAGGGGAGCAGAAGTGCTCCCCTTTTTACTAACAGGGGTCGGCAAGACCATAGATGCTTTGTGCTATAATGGTTTTCGAATGAAACTTTAGAAAGGGGAATTGCAGAAAATGGAAGCTAAATATGAGAGATACCTCATAAAGAAGCCGGCCCTCGAGGTGGGTACCAAAGAAAAAATCACGGGTCGCCAGCGTCCCACCATGACATTTATGAGCAGCGAGCTTGTCCCTGAAAACGATGTGTATCTTGAATTTGGCTGGATATGGGACGTGCCTGAGCCAAACCCCCATATCCATGAGCATTCTCATGAGTACGATGAGATTGTTCTGCATATCGGTTCTGACCCTGATAATCCCGAAGACCTTGGCGCCGAGATAGAGTTTGTGGTCGGAGGTGAACCACTCAAAATTGATAAAACCTCAGCCCTCTTTGTGCCCAAGGGAGTAAAACATGGGCCGTTAACCTGGAAGAGGGTTGATAGACCACATATACAGATGGCGATAGTGCTCGGCGGGGGCACTCTCTCTCAGGCAGCGCCGGGAGGAGATAAAGGGACATAAACTGGCTTCAGTTTACAGCAAAATTTAGAAAGGGGAGGTGTAGAAAATGGTGGAAACGAAATACGGGAAATATATCCTCACCAAACCAAAGTCTGACCTGACGCTGCCTGCGTTCAGGCGGGAACGCGGCGATATAGCTACCGGTTTGAAGACCCCTTTAATCTATCTGGACGATGATGTACTCAAAGGGGCTTTCTATGTGGAGTGCGTCTGGTTCTGGAAAGGGTCGGATAAGTCCGAGGTGGATGCTCATACCCACTCCTTTGACGAAGTCATAACCTTCTTCGGCACTAACCCCGAAGACCCGGAGGACCTGTGCGGCGAGGTCGAAATCTGGCTGGAGGATGAAAAGCATATACTGACCAAGAGTTGCCTGATATTCGTGCCCAAGGGTATGAAGCACTGCCCGTTGGTTATCCGGAGGGTGGACAGACCTATTTTCCACTTTACCGCCGGGCCGGCGGCTAAGTACACTTAATAGGTAGCTTTTAGCCTTTCTTTCTGGCTCTGATAAAGATAATGTGAAGGGTGACACCAATAGCGATAATTATGAGGATTATGGTGACAATCCAATTTGGTGCCGCTATGCCGATAGATATACCGATTGTTACCCATAATAAAGCAATGGTAAAGAGCTTGACCTTTACCGGTATCCCTCTACCTTCGGTGTAGTTCCTGATATAAGTGCCGAACAGTCTATTGTTCATAAGCCAGCCATGAAATCTTGGTGAACTTCGCATATAGCAGGCGGCAGCTAACAGGAGAAATGGGGTCGTAGGCAATAGTGGAATAAATATGCCTATTACCCCTATTACCAAACATATTGTCCCTGTTATGATTAGTAATTGCCTCTTTAATTCGCTAGACATAGCATTTCATTCCTATATATATCAGCCTATTGTGTTAAAGGCAAATCTTATATTGACTTCACTCTGAGCCGACCTATATAATTGGCGGACTTAGATTACTATTTAACCAAGGGAGGCAAGAATGGATAACCTATTTTTGATACTGGGATGGCCGGGACCTGTTGGCATTGGCATTTTCCTTGCCCTCTTAGGCACCTTCATCTGGTTACTGGCTAAAGCTGATGAGATAAAAGGGCGCACCAAGGCATTTACCAAGGAAAAGGGGCTGGAGAAGAAAAAGAAATAGCTACCTCACTCTCTAGCCAGTCTATAATATCAGGTTTAGTATCCCGCCGACTATCAGGGCGGCGGCAATCATTATCCCGGCCGCTTTGAGCATATTTACCACCCCCAGCTCTCTGAGCAGGACGACGAAGGTGGCAATGCAGGGGAAGGACATGGCCAGCACCACGCTGCCCACCACCAGCTGGCCCGATGTGAGCGCCAGGGGAGCCAGCATGCCCAGAGCCACATCCTTACGCAGGAAGCCAATAGCTAAAGCGGTTACTGCTTCCTTGGGCAGACCCAGCAGACCGGTGACTACCGGGGCCGTGAAGTTGGCAATGGCATCAAACACCCCGAAGTAGTAGAGTATGTTGATGGCCGCCACCGCCCCCAAAATTATGGGGATGGCCTCGACTAAGAATCCGTAGGTGCGCATCCAGAGCTTTTGCAGCACCATCCGCCAGGGGGGGAGGCGGTAGGGGGGTATCTCAATCAATAGCTCGGGGCTGAATCCCTTTACCGTGCGGTTGAGGATAAAGCCCAGGATAATCCAGACTATAAATAGCGTGCCGTAGACCATCAGCACGTACTGTATCCCCCGCCCGCCGACCAGCCCGATAATCATCGCCTGCAGGGCGGCGCAGGGCACAGCGATAGATATCAGGGTGGCGGCAATAAACCTCTCTCTTTTGCTTTCCAGGATGCGGGTGCCCAGGACGGCGGGCACATTGCAGCCCAGCCCGAGCAGGGTGGGTATGATGGCAAAGCCGTGTAGGCCCAGGCGGTGCATGATGTTGTCCATGAGTACGGCTAGTCTAGGCAGGTAGCCGGTATCCTCCATCAGCCCCAGCACCAGATAGAAGGAGATGATGTAGGGCAGCACCATGGCAAAAGGGACGTAGAGCCCGCTGGTGAGCAGCCCGAAGGACTCGACAAAGTTAATCTCGCCGCTGATTACTTTGCCGACCACGATGTCGTGGAGGAAGCCTTCGCCCCCCATAAGCGGGCTTAGTTTCAAGACCACCGGCGACCAAAGGTTGTTAAACAGGGGGTCGAGGACATAGTTAATCAGCCCTTCGCTGACGAAACGGACTGCGGTAAAGGCGCTGGCCAGAACCACCAGGGCGATAATGCCCCCGGTAATGGGCCTGACGCTGGCATCGGCCAGGCGCTCGCGCCAGGTATGATGGCGGTGGCTGATGCGCTGCACCTGCTCTACAATGCTGCCGACAGCCGCCCAGCGCTTATTGTGGGTACTGGGGGGCAGGTGGGGGGAGGTGGCGCGGGGGATGCTCTCCACAAGCTCTTTTATCCCCTGGCCGGTTACGGCTACCGTGGGGATGACCGGCACCCCCAGCCTTTGGCGCAGTTTGTCTATATCAATATCTATGCCCAGGTGCTTGGTGTCGTCCCAAATATTGAGGGCGACCACTATCGGGATGCCCTTTTCCAGCAGCTGTAAGGTCAGGTAGAGGTTCCTCTCCAGGTTGGTGGCGTTGACCACGTTGACCACCACATCGCCGCCTTCGAGCATCTCTAGGGCGATCTCCTCGGCTTGAGATGTGGGCTCCAGGGTATAGGTGCCGGGGACGTCGATAACCTCAGCCGTCTCTTCTCCCAGCTTCATCTGCCCGCGGGTGTAGCTCACCGTGGTGCCGGGGTAATTAGAAACAATCGCCTTGACCCCGGTCAGGCGGGAGAAGATGGCGCTCTTGCCCACGTTGGGGTTGCCCATGAGGAGAATCTTGGTCATTTGCCTAGTCCGGTTTGACGATTATCTTCTTGGCCATGCCGAAGCCGATGGCTACCTGAGCGCGGTCTACCTCAATGGTAACCGGTCCCTGCATGAGCATGGCGCTGATCTTGGTTATCTTTTTGCCCGGGATAATGCCCAGGGCATTAAGGCGGTTGACCATACTATGTCCGCCTCGAATTTGAACCACGGTGCCACTCTGCCCTGCCTGCATTCGAGCTAAGGTTATCTGCTCTCTTTCCAACATAATGTCCCTTTCTAGGTCCTCTCAGCTAGGTATGCCGAACCATGTTAAACATTGTTAGTTTTATCTAACTTTATTGCTTTAAAAAAATTATTCTTCTCTTAAGCACTTGGTCGTGCATTCCTGGGGAAGCTCCCCATAATTGACATAACGGTCGAACATTTTCAACCACTCAGGTTGCACTTTAGGACGGCTCAACACGAATTCTATGAACTTGGCCAGCTTCTCCTGAGTAACCGGGCTGACCGAGTGTTCCATTTTACAGGCATCAACGGCAGCTATCTCAGGGTCAACATTGAGTATCTCAGCCAGGAAGCGGCGCAATGCCTCATGGCGATGTAAAACATCCTTGGCTATCTTTTCACCATCAGGGGTAAGCTGCACCCGCCCATACCTTTGGTGTTCTACCAACCCTTGCTGGGAAAGCTTCCTCAGGGCAAAGGTGACACTGGGCATCTTAACCCCCAGAGCCTTGCTCATTTGGCTTACCCTGACCGCCTCCTTGCCTTCACGGAGTATAATTATTGACTCTAAGTAATCTTCCATGCTGGCGGTAGGTTTGCTTTCCATCATAGTTCCCCGATAAAAGTTAGTCTCGCCAAACAAATCAGTATAGCACACTCACTATTTTTGTCAAGTCCGGGCGTTAGCTCCTCTTTGACTCTCCTTTAGTAACCCCTTTATCCCCACCCCCTAGGTCTTTCGTCCCACCCTGCCCACCCTATATGGGTTACACCCCTTTAGGACCCTCTATTCCCCATCCCACAATGAGAGAGCCAAAGAGAGGCATAGCCTCTATTGGGTGGGAAGGTGGGAAATAAAACGACTGGGAGGTGGAGTGGTTGGGAAGAAGAACGACGGGGGGGGAATTAGGGCCAAAGCCCCTGGAGGGCGGGCTGGTGTGGGAAAAAACAACCGGGGGGGCAACCACATCTCTTGTGGACTGGTTAATTTTAGTTTAAACTGGATAATAGATTATAAGGCGGAGGTGTAGCCGTGAGGGCTTTAGTGGTATATGACTCGGTTTATGGAAATACGGAGAAAATCGCCGAAGCTATCGGTGGGGCTATTACCGGGGAGGTTGAGGTGCTGCGCGCGGGCGAGGTGGGTCCCTTGAAATTGGAAACTATTACCCTTCTCGTCGTCGGCGTGCCTACCCAGGGGGGCAGAGCCACGTCCGCCATCAGGGATTTTCTGGACAGGGTTTTGAAGCCGGAAGTTAAGGGCATGAATGTGGCTAGCTTCGATACTAGGGTCTCGACGAAGGTGGCTAAAATCTTTGGCTATGCCGCGGGCAAAATCGCCAGCAGCCTCAAGAAGAAGGGCGCCAATCTCATAGCTGACCCCGAAGGCTTCTTCGTTGAAGGCACCAAGGGTCCGCTGAAACAGGGAGAGCTGGAGCGGGCGGCCAGTTGGGCCAAGAGACTTAGTTCGGATTAAGACGGGGGTACTTTACAGGGTGAGTTGCTGGGGCTACAATACTGGTGGAGGGTGGGGGCAGTGATAAAGGTTATCAACGGGTACAAGCTTAAAAAGGGCGCCGATATACAACCTGTATTGCGCAAGCTCCGCTCGCACGCCATATCCTACCTCGGCTATGTGGGCGCCGAGAACCTGGTTAACGATAAAGACCCCTCTATCGTGGCCATAATAAGCACCTGGGAGAGTGTTGAGCACTGGAGGGCCTGGCAGGAGTCCAAGATGAGGAAGGAGATAATGCGGGAGGCCGAGCCGCTTTTGGAGGAGGAGCTGAGGGTAAGCATATACCGGGTGATACCTACCGCCAGGTGGGTGGGCTAGGGTCTCTTTTAGCCTGGCCGTTGGCTCCTCTTTGACTCTCCTTTAGTAGCCCCTTTATCCCCACCATTTTAAATCGTGTCTTGCTTCCCACCCACCTGCCCAATAGAGGCTCCTTACCCCACAAAAACTTCGTTTTTGCGGGGGCCCCGTATCCGCCTCTCTCTGACTCTCTCATTTTGGGGTGTCTAAGAGGGGGGCGAAGCCCCCCTTCTTTCTTCTTCTCCCCCTCTCCTTTTAAGGAGAGGGGGACTAAGGGGGTGAGGTTACCAGATAATATTGACAAAGGAGAGGCGTTATGATAATATGTTGATACTTTAAATAGCACCTTAACAACTGGATAGTGGAAGGAAGGTTCTAAGTTAAGCAAATAGTTTTTATGGAGAGTTTGATCCCGGCTCAGGATAAACGCTGGCGGCGTGCCTTATGCATGCAAGTCGAACGGGTCACTTCGGTGACTAGTGGCGAACGGGTGAGTAACACGTAAGTAACCTGCCCCTAAGTAGGGAATAACTCTGAGAAATCGGAGCTAATACCTTATGTGGTGATGAGGGTAAGGCTTCATCATTAAAGCCTTCGGGCGCTTGGGGAGGGGCTTGTGTCCGATTAGCTAGTTGGTAGGGTAACGGCTTACCAAGGCGATGATCGGTAGCTGGTTTGAGAGGACGGTCAGCCACACTGGGACTGAGACACGGCCCAGACTCCTACGGGAGGCAGCAGCAAGGGATATTGTGCAATGGGCGAAAGCCTGACACAGCGACGCCGCGTGGGGGATGACGGCTTTCGGGTTGTAAACCCCTTTTCTCAGGGAAGAACAATGACGGTACCTGAGGAATAAGTCTCGGCTAACTACGTGCCAGCAGCCGCGGTAATACGTAGGAGGCAAGCGTTATCCGGATTTACTGGGCGTAAAGCGGGCGTAGGCGGTCCTTCAAGTCGGATGTAAAATCTCCCGGC
>JAUWZG010000023.1 GCA_030615425.1 Dehalococcoidia bacterium
CATAATAGTTGCCAACGATATTACCGATAAAGATAGCGGCTTCGGCGTTGACACCAACAAAGTAACCCTCATCGACCGAAAGGGCAAGGTGGAAAAACTGCCCCTGCTGAGCAAGAGAGAGGTGGCGGGCAGGATACTGGACAGGGTGGCGGGGATGTTGGGCCCAAAGCTAACAAACCACCAAAGATTCGTAGAAGCTTTTAAGCATAGGGGTGGAGAGATACTAGAGACAAAGCAGATAATAGCCTCCCTATCAAAAAAATTCCCAGAAATGGAAGAAGGAAGTATGCTGCCGAGTGACCACACTGAAGTGAGAGTAAAAGGGGCGTGCTGGTGCGCTGGTACTGAAAGTAGGATATTTGATGGGATAGGCCGTGGTCAGCTCAAAGTTAGGCAGAACTTATAAGGTAGCAAAAAGATTATCTGACCACCAATCCCCACAGGGAAGAGTAATTAAATAGAGAGGGGGCGAAGCCCCCTCTCTTAAAACCCCTCCCCCTCTCCTAACAAGGAGAGGGGGACTAAGGGGGAGAGGTTACCATAAGGAATTCGGGTTCCCTGAAAAATCACAGATTTTTTAGGGTGAAAAGTGGGTGAGGTTGCTAAGCATTCAAAGAGGTAATTATGGCAGAAGCACCAAAATATGTAATGCCCAAAGCCTATGAGCCACAAAAGGTTGAGCAGAAGTGGTATAAGTTCTGGCTGGACAAGGGCTATTTCTCACCCAAGATAGACCCCAAAAAGAAGCCCTTTGTCATCATTATGCCTCCGCCCAATGTCACCGGCGAGCTTCACATTGGCCATGCCTTAACCGCCATCCTGGAAGACATCATGACCCGCTGGCACCGGATGAGAGGCGAGCCGACGCTGTGGCTTCCCGGCGTTGACCACGCCGGTATTGCTACCCAGGTAGTGGTTGAGCAGATGCTGGCTAAAGAAGGGCTCGACCGGCACCAGCTGGGCAGGGAGAAGACGCAGGAGAGAATCAGGCAATGGGCGGAGAGCCGGCGTGAGATTATTGCCCAGCAGCACCAGAGGCTGGGTGCTTCCTGCGACTGGAGCCGTGAGCACTATACCCTCGATGAGGGACCGAGCCGGGCAGTGCGCACCGCTTTCGCTCGCCTCTATGACAAGGGTTTAATCTACCGCGGGGAGCGGATTATCAACTGGTGCCCCCGATGTGCTACCGCCCTCTCTGACCTCGAGGTAGAGCACAAAGAGGTGATGGGGCATCTATACTACGTCCGTTACCCCTTGGCTGAAGGCGATAAAGAATTCATCACCGTAGCTACCACCCGCCCCGAGACCATACTGGGTGATACTGCAGTAGCCGTCAATCCTAAGGACAAGCGGTTCAAGGCTATGCTGGGCAAAAAAGTCATCCTCCCCGCAGTGAACAGGGTGATAGCCATTATCGCCGATGAAGCTGTTGACCCTGACTTCGGCACCGGGGCGGTAAAAATCACCCCCGCCCACGACCCGGTGGACTTTGACATCGCTCAGCGGCAGGGACTGCCCCTGGTAAATATACTCAAGCTGGATGTGACCATGAACGAAAACGCCGGACCGTATGCCGGGCTTGACCGTTTTGACTGCCGCCAGGCGATACTGGCCGACCTGGAGAAGGATGGGCTTCTGGTCAAGGTTGAGCCCTATAGCCACTCAGTAGGGCACTGCATGCGCTGCCAGGTGATTATTGAGCCACTGGCTAGCAAGCAGTGGTTTATTAATACCAAGCCTTTAGCCAAACCAGCCATTGATGTTGTCCTTGACGGGCGCATCGCCATTATTCCCCCCCGGTTTACCAAGGTCTACCTCAACTGGCTGGAGAACATTCGTGACTGGTGCATCAGCCGCCAGCTATGGTGGGGACACCGAATCCCGGTGTGGTATTGCCGGGGCTGCGGCGAATTGACGGTGGCTGTTGATGAGCCGAAAGCCTGTAGCCAATGCGCCTCAGCCAATATAGAGCAGGACCCTGATGTTCTGGATACCTGGTTTAGCTCGGCGCTATGGACTCACTCCACCCTGGGCTGGCCCGATGATACCGAAGACCTGCGCTACTTCTACCCCACCACGGTAATGGAGACCGGCTATGACATCCTCTTCTTCTGGGTAGCCAGGATGATTATGATGGGTCTGGAGGATACCGGCGATATCCCCTTCAGCACTGTTTACCTTCACGGTCTGGTGCGTGACGAGAAGGGGGAGAAGATGAGCAAGGTCAAGGGTAACGTGATTGACCCCCTTGACACCATAGATAAATACGGCACCGATGCCCTGCGCTTTGCCCTGACCACCGATATATCGCCGGGAAACGATATCAAGATGACCACACCCAGACTGGAAGCCGGTCGCAACTTTGCCAACAAGCTGTGGAATGCCACCCGGTTCGTGGTCAGAAGCCTTGAGCCAGAAGGCACCGATATGAAAATTCAGCGAGACGCGCTTCCGGTGGAAGACCACTGGATTCTGAGCCGCTTGAGCGGCACCGTAGCCACGGTAACCAGATTGATGGACAACTTCCAGTTCGGCGAAGCCCAGAGGCAGCTCCATGATTTTATCTGGGGTGAATTCTGCGACTGGTATATTGAGTTTGCCAAGATTCGCCTTGGTGCCAAGGAAAAGCCGTCTCCTATCCCGGTCCTGGTTCATGTCCTGGAGACCTCGCTACGGTTGCTGCACCCCTTCATGCCCTTTGTCACCGAGGAGTTGTGGCAAAACCTTAAAGAGCGCCTGCCCGCAGACTGGCAAGCCACTGAGTCCATAATGACCGCCGCCTACCCTGAGGCAGATGAAAAAGATATTGACCCACAGGCGGAGCGGGTTATGGGAGCTATAATCGAGATAATACACGCTATCCGCAATGCCCGGGCGGAACATAAGGTGGAGAGCACCCGATGGGTTGAGGCGCAGGTCTATGCCGGTGAGCTTACCCCAGCTATCACCCCCCATTCCCCGGCAATTCAGACCCTGGCTCGGGCGAGACCGGTTAGCTTCCTGGGGAGCCGGGAAGAAGCTCCGCCCGGCGAGAATGTCCTGGCTTTGGTGCTAAAAAGTTCTGAGGTAGTTATACCTATGGAGAGCATGGTTGACCTTGAGGCGGAGAGGAAACGGCTACAGCAGGAGATAGAGCAGAGCCAGGCTGAGGTCGCCTCACTTGAAGGCAGGCTCAAGGATAAAGCCTTCCTGACTAAAGCACCGCCGGCGGTGGTGAGCCGGGAGCGAGATAAGCTAGCCGAGAGAAAGGACAAACTGGAAAGGCTAAAACAGCAGCTTACCAGGTTTCAGGCTTGACCAAAACCGAAGCCGCCCTCCTTAAACAGGAGAGCGGCTCCAATGGTTAATGGTGGCTCTTAGCTAGTCTTTCCAGGCACCGCCTCTACCTATGCGAGAGAAGCAGAACCACAGTCCGCCGATGAATACCAGCGACATAACAACCGTAGTAATTATTGCAGCTGTTGTCATTTTTCACCACCTCCCTTGAGCGTCTTGGTCTTGGCTGCTTGCAGCCAGAAGCTCAGCCCTAGGGTTACGACGAGGATGGTCCATATGGGCCAAGACCAATTGAAGTAACCTTCATAACCCGTAGACGTGATATCCTCCATGAAGCCGCCGTAGATGACCACAAAGAGCAAACCGGCTGGCACAACAACTTTAATTAGCCAGTCGAACCAGGCGCCAATCTTGAAATCCGAGGTCCCATTGATGTGCTCTCTGAGCTTCTTAGCGCCATATACCCAGCCAACGACGATACAGGCCAAGGCACCGGTTATCAACAGACCGTAGAAGGAGACCGTCCTATCCACAATGTCCAACCAGTAAAGACCGCCGCCGGTGGTAAATATGAGTCCGACTAAGAAGGCGATAGCGCAGATAGCGGCGGTGAGTTTGGCCCGGCTCCAGCCAAATTTATCCTTGAGCGGAGCGATGACGCCTCCATAGGTCAGGAAGAAGGCAGAATCTATGCCCAAGAAGAACAAGCAGATGAAGAAGATTACACCAGTAAGGGCAGCCATGGCTGGCATCATGGATATCGCCACCGGATAGGTCACGAAAGCCAAGCCTAGACCGGCAGCGCTAACCCCCTCAACCGGGACGGATAGAGCTTGCATGATGAAACCAACGATGCTGAATACGGCAAAACCGGCAAAGAAGCTGGTGGCACAATTGGAGAACGACGTTATAAAGGCGTTATTGGTGATATCAGCTTTCTTGGCGACAAAGCTGCCGTAGGCGTACATCCCGGCCATTCCCAGGGAGAGGGTAAAGGCAATCTGGCTGAAGGCACCAAACCACAAATCTGGGTTACTCAAGGCAGCAAAATCTGGTGCCAGGTAATAGTTAAGTCCGTCAACAGCCCCGGGCAAGGTTAGCCCCCTTATCAGCAGGATAAGCAGCAGGGCCCAAGGAATGGTCACCGTCCACACGGCAACCTTGCCTATTACCCTGGCTCCTTTATACATGATGAAGAACAGGGCTACCCAGATAAATGCCAATGCTCCTACTATCGGCCACTGAAGACCGCCTAGCGCAGTTGGTCCGGAGGAAAGGTTCAATATATCCTCGAAGAAATACGCGCCTGCCCCAGCAGCTCCAGCCTCGCCTGTACCCCAAGCAACACTAGCCGCGCTAACCGCATAGTTCAGAGACCAGGCTATTACCACGGAATAATAGGCGACAATGAGGAAGGCAACAAAGACCGGCCACCAGCCCAGCCATTCCCACTTCTTGCCTATGCCTTCAAATACGCCGGGGGCACCCCTTTGGAAATAACGCCCCATGCCAAACTCCATAATCATCCAGGGGATGCCCATTATGATAAGGCCGATAATCCAGGCAATCAAAAAGGCTCCGCCACCATATTCGTAGGTCAAATAGGGAAATCTCCAGATATTGCCCAGACCTATTGCGGAGCCTATTGCGGCGAACAGGAAAAGATGCCTGCCGCCCCATCTCTCTCTTGTTAATTCCGCCAAATCCTCATCCTCCTTTCGTCAAGATTTATCGAATAAGAGGATAACCTTTTAAATTGCTATATGGATACCTCCTTTCACTATTTGCTTATTGTAAGAAGGGGCTTATTGTGCCCCTCCCTTAAATTAGCCATTGACGGAATTTTACTCAGCTTATGGCAATATGTCAATAGGTTTTGGCCTAAAATCATTGTTAGTTAACTGCTCCAGCGCTTTTTTGGTATCACTGGCCACCCTCGCCTTGTCACACTGCTCTAGCCGATACTTAAATAGCCAGTAGGTAAACTCCTTTAGCTCGGTCAGGCTGGTAGACCTGGGCCGGGGGTAGCCCTTCTCCCGCCGGAAGCGCTTAAGCAGTATAGCTTTAGTAGCACCATATATTCGCCGGTAGACCTCATTAAGCAGATTAGGCTCGTTATTGTAGCCTGAGGTGCGCCTCTCCTTGCGCACCTCCTCCCCCACCGCCTGAATTAGAGCCTCCTCCACAGTAACGCCATAGAAATAGTTAAGATACTGGTGATATTTACCACTGCCAATAAGCTTCTTGAATTTCCCCTTGGTCAGCCTGATTGGTGGTTCACCGTGGAAGAGGAGGGCAAGTCTTTCATCATCGGGCAGCGAGCCATCTACCGCCTGGCATAGTCGTTCCGCCAGCAGCAGCCAGTCAAAGGCTTCACCATCAATAAGGTAGCGGTAGTGGCGACCGTTATAGGTCTCCTCACCGTCGGTCCACAAACCGATAGCCTCAAGCAGGGCGATATACCAGTGCTTGCCGCTTAGAATAGCCTGCTTCAGATGTCTTATCGCCTCGGTATCGGTAGTTGAGGTTATTTCAGCCGATGCTAATTTATTATTCACTGCTGTCATGCTGCCTCTTACTCTTTAGCCGGGTGAGCCTGCTCCTGGAACTCAGCCTTTAGCTTCTCGTAGTATTCGAGCTTGCCGGTAGTTACCAGCTCGGTAATCTTCTTGGTGATAGCCTCCCCCGCCCCCGGGATTTCCTTTAATCTGTCCTCCCTGACCAGTTGCTCTACTTCCACCGATAGCTCCTTAATTTCCTGCGCCACCTTCTGGTAAGCCCTGATTTTAAATATGTTGTCCTTCTTGAGCTTCAGCATTTCGGCAATATCTTCAAAGACCTTGGCTACCTGTTTGTTGTTCACTTGGCACTTCCAGTCCGGGTGTCAAGTATCTTTGGACTCCTTAGCTTTGTATGAAGTCTGCTTCTCTAACAGTTGAGGTTGGGGGAGTAGCTTTCTTCTTTTCTTGGTTGTGGGCGTTTCATATTCTGCCAAACCTTTCTTACTCACTTTGGTCTTCTTCCCTGTCCTTCCGACGGATAGGGGAAATTCCTGAAGCATCCTCGCTGTCTCTAGCCTCTGCGCAGCTATTTCGCAGTATTTCTGTGAAATATCAACATGAATGAAATGTCGACCTGTTTTTTCAGCTACTACTGCTACCGTTCCTGTTCCCCCAAACATATCAAGGACGATATTACCTCTATAAGTATAGAATTTAATAAGCCTATATATTAACATTTCGGGAAAGGGTGTGGGATGTCCTCTACGCTGCGACTCTGGTGGTATATACCAGAAACCATCAGAGAATCTCATAAACTCATCATTTGTTATATCTCTATCCTTGCTGTCACTTTCCAGAGTCCAAGAATCTTTGCAAAAGACCAAGACATATTCCCAAGAGGGTACAATATGAGGATTTGATGGACTCATCCAGCTTCCCCACGCGGTTCTGCGCTTCATAGTCTGCTTATACCAGATTATCTCAGTTCTCATTATCATACCGATTTCCCTTAGCTGGTTAGAGAAATCATGATGAATAGGTCTAAAATTCTTTATGCTTGTAGGAGCGATGTTTAGGGCAAACCGTCCCCCAGAGACTAGTACGCGTTTTGTCTCAATCCAGACTTTTTTCATCCATTCCAGGTAATTCTCATAAGCTAGGCTATCATCATGGTTATCATATTTTATGCCTAAATTATATGGTGGTGAGGTTACTGCCAGATGGACAGTTCCATCTGGAATCTGTTTCATCAATTCTAGGCAATCACCACATGTTATTTTATCTAAAAAGTCCATAATATTCCTCTGCCTACTATTCTTTAATGTAGCGATAAGCTGTGCGACCTTGCACAGGTAAAATTTTCTTGCCGCTTCTTTGCCTTATTCTACGTAAAGCCCTCTGCCAGTCAAGAGCCCCTTTTGAAACCAATTGTACCATTGTTGATGGGATATCTTGATTGGGAAACCTGTCAAATAAGGTTTCAATCCTGCTCTCAACAGTCTGTTTAGCCATAACTTCTTTCATAGCCTCGGATGGTACACTGTCAACCCAAGCTTTCTTACCTCTGTTGCACTCCTCACACAAGGTAATGAGATTTGTCATATCATTCATACCACCCCAATCCACCGGCGTTTTGTGGTCAACAGTTAGTTTTACACCATTATCAGCACCCCGTCCACAAGCTTTGCATCTAAAGGAATCTCGACTAAATACTTGGTATCTAACCTTCTCACTTATTGCCTTTCTTTCACCGCGAGCTACACCTTTTTCTAAAGAGGTTAGCATCACATAACCGTCACCACGCACATCTATTTTCCAGCCCTCTTGCTTTAAGAGGCGGATAGTTCTTGGCACATCATTTAATCCTGAGACCTTTCGGAGTTCTTGATTATGTATCCACTTACCGAGATTCTTTTTAAGATATTCTAATGTTTGTTGTTTTCCGCCAGACATTTTGTCTCCTTCCTCACCTTCCACAGCAGTGCTTATATTTCTTGCCCGAGCCGCAGGGGCAGGGGTCGTTTCTGCCTACCTTCTTGCCGCCAACCTTTAGTCGCTGCTTCTTGCTCCCGTCACCCCCGGCCTGAACCGGTGCCGCTTGCCCCTGGGGGACTTCCCTCTTGCCAATGCCCACGCGGTATATAGTGTGAGCCACATCGTGCTGAATAGCCGACAAGAGGCTCTGAAACATGTTGTGCCCCTCCCTCTTGTAGGCGACCAGCGGGTCTCGCTGGGCTACAGCGTGCAGCCCTATCCCCTGGCGCATGTTCTCCATCATCGTCAGGTGCTCTATCCACAGGCTATCTATGGTGCGGAGCATTACCAGCCTCTCCAGCATCCTCATATTGTCTGAGCCAAGCTCCTTCTCCCGCTCCTCGTAAAAGGCCTCTGCCCTTTCAATGAGCTTGTCTTCAATCTGCTTGGGCTTGAGCTGGGAGAGGGCGCTGGCGTTTAAGGCTGGGGGGAGGGGGAGGATGGTGGACGTCTCACCGATTAAACCCTCTATGTCCCAGCCTATGCCGTGCTCGCTGGCAAGACGAGTGGTTACCAGACCTTGAATCTCCTCCCTGACCATTGACAGGATATTTGATTTAAGGTCGGCGCCGCTTAATATCTTTTTGCGCTCGCCATAGATAAGCTCCCGCTGTTTATTGATAACGTCGTCATACTCCACCAGGTGCTTGCGTATATCAAAGTGGTAGCCTTCCACCCTGACCTGGGCGGATTCAATAGCACGGTTGACCAATCTATTCTCAATGGGGGTATCCTCGTCCATTCCCGCCCACTCCATGACGGACTTAATTCGGTCGCCGCCAAAGCGGCGCATAACTTCATCCTCCAGGGAAACATAGAAGCGAGAGCTTCCCGGGTCGCCCTGCCTGCCGGACCGGCCCCGGAGCTGGTTATCAATTCGCCGTGCCTCATGGCGCTCGGTGCCAATGATATGAAGTCCACCCTTCTGGGCAATGTCTTCGCCCAGCACAATATCAACGCCGCGGCCAGCCATATTGGTGGCGACGGTTACCGCCCCTGGCTGTCCTGCCTGGGCAATAATTTCTCCTTCTTTCGTATGCTCCTTGGCATTGAGCACCTCATGGGGGATGCCCCTCTTCTTCAGCAGGTCGCTCAGGTATTCTGAATTCTCAATGGATACTGTGCCAATCAGCACCGGGCGCCCCTCCTTATGAAGCTGCTCAATCTCACGCACCACCGCCTTGAACTTAGATTTCTCGTCCTTGTAAATCTGGTCGGTGAAGTCCTCCCGAATCATCGGCTTATGGGTGAGAATAATCATCACCTCAAGGCTATATATCTTGTGAAATTCCTCAGCCTCGGTGAGGGCGGTGCCGGTCATACCCGCCAGCTTGTCGTACATGCGGAAGTAGTTCTGGATGGTAATGGTGGCGAAGGTGCGGCTCTCCTGCTGGACTTTGACTCGCTCCTTGGCTTCTATTGCCTGGTGCAAGCCTTCGGAGTAGCGCCGACCATGCATTAGCCTGCCGGTGAACTCATCAACGATGATGACCTGACCGTCCTTGACTACATATTCGCGGTCTCGCTTATATAGCTCCTTGGCGCCTAGAGCATTTCTCAGGTAGCGGTGCAGGTCAGCGTTGGCTGGGTCATAGAGATTGGGCGTCTTCAGTAACCCTTCCCGCTTCAGTATCCTTTCCATATTGGTCATGCCGACATCGGTTAGGGTGATGGCGCGCGTCTTCTCATCAATGGTATAGTCCGCTTCCTTCTTCAGGCTGGGGACAAGGCGGGCGAATACTTGGTATTTCTGCGTTGCTTCCACATCTGGGGCGCTGATAATAAGTGGGGTGCGGGCTTCATCAATGAGCAGATAGTCTACCTCATCGACGATGGCGTAATTTAGGGGGCGCTGGACACAGTGAGACAGGTCCGTGACCATGTTATCCCGCAGATAGTCAAAGCCGAACTCGCTACTGGCGCCATAGGTGATATCTGCCTCATAAGCCTCTTTGCGAGAGATGGTGCGAAAATGTGCCCACCGGCTGTCGCCGGAGTCATAGTCGGGGTCATAGAGGCGGGTGGGGGCGTGCTCATCGGGAGACTGCATGGGGTAGATGCTGGCTACGCTTACCCCCAGGGCGTGGTAGATTGGTCCCATCCAGTAAGGGTCTCGCCTCGCCAGATAGTCATTAACTGTAACCAGGTGGCAGCCCTGACTGGTGAGGGAATTCAAGTAAAGGGGAAGGGTAGCTACTAGCGTCTTGCCCTCGCCGGTTTTCATCTCGGCGATTTTGCCCTGGTGAAGGACAATACCCCCCATCAGTTGCACATCAAAGTGGCGCTGACCAATAGTCCGTTTGGCTGCCTCACGAACGGCAGCAAAAGCCTCGGGCAGAAGCTCGTCAAACGAACTGCCGTTTTTCAGCCGAGCCTTAAACTCATCGGTCTTGGCACGAAGCTCGCCGTCACTGAGTTTCTCAAATTGGGGCTCAAGCTCGTTTATGGTGCTGACCAGTGGCTGTAACCGCTTCAGCTCTTTCTCATTAGAATCACCAAGACCGCCCAGCCATTTAAACATAACTCACCCCTGGTCAAACATAGCGCCTATTGATAGACCGGTATGGATGCGGTGGATAGCTTCACCCAGTAGTGGAGCTATGGGCAAAACGGTAACCTTATCCAATTTCTTATCACCGGCGACAGGGACGGTGTCAGTAACCACCACCTCCTTCACCGGGCAGGAGGCTATTCTTTTGATGGCTGAACCAGAGAATATGGGGTGGGTGCAGCAGGCGAATATCTCTTTGGCCCCCCGCTTCTCTAATGCCGAGACAACACTCACCAGAGAGCCGGCGGTGTCTATTTCGTCATCTACGGTAAGCGCCACTTTGCCCTCCACCTCACCAATGACATTTAGCGTCTCAGCCTGGTCAACATTGCCCACCCGCCTCTTTTCTACGATAGCCAGGGGGGCATTGAGGCTAGCTGCCAGGTCTCGCGCCCGCTTGGTAGCGCCGATGTCAGAGGCAACTACCACTAGGTCATCAAAATCTCTTTCTTCAAAATAGTGGCTAAGCAGATAAAGGGCGGTCAGCTCATCAACCGGGATGTTAAAGAAGCCCTGAATCTGGGCAGCATGTAAATCTACAGTCAGCAGTCGGTTGGCACCAGCCACGGTGAGCAGGTCAGCAACCAGCCTGGCGGTTATCGGCACCCGCGGTTGGTCCTTCTTATCGGTGCGACCATAACCGTAATAGGGAATGACGGCGGTAATACGTCCCGCCGAGGCACGCTTTAAGGCATCAAGCATGATAAGTAGCTCAACCAGGTTCTTATTCACCGGGGAGCACAGGGGCTGAATAACGAAGGTGTCTCTCTGGCGGACGTTCTCCAGAATACGGACAAAGATATTCTCATTACTGAACTCAAAGACCTCACACTCGCCCAAGGGTATGCCCAGATATTCAGCTACCGCCTGGGCTAGAGCGGGGTGGGCATTACCGGTGAATACTTTTAGCTCATCCATCTGTTATTGCCTCCCTTGAGAGTATCAATAGCTTAGCAGGTATTCCAGCATAGAAACATTTTTGTGAAGTGTTACCTCTCTTGTCTTCCAGACTGCTGTCTGTGTGGGAACATCCCTATACTTTGTTACCTCTATTACTTCTCGGTGATTGGCAACCTCATACCTTGTTGCCGGCCGGTACAGTGTATGTACCGGTAGGTATGCAGTATATGGCTCACGGATGTAATAGGTCTCAACATCCTGATATTGCTCCGTTGCTGTGTAAGATACCGCCTTAGTTGGCACGAGGCAGAAAACGATTAGGAAAACAAGCACTGCTGAGCCTAATCCTATAGCCAATTTCTTCACCATGCTAGTTACCTCCTTTTAAACCTAGATTTATTATAGCACTATTAAGCATCTCATTCAGTCATCAATGCCGGGTACGGGGAAGCGTTGGCATATCTGGCTGACCTCTTCCTTCACCTCTTTTTGAATATTCTGGTTGTCAATATCGGTAATTACTTTCATCATCAGTGAGGCAATGCGCTTCATTTCCTCGCTGCCGAAGCCCCGCGTGGTTACGGCCGGTGTGCCCAGTCTAAGGCCTGAGGTTATCCTGGGGGGTTGTTGGTCAAATGGGACGTTGTTGCGATTAACCACAATGCCTGCTGCTCCTAAAGCCTCCTCGGCTCGCTTACCGGTGATGCCTATCTCGGTAAGGTCGGCTAGAATGAGGTGGTTGTCCGTTCCCCCTGATATCAGGCGCAGACCTAATCGCTGGAGCTCACCGGCTAGAACCTGGGCGTTATCCAGCACCGCCCGTTGGTAGTCGGTGAAGCTGGGGTGCATCGCCTCATAAAAACAAACCGCTTTGGCGGCAATAGCGTGCATCAGTGGTCCCCCCTGCATCCTGGGGAAGACGGCATCATCTATGGCCGAAGCCAGCTCGCCCCGGGAGAGGATGAACCCGCTTCTTGGGCCGCGTAGCGTCTTATGGGTGGTTGAGGTTAATACCTCGGCGTAGGGCACAGGGGTGGGGTGCAGACCCACTGCCACCATACCGGCGATGTGAGCCATATCAACCAGTAGCTTGGCTCCCACTAGGTCAGCGATATGCCGGAAGCGCTCAAAATCAATAATCCTGGGGTAGGCGCTGGCACCAGCCACAATTAGCTTGGGCTTGTGCTTTACCGCCAGCTTCTCTACCTCCTGATAGTCAATTCTTTCTGTTTCCCGGTTAACCCCGTAGAGGATGAAGTTATAGGACTTACCGGAGAAGCTTACCTTATCGCCGTGGGTGAGGTGACCGCCGTGAGCCAAACTCATGCCCATGACCGTATCGCTATACTCCAGCAGGGCATAGTACGAGGCCATATTAGCCTGAGCCCCGCTGTGGGGCTGGACATTGGCATGCTCGGCGTGGAACAGCTCTTTTGCCCGCTGGATAGCCAACTCTTCCACTATATCCACATTCTCACAGCCGCCGTAGTAGCGTTTGCCGGGATAGCCCTCGGCATACTTGTTGGTCAGCAACGAGCCTTCTGCCTCAAGCACCGCCCGGCTGGCATAGTTCTCGGAGGCGATGAGATTTATTGTTTCCCTTTGCCGCTTTCCCTCCATATAAAGGGCACGACCGATTTCGGGGTCAGTTTGGCTTAAAAAATCCATTTCTTTACCTCTTGCTCAAGTCTACAACTGCACCTTTCTAGTGTCAACCAAATTGCACTCACTTATATAGTTAGTTACACCCCTCCCCCCTTTTAACTTATCTCTCTTTCCCACCCGCCCGCCCTCAAAGGCTTCGTCCTTAAACTTCTGCTTTATTGGAGGTAGGTTATATCCCCTCGCTTTATTGGGGTCTTTAAGAGGGGCTAAAGCCCCTGTAGGGTGGGTCGGGTGGGAAATAAGACCTAAATTGACTTGACATATTGTCCGTGTTATCATAATTAAAAGGCTGGTTGGTATGTCAGCTCTGAGTGAGCTTAATAAAGAGATTGCGCTTTGCCAGCAGTGTGAAATAGCTAAATATCGAAATAGGGTTGTGCCTGGTGAAGGGGTGGAGGATGCCGATATAATGTTTATTGGTGAGGCGCCAGGTTGGCATGAAGACCAGCAGGGGCGTCCGTTTGTCGGACCGGCGGGAAAATACCTGGATGAATTACTGGCTTCTATCGGCTTGAGGCGTGAGCAGGTCTATATTGCCAATGTGATTAAGTGCCGTCCACAGGGAAACCGCGACCCCTTGCCTGCGGAAATTCAAAACTGCCGCCAGTGGCTGGAACGCCAGATTGAGATTATTCAGCCCAAGATGATTGTAGCCCTGGGGCGTTACTCTATGGTGATGTTCTTCCCCGGCAAGAGCATAAGTAGGATTCATGGCACAGCTCAAAAGCGGGATAATGTTATCTATTACGCCATGTATCACCCGGCAGCGGCTCTGCACCAGGGGAGCCTGCGCCAGGCCATAGAAGAGGATATGCTTAAAATCCCTTCGCTCCTTGCCCAGGCGGAAACAATTAAGGAGGAACAAGAACCAGAACAACTAAGCATGTTTTAGTGAAACTAGGTGAAAAATTATGAGTAAACAAAAATTAAAAATAATACCCCTCGGGGGACTATCTGAAATCGGCAAGAATATGATGGCCATGGAATATGAAAACGACATCATCATCATTGATGTCGGTCTCATGTTCCCCGGGGAGGAAATGCTGGGTATTGACCTGGTAATCCCGGACATCAGCTACCTGCTGGAGAGGCGGGAGAAAATAAGGGGCATAGTTATCACCCATGGTCATGAAGACCATGTTGGTGCCCTGCCCTATCTCTTGCCCCAGCTTGATGTGCCGGTTTATTCCACCAGGCTTACCCAGGGGCTTATCTCGGTGAAGCTTAAAGAAAGGAAGGCACTGGCTGGGGCTAAGCTTAAGACTATACCCTTTGGCGGTCAGGTCACACTGGGAAGATTCAAGGTGGAGTTCTTCCCTGTTTGTCACAGCATACCTGATGCGGTAGGTCTAATCATATCTACCCCGGTTGGCACCATCGTTCATAGCGGAGATTTTAAGCTTGATTATACTCCGGTTCATGGTAAACCAACCGACCTTTCCCGGCTGGCTCAGCTGGGGGCACAGGGCATATTACTTTTACTGTCAGATTCCACCTATGCCGAACTCCCTGGTTACACCCCCTCAGAGAGGGTGGTGGGCGAAACCTTGGACCATGTCATGGCGGAGGCACCGGGTAGGGTAATTGTAACTACCTTCTCCTCGCTGGTGTCCCGCATCCAGCAGGTTATCGATTCGGCCGCCAAACACCAGCGCCGCGTCTTTATTGTTGGGCGTAGTATGACCGATATAGTGCGCATGACCCTTGAGCTTGGCTATCTAAAGGCTCCTGATGGCATACTAGCCAGGATGGATGAACTCAAAGGTATGCCTCATAATCAGGTTGTCTTTGTCACTACCGGAAGCCAGGGGGAACCAACCTCAGCCCTGGTTCGTATCGCCAATCGAGACCATCGTCAGGTTCATATCGTTCGTGGTGACACGGTGGTCCTCTCAGCAACCCCGGTCCCGGGCAACGAAGCGCTAATCAATCGGACGGTAGATAACCTCTTCAAGCAGGGGGCTCAGGTTCTCTATGCCAAGGTAGCGCCGGTTCATGTCCACGGGCACGGTAGTCAGGAAGAGCTAAAACTAATGCTGAATTTAGTCAAGCCGAGGTTCTTTATACCTATCCATGGTGAGTATCGCCACTTAAGTCTCCATGCTAAATTAGCCCAGTC
>JAUWZG010000052.1 GCA_030615425.1 Dehalococcoidia bacterium
CCTGCCCCATCGGCTTGCCGGTGGGGGTAAGACCGCAAGTAGACTACTTGTTTGATAGGCGGTAGGTGTAAGAGCAGTAATGTTTTGAGCTTAACCGTACTAATGGTCGAGGGCTTGGCCTGCTTCATATTTGGTATTAGCTATAATTTAAGAGAGGGGTATAAAAGCCCCTCTTTTTTATGTCATCTTTTCCCACCCACTCTTGTAAATCACTAGCGAATCCCTACCCGGTTTCACCTTTAGCCACAAAGTAAAGGAGTACGAGTATCAAAATGGCTCCTATAATACCAAGTGGCACCAGAAATTGGATCACGGGTACCCACCACGGGGTAGCGGCTTGCGCGATTAACTGCCCGACTTGATCTACCTTGTCCGGCGACGGGTTCAAGACGTAACTAAAAGCCCAAGCGGCCATGCCGACCAGGATAGGTATTAAGGTTAGAAAGGCTATGAGTTTCAAGAAATCCCCCATATTTATATTTTAGCACAGCAGGATAGCTGAGTCAAAGGTGTTTTACAGAAATTGTGAGCAAATGGGCTAAATCAAGCTTATCTATCTCCCTGGCCTAGCTCAGCTAAACGGGGTATCCAATAGGGACTTTTGTATGCCCCTATTTTCGTTTTAGGTATCTATTCCCACCCACCACCCTATAGGCGTCTGCGGCTTCTCGCTTACAGCAATTATTAGAAAGGACGAGCATAAATCCAAATCTGAGGCTCGCACTGGGCTACTTTATATAACAAATTTGCAGGAATATTTGGGTTGTTGAATTCGAAACTAACCGTGTTCCTAGCAGGGACTGCCCAAACCCCGACCACAATAAGACTGGTATCTTCTGAAAATAAGCCTTTATCAATCACAAAACATTCTCCTGGACTCCGGTCGAACTTCTGAAAATCTTTACTTAGCGAGTCAATCGGGTAGATTGTAGTGTAAATACAGGAGGCACGACCCAAATCCACAAGATGCTCACGTATAATACCTCTACCGGTAGGTGTCCCTGCTTCACCCATAACCATAGCCACCGGTAGCTCCTTTCGAGGTTTCGATGCCTTCCCTTCAGACCGAAAATGTGCTTCACCACTTTCATGTAAAGAGTAATGCACTCCTAAATGAGGTGGAAAACAGTAAACGTCGAAGCCACGACGCACAACCTTTAGAAGATAATACTGATGGGCACCATCCTTTATCACGATGAAAACTTCTATCATTTTGGGATTTACCTCACTATTAACTACTGTTCACCCCCACCATATATTATAACCAATTCTTCTAGATTTAGTTAAGTTCAAGCGGGGCGGGGCAAGAGAGTTTTAGAGGCGAAGCCTATGAGGGTGGGCGGGTGGGAAGAAAAACACAAGCTAAAAACAAGGGGGGATTAAGGGGGGCGGGGACGCAAGACAACTAAAAACAGGGGGGATAAGGTAGGTAAGCTAACTTGACTTTCAAAAAAGCTTTTTGTATGCTATCAAGCAGACATCATTAACAAAGCCTTCTGGTGGTTAGAGCGGGGTGGAACCACCCGTTCCCATCCCGAACACGGAAGTGAAACGCCCCAGCGCAGACGATACTGGGGGGGCAACCCTTTGTGGAAAATATGCCACTGCCAGGAGGCTTTTGACCTTTGACCTTGCTTGCTTTATAATTAGGTTAGAAAATAGGAGTAGGCTTGAAAGATGGCTAGCCGATTTGAGAAATTCTCAGAGCGAGCCCGCAGGGTTCTCACCCTGGCTCAGGAAGAGGCAAAGCACTTTAACCACAACTATATCGGCACTGAGCATATCCTGCTTGGTCTGGTGCGTGAAGAGGAAGGGGTCGGCGCCAAGGTGCTGGCCAACCTGGGTGTGAGCTTGAGCAAGTCACGCTCGGCGGTGGAATTCATTATTGGACGTGGCGAGAAGCCAAGCGCCGGTGAAATTGGGCTTACTCCCAGAGCTAAGAGGGTTATTGAACTGGCTATAGATGAGGCGCGCCACCTCAGTCATAACTATATTGGCACCGAACACCTCCTCTTAGGACTATTGCGTGAGGGGGAAGGAGAAGCCACCGAGGGCAGAGGGGTAGCCGCTGATGTATTAGATAGCTTTGGCATCACCTTAGAGCGGGCGCGCACTGAAACTAATCGTGTGCTCGGTGAAGGTATAGCCAGAGCCAGACCCGCCCGCTCTACCAGCCGCACCCCGGCTCTAGACCAGCTAGGTATTGACCTAACCGTCGCCGCCCAGGCCGGGAAACTTGACCCGGTTATCGGCCGGAACAAGGAGATTGAGCGGGTAATTCAGATCTTGAGCCGCCGCACCAAGAATAACCCGGCTCTCATCGGCGAGCCCGGCGTGGGCAAGACAGCCATTGTTGAGGGCTTAGCTCACCGCATCATCGCCGGCGATGTCCCCGAGACACTGGAGAGGAAGAGGATAATTACTCTGGATATGGGAGCGGTAGTGGCCGGGACAAAGTACCGGGGCGAGTTTGAAGAACGGCTGAAGAAGGTTATTGACGAGATAAAAACGGCCGGTAATTGTGTGCTCTTTATTGACGAGTTTCACACTATGGTGGGTGCTGGGGCGGCTGAGGGGGCGGTTGATGCCGCTAATATCCTCAAACCATCACTGTCACGAGGGGAACTGCAATGCATCGGGGCTACCACCCTTGATGATTACCGTAAGTATATAGAGCGAGACGCCGCTCTGGAGCGGCGCTTCCAGCCGATTCTGGTGGAAGAGCCCTCCGTGGACGAAACGCTGGAGATATTGCACGGGATTAAGGAGCGCTACGAGGAGCACCACCGGCTAATCATAAGTGATGAGGCGCTGAGCGCCGCCTCCACACTATCGGCTAGATATATCCCCGACCGCTTTCTGCCCGATAAGGCTATTGACCTGGTTGATGAGGCATCGTCAAGGGTGAGGATTAAACATCGGACTATTCCTATTACCTTGAAGGAGGCCAGGCGAGCCGAGGACAATGTGCGTAAGGATAAAGAAGCTGCCCTGGCTACCCAGCAGTATGAGTATGCTGCTGAACTGCGCCAGCGTGAGCTGCAGATTGAAGAGAAAATAAAGAAAATGGAAGAGGAGTGGCAGGCTGAGCAGAAGCAGGAGAACCCGGTAGTAAGTGAGGAGGATATTGCTGAAGTAGTTAGTATGTGGACCGGGATTCCAGTGGTGCAGTTGGCTTCTGATGAGACCAGCCGCCTGCTCAATATGGAGGAGGCAATGCATAAGCGCATTATCGGTCAGGATGAGGCGATTAATATCATCGCTAAGGCAGTCCGAAGGGCGCGGGCGGGCATCAAGGACCCCCGCCACCCCATAGGCAACTTCATCTTTCTCGGCCCTACCGGCGTCGGCAAGACCGAGTTGGTCAGAGCCCTGGCTGAGTTCATGTTTGGCAGCGAGGACACCCTGATCAGGCTTGATATGTCTGAGTTTATGGAGAAGCACACTGTATCCCGGCTGGTGGGAGCACCTCCAGGATACGTTGGCTTTGAGGAAGGCGGGCAACTAACCGAAGCCGTGAGGCGTAAATCATATTGCGCCATACTCCTGGATGAGATTGAGAAGGCTCACCCTGATGTGTTTAATATCTTGCTTCAGATATTTGACGATGGTCATCTGACCGATGCCAAAGGTCGGCGGGTTGACTTCCGCAACAGCATTATTGTTATGACCAGTAATATTGGTGCCAAGCTTATCAGGAAGGGAAGCTCAATCGGTTTTACCTCGCGCAGTGATGAAGCCAAAACTCAGCAGATGGACTACGAGAGGATGAAGGAAAAGCTGCTTGACGAACTGAAGAAGACCTTCCGCCCCGAATTCTTAAACCGTATTGACGGTGTGGTGGTATTCCACGCCTTAACCAAGGAACATATCCGAAAGATAGTTGACCTGATGCTGGCTCAAGTTTCCCAGCAGTTGGCGGAGAAGGGGATAAAGCTGGAGGTAACCGATGCCGCTAAAGATTTTCTGGGTGAAAAGGGCTACGATGAGGTCTTCGGGGCTCGACCGCTACGGCGGGTAATTCAAGACATGGTTGAAGATAAACTTTCCGATGATTTACTCCGCGGCAAATTCCGTCCTGGGGATACGGCTATAGTTGACCTTGAGGATGGAGAGATTGTAGTCCATCCAGCAGCCGTGGAGGCATTAGCCGGAGACGATAAACCATAAATTACCATGGCTAACAGACTAGCTTTTGGTATACGAAGGGCGGTAAAATAGTATGAATACTATAACCGCCCTTTTAGTTTGCCTAAATTGGCAGTGAGATAAAGATATGGCAGTAGATTGGACATGGGCAGACGCATTTAAAATTGGTGGCTTTGGCTTTGGCCTTGTCTTTGCGGTATTAATCATCCTGGCTGTAGCTATATGGCTGGTAGGGTTAGTGCTAAGCAAAATCGGCGCCAGTAAGGATGAGGCTGAAGATAAGAAGAAAGGAGACTAGAAATTGGCACAGGAGAACGTCGAGTTCCCCATAACGGGCAAGATAACCAGCGTGAATGTTAAACCGGGAGATGCGGTCAGCGAGGGGGATATACTCTGTCTGCTAGAATCAATGAAGATGGAAAATCCGATACTGGCGCCAGCCAGCGGCACAGTTACCAAGATAGAACTTTCCGTAGGACAGGTGGTTGAGGTTGGTGATTTAGTAGCTACCATAGAATACTGAAGGGGATAAATTGTCAGGATTCTTTGAGCCTGGTTTTCTGAACCTTACCTGGGGCTCCGTAGTAATGCTTATTATTGGCGGGGTTCTTTTATACCTGGGTATCGCCAAGAAGATGGAACCCCTGCTACTGGTGCCCATCGGTTTTGGCATCATCCTGGTCAACCTACCTCTGGGCGGATTGATGGAATATCTCGGTGGCGAGCCCACCGGCGTGATCTCCCGAATATTTGAATACGGCCTTGCCTGGGAGATAATACCCGTCTTTATCTTTCTCGGCCTGGGGGCAATGACTGATTTCGGACCACTGCTAGCCAACCCCAAGACCTTAATCCTTGGTGCTGGAGCCCAGTTCGGCGTCTACTTTGCCTTCTTCATGGCCTTGCTGATAGGGAGTGCTTTTCCTGATGTAATAAAGATTGGCATTGAAGAAGCCTGCTCTATTGGCATCATCGGTGGTGCTGACGGACCAACCACTATCTATTTGACCAATAGGCTTGCTCCTCATTTTATCGGGGCGACCGCCGTCGCCGCTTATACCTATATGGCGCTGGTGCCCATTATCCAGCCCCCGGTTATTAAATTGCTCACCACCAAGCAAGAGCGGGCGATATATATGAAGCCGCAGCTGAGAGCAGTGCCCAAGAGGGAGAAAATCTTCTTCCCGGTAGTCGCCGCCGCTATTATTATCCTGCTGGTGCCCAAGTCAGCCCCGCTTATCGGCATGTTCATGTTTGGCAATCTATTAAGGGAGTGCGGGGTTACCGACCGGCTGGCTGATACCGCCGCCAACGCCTTTATGAATATCCTCACCATCCTCCTCGGTCTGTGCGTTGGTTGCGTTATGAGTGCTGAGACCTTCCTCAAGCCAGAGAGCCTGATAGTATTTGCGCTGGGCGTTGTTGCCTTTGCTACCTCCACTGCCTTTGGTGTGAGCCTGGCCAAGCTGATGAACCTCTTCTCTAAGGAGAAGATTAACCCCATGATAGGTGCCGCCGGCGTCTCGGCAGTGCCCATGTCAGCCCGGGTGGTGCAGCGGATGGGGCAGGAGGCTAATCCCAGGAACTTCCTGCTGATGCACGCCATGGGTCCTAATATTGCCGGCGTTATCGGCACCGCCACCGCTGCCGGGATATTCCTGGGCATGGTGGGCTGAATCGGCTATTAGCCTGACCTTCTTCCCAAGCCAAATTTAGGATATTTATCACTTTATTTCCCGCCCAACCCACCCTCAAAGGCTTCACCCTTAAATTCCTATCTTTAAGGGATGTCTAAGAGGGGCACTAGCCCCCGTAGGGTGGGAGGGTGGGAAAAAGACAAAATTTAAAAATGGGGGTGGGAGGGTGGGCAAGCGTTAGCAAACAATCCCTCAAATTTCTCTTGCATTGCCCCCTAAAATCAGGTAAAGTCAAGCTATGGGCAAACTAGGTAAACCCGGCTCCAGGACTATCTTTGTCTGCCAGAACTGCGGCAAGGAGAGCCTGAAATGGCTGGGGCGCTGCCCTAATTGCCAGGAGTGGAATAGCTTCGAAGAAACTGTGGTCTCAGTAGCTGCTCCAGCCAACATCTCCGCCCTGGAAAACCCGCCCCAGGAACTATCTCAGGTGGCGACTAATACCTCAGACCGCTTTCCCCTCCCCCTGGCTGAGTTCAACCGGGTGCTAGGGGGAGGAGTGGTAGCTGGTTCCCTGGTGCTCATCGGGGGTGACCCCGGTATTGGCAAATCCACCATTCTGCTTCAGGTTTCGGCTCAGGTGGCGCAGGCGGGGGGCAAAGTGGCTTATGTCTCCGGCGAGGAAACGCTGTCCCAAATCAGGCTCAGGGCAGAGCGCCTGGGGGTGAGCGGCGAGAGGCTTTACCTCCTGGCTGAGACCGACATAAATATTATTCTGAGCCACCTGGAACAATTAGCACCATCGCTGGTAGTCATTGATTCCATCCAGGCGGTTTCCCTACCTGAGCTGGATACGGCGGCGGGCAGCGTAGCCCAGGTGAAAGAGTGCACCCTGAGGCTGATGCACTGGGCAAAGCCCAACGCCGTGCCCGTTTTCATTGCCGGGCATGTGACCAAGGACGGCGCTATTGCCGGTCCCCGAGTACTGGAGCATATCGTTGATGTGGTGCTCTATCTTGAGGGTGAGCCCTTCAGCGCCTACCGGGTACTGCGTGGAGTGAAAAATCGCTATGGCTCCACCAACGAGGTGGGCGTCTTTGAGATGAAGGAGCAGGGCCTGATAGAGGTTGACAACCCATCAAAGGCTTTTCTCTCGCAAAGGTGGGCTGAAGCCATAGGCTCGACGGTGGTGCCTACATTAGAGGGCAGCCGACCCCTGCTGGTGGAGATTCAAGCCCTGACCACCCCCACCGCCTTCGGCTTGCCCCGACGCACCGCCAACGGGGTTGACTTCGGCAGGTTGCTGCTGATTACGGCCGTGCTGACCAAGAGAGCGGGCTTGAAGCTGGGCAATCAGGATATTATTGCCAATGTTACCGGCGGGCTGAGGATTGGCGAGCCGGCGGCTGATTTGGGCATTGCCCTGGCTATTGCTTCCAGCGCCCGCGATGTAGCCGTTGACCC
>JAUWZG010000079.1 GCA_030615425.1 Dehalococcoidia bacterium
ACATCTGTCCTGCGGCTGAGGAAGGTGGGCGCTGGATTACCCCGACCAAAGGGAGCTAGCTGTTGAATGGTTTGGAAGGTATCCCCGCTGAGTTCAGGCAGTGTGACCTCAGTATCAATATCCAGTTGAGGGCGAAGGTCAACCTCGGCAAGCTGTTCGGTTGCTAGCTGGGAAAGGTGCTGATTGAGGTGAGTCAAATTCTTGGTGGGTAGGGTAAAACCGGCTGCCTGTGAGTGACCACCAAACTGGGATAGCAGACTGCTACACTGGTTCAGGGCGAGGATAATATTGAACTCAGGGATACTGCGACAGCTCCCGCTACTTACTAGCTCTCCGGTCCTGACCACAATAGCCGGGCGGTAGAATTCCTCAGATAGCCTGCTGGCTACCAGCCCGGCAATTCCAACAGGATAGTCCCTATCACTGGCAACTAGCAGTGATGAAATCCCCTGTGCTAATATCTGCTTTCTAGCCTTGGTGAAAACCTTGGTGGTTAGTTTTTGCCGCTCGGCATTTTTCTGTTCCAACCATATAGCTAGCTGGCGTGCCTCCTGTGGCGAGTTGGTCATCAGCAATTTATAGCTGGTCATGGCATGTGCCAGCCTGCCGGCAGCATTTAGACGTGGGGCAATAATCCATGAGATGCTCTCTGCGTCAAGGCTGCCAATGCTTTGTCCAGCCTGGGATATAATCTCCCTGATTCCGAGGCGTGGGGTGGCATTGATTAGCTTCAACCCCTGCTTAACCAGGTATCGGTTCTCCCCCGTTAGAGGTGCCATATCAGCTACCGTTCCCAGGGCTGCCAGGTCCATCAACCCGTCTAGTTGCTCTTCTTTACCAAGGCTCTGGAATAGGGCCTGAAGCAGCTTGAGGGCTACCCCGGCGCCAGTCAGCTCGGAAAAGGGATAGCTTGAATCAGCTCGCTTGGGATTGATAATGGCAATGGCGGGCGGGATTTCGGGCAGTGGGGAGTGGTGGTCGGTAATGATTATATCCAGCCCCAGCCTGTTTGCCCGCTTGACCTCAGCCAGGGCGGTAATTCCGCAATCAACGGTGATAACCAGGCTGATGCCTTGTCGGTGAAGATTTTCTAGGGCGGCTGTTTTAAGCCCATAGCCCTCGGTCAGGCGGTGGGGTATGTATGGGATGACCTTGCCGCCAAGGCTTGATAGCCCCTGGACGAGCAGGGCTGTCCCGGCGATGCCATCAGCATCGAAGTCGCCATAGATAGCAATGTTTTCTCCTGAGAGCAAGGCTCGGTAAATCCTGGCTACCGCCGGGTGGATATCGGGTAGCAGGGAGGGGTCGCCGGAGAGGCGCTTATCGCCGCTGATGAAGGCTTCTAACTGGGAGGGTTCGGTAAGACCGCGATTATATAGAAGCTGGGCTACTAAAGGGGGGAAACCCGAAGTTTTAACCAGATGTTCGTCTGGAACCAGCGGCAGCAAATTCCAGCGGTAATGATTCAAATTTACTCCTCAGAGTACTCTCGGAATATTAAGACCGAGTTATGGCCACCAAAGCCGAAGGAATTAGACAGGGCGGTGGTGACCTTGGCTCGGCGAGCTACATTGGGCACATAATCTAAATCGCACTCAGGGTCAGGGTGGGTAAGGTTTATCGTCGGTGGTATTATTCCGTTCTGGATAACCATAATACATATTATTGCCTCAACGGCACCGGCACTCCCCACCAGATGTCCCATCATCGACTTAGTGGAGCTAATCGGAATTTTGTAGGCACGGTCGCCGAATACCGTCTTTATCGCCTTGGTCTCCATCCTGTCATTTAGAGGGGTAGATGTGCCGTGAGCGTTAATGTAGTCAATTTCATCAGGTTTGAGCCCGGCTTTATCCAGCGCCCTCTGCACCGCCATAGCTGCGCCCTCTCCGGTCTCAATGGGGGCGGTAATGTGATAGGCATCAGCACTAGCTCCGTAGGCTAACATCTCAGCCAGTATTCTAGCCCCTCGCTCTTGGGCATGGGCAAGATTTTCCAGGATAAGGATGCCGGCTCCCTCACCGATGACAAAGCCATCGTGCTCGACATCAAAGGGGCGGGAGGCGAGCTGTGGCTCATCGTTTCTGGTGGATATAGCATTCATAGCATTGAAAGCGCTAACGCCTACCGGGTTGATTATTGCCTCGCTACCGCCGGTTATCATCACTTTAGCATCACCGCGTTTGATGGTTTCATAGGCAACGCCGATGGCATCTGAGCCGCTGGAGCAAGCTGATGTGGTGCACAGATTTGGACCTTTTACTCCCAGCACGATGGATACCTGGGCGGAAGCTATATTAGCCATCATCATCGGGATTAGGAATGGGCTTACCCTCCTTGGTCCCTTATCCAGTAAGATTTTGGTTTGTTCAAATAGGGTAGTTAAGCCGCCAATGCCACTACCAATTATGTTGCCGATATCGGTGTTGTTGGCGGCGTCGATTTTCAGTCCCGCCTGCTCCACCGCCTGCAGGCTGGCGGCTACCGCCAGTTGAGAAACGCGGTCGTTGCGGCGGGCATCCTTGGGATTCATGTAATTGGTGGGCTCAAAGCCCTTTACCTCGCCGGCAATCTTGGTCTCAAAGGCCGAGGCGTCAAAGAGAGTGAGGTGGTCAACCCCGGACTTGCCGGCAATAAGTGCTTCCCAGGTGGTAGCGACATCCAGACCAAGGGGGCAGATAACCCCCATGCCGGTAACCACTACTCTATTGTTTACGCTTGACATAATAATTCAGGGTAAATGTTATTAGCTATTTTTTACCACATTTTCAGCTTCTCTGCAAGGAAGACTTATATTTGACCAGTGGAGAATATCAAAATATAATACTCAGGTGCACATGAATGGAAGCTCGGAAATCCCAAAGGTTGCCTTAGATACTGTGGGCTGTAAGCTCAATCAGGCTGAGACCCAGCTTCTAGCCCAGCAGTTTGCCCGGGCGGGGTATCGGCTGGCATCTGCGTCAGAGGAGGCTGATATCTATATACTCAATACCTGCACGGTTACTCATGTCGCCGACGGCAAGTGCCGTCGGCGGCTAAAGTTAGCACATGGACGAAATCCTGACGGGGTGGTGGTGGCTGTTGGTTGCTACGCCGAGCGCGCCCGCCAGGAGCTGGCACAGATTGAAGGGGTTGACCTTGTCCTGGATAACAGTGAAAAACCGCATCTACTACGGCTGCTGGAGGAGTCGGGGTGGCTGAGCCACCCGCTCCATGGCCAAGGAGGTTCAACTACTCATGCTGGTTTCAGGACTCGCGCCTTGGTCAAGGTTCACGATGGTTGTAATAGCTTCTGCTCCTATTGCATTGTGCCCCTGGTGCGAGGCAGGGAGAAAAGCATACCCCTTGACCAGGTGGTTGCTGAGGTCAAGGACAGAGTTGCTGAAGGTTATAAAGAGGTGGTGCTCACCGGAACCGAGATCGGCTCGTATAGCGATGAAGGGGCTGGTCTGAAGGAATTGCTACAGCATGTCTTGAAGGAGACTGAGGTAACCAGATTGAGGCTCTCCTCCATCCAGCCGAATAAAATATCCCCCGAGCTTATCGGGCTCTGGCGCGACGGGAGGCTATGCCGCCATTTTCACCTGTCACTGCAGAGTGGCAGTGATGGGGTGCTTGGTCGGATGAAACGGCGCTATACCGCCGGTGATTATCAGCAGGCAGTAGCCTTAATCAGGGAGATGGTTCCTG
>JAUWZG010000039.1 GCA_030615425.1 Dehalococcoidia bacterium
TGATTATTACCACCTCAGCACAGGTAGAGGGAAAGAAAATTGCGAAAACTATCGGGATGGTCAAGGGCAATACAATTCGGGCGAGGCATATGGGCCGGGATATTATGGCTGGACTACGGGGCATGATCGGTGGTGAGATAACCGAATACACCAAGATGATGGCTGAAGCCAGAGAGCAAGCTATCAAGAGAATGGTGGGGGACGCCGAGAAACAGGGAGCAAACGCCGTGGTCAGTATGAGGTTTACCACCTCAATGATAATGCAGAACGCCTCTGAGATATTAGCCTACGGGACAGCGGTAGTGCTGGAATAACTACCGCCCGGTCACCCACGACCAGAGGGAGCGCAAAATTCTTAGCTTAACCCGCCCCACCGGCAGCTCTAGCTGCCTCCTCTCAACCACAGGAAAGGCATTTATCTCGTCTATCTCTGGTTTCAGTCCGGATAGCTCCTCATAATCACCCCGGGATAACAAACCGTCAATGCGACTGGCCATCTCCCAGGCTCTCTTAATGCGTTGCTCGCCGGCATCAGCCATCTCCAGGGAGATAGTCCCGTATTTTGCCTTCAGCCGGTTGAGGCGCAGTATCGCCTCATAAGCAGTGTCCACAATCTGCTGTCGTGTCATCCACTCTGTCTCGTAATTCAGGGAGTACTTCCAGCTTGGGACTACTAGCGCCCGGCGGTGCTCCTCCAGTTTCCGAAACAGGACACGGTAGCCATAGCGCTCTGGCTGCTCAAAGCCGAGGCTGCCCGGGTCAAGGAAGGGGGAGAGGGGGGCAATAAAGAGGGAAAGCCGCTTATCACCCTTGAACTTCTGCAATAAGAAATCGCAGTAGTCAATAGTATCCATCACCGACTTTGGCGTTTGCTTGGGCAAGCCAATCATGAAGAAGACATCCATTCGCCCGCAGCCGACATTAAGGGCATCAGCCAGCGTCTGCTCCAAATCCTGGTTGGAATAATTTCTGCCTGCGGCTCTCCTTACCTCGGGGTCGTGGGATTCGGGAGAAATCTCCAGGCAAAAGTCGGGGCAGGCTTGGCTCATCCGGCGCAGTAATTCCTTGGGGGCAGGGGAGAACAGCTCCAGGATGACCTGATTCTTCACACCATCCTTCTCCAGCAGGCGCAGAACCTCATCGGCGTAGTCCTCCCCGGCCTGGAGCAGGTCTCCCAGGATAAAAATAGGACCAGTGCTAAAGCGCTTTATCTGCTTTACATCCTGAGCCACCGCCTGCGGAGAGCGAAAGACAGCCTTTTCCCGCTGGTAGAATTTCTTAAAGGCGGCGGCAGAGCCGCCGCAGACAACGCAATTCTGAGTGCAGCCGCGGCAGGTGAGCACGGCGGTAATGGGATACTGCGCCCAGCCCTTGAAGGGAGCATAGCTAGCCAGGTCACGGTATCTGATAACCGAGCGCACGGTATTGGCATAATGGCTGAACATAACCGGGCTCAGGTCGGCGGGAACATAGGAGAAGGGGTTTTCTCGCACCTTGCCCTCTCTATCCCGCCAGACAAGATTGGGTACTTCTTCAGGCTCACTCTTATTCTTGATGCAAACCATAAGCTGCCGCAGCGGTTCCTCAGTGGAGTCGCCCCTCATCACGTAATCAATCTCCGGGTAGCCCATCAGCTCCCGATAAAAATAAGACGAGGAAAACCCGCCCAGTATCACCTTAGCCCGGGGGTGGCACTTTTTAACTATTCTGGCGACCTCAATAGCCCCATGAGAGCTCACCAGCCAGTGCAAATCGATGCCAAATAGCGGTGCAGGCAAACGCCTTATCATTGCCTCAGCATCAAATTTGTCATCGTTCAGCATACGCACCGCCAGGTTGACGATGCGCACCCGATAACCAGCGCCCTCCAGATATTCGGCAATGCTGGTAAAGCCAATGGGATACATCTCAAACACGGAGGACGAAGGAATCAGGTCGCTGACCGGCCCGTACAAAATCACCTTCTTACGAAAGTCATAAACGCTGGGGGGATGAAGTAAAACCAGGTCGACTGACATTATCTTAAAAAACCCCTGCCAGAATGTAGCCTATGCCAAGGAGAAACTGGGTGAGGAGGACAACCAGAACGTTGTTAGCCATGGCTGGCACCAGTTGGCTCATCTCCTGGTGTTTTCTGGCACCCTGAATTGCCTTTATTGCTAAGGGGAGGGTGAGCAGGGCTACCAGTGAGAATACCGGCATTTGTCCTGCCACCACCCCACCGATTATCCATAAATAGACTATCAAGGTCATGGTGGAATAAACTATCCATGCCCTTGGCTTGCCGATGGCGATGGGCAGGGTCTTTCTGCCTGCCTTCATATCAGCTTCGGCATCAGGGAATTCATTCAAAAGGAGCAGGTTATGCACCAGAATGCCCGAGGGTATACAGGCAATAACGGCGGGGAGGGTATAAGCCGTGGTCTGGACGAAGTAAGTCCCTAGCACCGGCAAAGCCCCCATCCCCACCCCCGGAGCCCACTCCGGCCACCTCACCCTAGTTAAAAAGGGGGTATAAAGGAGGATGCACACCGCAGCTACTAAAAGCAGAGGTAGTAAAGCCCAGCCCCTGGCGATGACAAAGTAGACGCCTATAGGCACCGCCAGCAGGAAGGAGACCAGCCCAAACCACAAGACCTGCCTCGGCTTGAGTAGAGCCGCAGGCAGGATGCCACTGCCGCCGCTAAAAGGTGTCCGCTTGACCTCCAGGTCTATCCCGCTTCTATAGTCAAAGTAGTCGTTGAGCACATTGACACTGATGTGGCACAGCAGCAGCCCGAAGAAAGCCAGCAGGGCATAGCCAAGGTGGAATGTGCCACCAAATTCTTTAAATTCATACCAGGCGATGCAGCTACCCAGGAATGCCAGCACCACGGAAAGAAGCAGAAACTGCGGTCTGGTCTCGGCAAACCATACTTTCAGCTTCATTTCTTTTCTTCTTTATGAGCCATTTCTACATGCTTCTGCCAGCACTTTTCGTGCACATAAACAGCACACCTGGCGCAGTAGTAGATATGGGCTTGGGCATCCTTGTTACAAACCGGGTACTTCATTGATTACCTCAGGGAGCCATTGCCGCCAATTACTAGCCAACTCTCAGGGCTACCATAGAGATAATAATGAATAGAGCCACCAAGACGACGGTAAGCTGAAACAGCGTTTTTTCCACACCCCGTTTAGTCCGATAGACGGTGTCAGCCTGACCAAAGATACCCCCCAGCCCCCCACCTTTGACCTGAAGCAGAACGGCTAATATCAAGGCTACAGACAACACAATCTGAGCGATGTTGAAATAACCTACGAATTCCATCTCATCCTTCCTCCAACTTCTTCTCCAATAGTTCGTTTACCAGCCCTGGGTTGGCACGACCCCTGGTAGCTCTCATTACCTGCCCGACGAGGAACTTCAGAGATTGTTTCTTCCCTGCCTTATAATCGGCTACTGCCTGAGCATTGTTGCTTATTACCGCCATGATTTCCCTCTCAATGGCCTCGGTATCACTGATTTGGCTTAGTCCCAGCTCCTCAATAATATCAGTAGGCCCCCTTCCAGTCTCGAACATTTCCTCAAGTACAGACTTGCCACTAGTGCTGCTAACATCGCCTTGTTTCTCCAAGACCAATAATCCGACAAGTTGCTCAGGACTGACCTTTTCTCTAAAGTCAATGATATCTATATCGTTAGCATTCATTATACGGCTGACCTCGCCCAAAAGCCAGTTGCTTATTTCCTTAGTTGGTGCTGGTTTAGCTTTATACTGCTTTAGGCAATCTTCAAAGTAGTCAGCCATTGCCTTGGAGCTGGTAAGCAGGTTGGCATCATAGAGGGGCAGGTTATATTCAGCAACCAATCGGCCGCGTCTGGCTTCAGGTAGCTCGGGCAGCTTTGACCTTATTTCCTCCACCCACTCATGGTTCAACACCAATGGCGCCAGGTCAGGCTCAGGAAAGTAGCGGTAGTCGTGGGCATACTCCTTGCTGCGCTGGGCAACCGTTATCCCCCTATCCTCCACCCAGCCCCTGGTCTCCTGGACCAGCTCTTTGCCTTCATCGGCTCTCTTTCTCTGTCTCTCCGCTTCATACTCCAGAGCCCGGTAGACCGCCTTGAAGCTATTCATATTCTTGACCTCGACCTTAGCCAGAAGGTCGGCGCTGCCCTGAGGACGAATGCTGATATTAGCATCGCACCTGAAGCTCCCCTCCTCCATATTGGCGGTGGATACACCCAGGTACTGGAGTATACTCCTTAGCTTTATCAGGTACTGCCTGGCTTCCTCCGGGGAGCGCAGGTCAGGCTCACCGACAATCTCCATCAGCGGCACCCCGGAACGATTGACATCCACCAGGCTGTAGGACTCCCCACCCGGGGAGGTGTGGTGGATTAGTTTAGCTACATCCTCCTCGAGGTGGACATTGTCTATACCCACCTTCTTCTTTTCGCCGTTAGTCTCAATGTCGAGCCAGCCGTGATGACCAAAGGGGGCGTAAGACTGGGAAATCTGATAGCCCTTCATCAGGTCGGGGTAGGGGTAGTTCTTACGGTCAAACCTGGTGTAATCGGAGATAGTGCAGTTGAGGGCTAGGGCTGTCACTACTGTATATTCTACTGCTTGCTGATTGATGGTGGGCAGAACTCCGGGCATCCCCAGGCACACCGGGCAAACATGGGTATTGGGTGGAGCGCTGGCATAATCAGCGCTACAGCGGCAGAACATCTTGCTCTTAGTTAGAAGCTGGGCATGAACCTCCAGCCCGATAATGGTCTCGTAATTCATAGCACATTTTAGTATATCAATAATAGTAATGACTGACAAGGAAGATATATGCTATAATTTCTGCTGTAGGTGGGGATATAGCTCAATAGGGAGAGCGCTGCCTTCGCATGGCAGAGGTCGGGGGTTCGAATCCCCCTATCTCCACTTAAGGGGACGAAACCTAGAACTCATCGGCTTCAAAGAAACCAGCTTTTGCCAGAGTTAAGCAGATAGCCTTGCCAAACCCTATCTGGCTACCAGCCCCGGTTACCAGTGCTACCTTGCCTTTCAAACCTAGATCCATTTTCTCCAGAACCTCTTCTCTGAATCTATTTATCTTCTTTCGGTTTACCAACCCCTGTCGGCCATCCCTCTTTGTAAGAGCCGGCGCCGATCATTATCGCCATCTCGATGTGAGGTTTATTGAATTTCTTCCAGGTAAGTGGACCATGTTTCGTCCCCGCGGGCAGGTAAATCGCCGAGGACTTGTTGAAGACCAGCGGCTGCCCCCCGACGCAAAACTCTATCTCCCCGCCCAGCTCTTCGGAGTTATAGGGGTCGCTGCCGATATGGAGCACAATCTCATTGAAATTGTGCGAATGTTCATGAACATGGGGGTTTGGCTCTGGCATCTCCCATATCCAGCCCAGTTCAATATACATATTACAGCCGGGCACCAGAGCATTACTCATTAAGGTCATTGATGGGCTTTGCCTGCCTTTGACCGGGGGACCTGCCTCGTAGATGGGCTTGGTCACCAAAAGTCGGCTGTATTTTGATTCGGCCATTTATCCTTCTCCTTTATGATTTAATAACGCTTTCGACTAGAAAGTGTCTGATTGAGACCAACGTTTTCGACTAAAAAGTGTGCAGCTTAATAATCTGCCCCACCATGTAGCTGCAAACGTCAGAGGCTAAAAAGGCGGTCGCCCAGGCAACATCCTGGGGAGTACACAAACGTTTTAGGGCGGACATTTGTCTCATGGATTCAAGCATCTCCTTGGGGGCGGTGCCCACCAAGCCCGTCTCCCCCAGCCCGGGCAATATGCCGTTGACGATTATCCCCATGGGCGCCACTTCCAGGGCCAGGGCATGGGTAAACTGTTCTACGCCCCCTTTAGCCGCCCCGTAGATGGAAATATTAGGTATCCCCTGTCCTCCGGAGCAGTTGACGATGCGCCCGTATTTCCGGGCTGCCATGCGCGGGATAACCGCCTGGGCGACGTTCATCTGCCCGTAGAGGTTAACTCCGATATCCAGGTCCCAGTCCGCCTTGGTCATCTGCATAAAGGGCTGCACCCGGCTGCTGGTGCCCGCGTTGTTAATCAGTATATCGATGCGCCCGAACTTATCAATTACCGCCTTTACCATCTTATCGACATCGCTGCGGTTGACGACATCCACCTTGACCGCCATACTCTTACAGCCCAGCTTTTCGATTTCGGCGGCTGTCTTTTTAGCCCCTTCCAGTTCGATATCCGCCGAAACCACGTCGCACCCTTCCTCAGCCAGGGTCAAGGCAATGGCTTTGCCATAACCAATCTGGCTGGCCGTCCCCGTAACCAGGGCTACCTTGCCTTTCAGTTTCAGGTCCATCGCCGCCTCCTCAATTTTTTATCTATCTTAGGCTCCGGGCCAGGGACTGCTAAATTTAACCGAGCTAAATTTCCATTTCCCATTTATCCTGACGTATTCGCAGTCCTGCCGCCCCTGCAACCACCTTACCTCGGGCTCGGCGAAGAAAAGGTACAGGATCCAGTAGCCTTTTGCCTTATCTCCCTCGACTGTTATAACCGGCTGCCCCACAAAATGCCCGTCCGTCCGCTTTATCATTTTCGCCAGAACATTGTGGAACATCTCACTAATTTCCTTTTTGCCTCTACGTACTCCATGGTCCAGGAGGTCTAACGTAGCATCTTCGGCAAAACAATCTAACATATCGTCCCACTGAAGGTTACAGAGAAGGTAGACATAATTTATGTGCAGCTTCTTAATCTCCTCGATATCCTCTAATACCTTAACCTTCTTTTCCAGTTCTTCCAGTGTCACCAAAGCCTCCTTCTGCCGGTTTATCGGTATCTTGCCTACCCGCTATTCTAGTGGCAGCCCACTTGAGTGTCAATCCATATGAGAGTATATTATCGTTACAATGGAGCAGAATATTTTGTAAGGAGGAGTAAAGTGCGTATTGGGAAGATTGAATGTATACCGATTACGGCGAAATTTAGCAAGCCCTTTCCTATGGGGGGAGGGGTGGAACAGGGTTCTGCCAGTATCATTCTCAAGATTCATACTGATGGGGGTATTGTGGGTGTAGCTGACTCCGGGGGTACGTCTGCCTGGTACCGCGGTGAGAGTCAGGACTCAATGATGAGCATCATCAACAATGTATTCGGTCCATCAATTTTGCTGGGCGAAGACCCTTTTAATATAGAGAAAATTGTGGCACGGATGGATTACGCTGCCAGGGATAATAACCAGGCCAAGGCAACCGTTGACTACGCCTTGCACGATATCGTGGGCAAGGCACTTGGCGTTCCTGTTTACCAGCTGCTAGGAGGCCTGACTACAGAAAAAATTCCTTTGGGTTATGTTTTGCCCGGCGCATCGACGGATGAGGTGGTAGCCATAGCTAAGGGGGCGCTTCAGGCCGGCTTTCGCGTACTTAAGCTCAAAGTAGGGGCTGGCAAAGAGGAGGATGATATTGAAAATGTGCGAGCGCTGAGAGAAACTGCCGGCGATGAGATACAGATATTCATTGATGCTAATGGCAGCTGGCACTATTATCAGGCCTTAATGATTCTAAAAAAATTAGAGAAATATGATTTGGCTATGGTGGAACAGCCCGTCCCCTGGTGGGATATTGATGGCATGGCACGCCTGCGCAGCAAAATCGGGATACCGGTTTTCGCTGATGAGTCGGCTCAAGAGCTTAAACATTTGCTTGAAATCGTTCAGAAGAACGCTGCTGATGGTTTTTTCATTAAGATACCGAAGGCAGGCGGATTATTAAAGTCTCAAAAATGGGTCTCTATTGCCAAGGCTGCTGGTTTGCCAGTGGTCTGTGGTTGCATGATGGGTTCGGGACTTGAGGCTGCTGCTTATACTCACCTGCTTGTGTCTGACGAATGGATGTCCAAGATGGTGCACGAAAATCTCGGCCCCCTGCACATTCATGACGTCTTTGATACAGTAAGTACTCCCATCAAGAACGATGTAGCCTTGAATGTTCCCAGATATGAGAATGGTTTTCTCTACCCAACCCATGGCCCGGGTATCGGGGTTGAACTCAACGAACCGATAATACGTCAGCTCATCACTCCGGGCAAGAGTCCAACAGTAATCGGCAAATAGGCAGAGGAATAGAGACCTTTTCGCAACAAGCTAAGTTGCACACCCGTGGTGCTAATTGCTACAATTACCTTTGGTGAGAGCTAAGGAACTAGATGGTCAGATTAAAAGTCAGTTCAAAAGTTCTACCTATTGTTACCTCAGCTCCACCAATGATTAATAAGCCCCTGTAGCTCAGATGGATAGAGCAGCGGTTTCCTAAACCGCGTGTCGCGCGTTCGAGTCGCGCCAGGGGTACCACACAAGATTTAGATTAAGGACTGCGTGGCTTGCACAAGGTGTAGGACACGCAGTTTTTTATGCCACGCAGAAACTGCGTGTCGGTTCCATATCAACGAGGAGAAAGCCATTATCAATCGAGAGAGACACGGCCTGCGGAGACGGCACCAGTCAGGCCAACCCCGGAGTCACTGGAGACCAAAGTCCAGCAGCTGGAGAGCCGAGTGGAGGCCCAGAAGCAATGAAAGCAGAGCTGGAGGACGTAGAAACCCACATTAATGGCACTCCCGCCCTTGGTCTTAAGCACCGTTTTGAATGCAGTTGCGGTGCGTCTGGTTTTATCGCCCTGCGCATCCAGTGCACGAAATGCGGGAGGGAAACCTGGTGGGGCTGGTTCCCAGAGTAAGCATTCCCGCTGGTCAAAACTGGGGTATGTCAATGGTGCAGTGCCTAGGTAAGCAATAGTAATAGCCCAGAAGTACTAAATCGAGGGGAAAAGTGAGGAAAAGTTAGGCTGGATGCCTTGACATGTGCTGCTTGGTAAACTATTATATTGCCCTCAGAAGAATAAATAGTGACGTTAGCGTAAGAATGCCTGGGGGGGCGATGAAGCATTAGTCGTAGGTATGGTCACTTGACTGGTGCCGAGCCAATAGTGAAACCGACCCAGTGGGGTCGGTTTTTTGTTTGCGGAGGCTTACGGAGTTGGAAAGTAGAGTATATCTTGCTTGTGGCTGGCTTACCAAAGACCAGAGAAAATCATTGCAGGATGCGAGGGAAGTGTTAACCAAACTCAATATTCCTAATTATGCTACCTATTATAATGGCATCGTCCTGGAAAAGGATTCTCCGCCTAAACGCCAGGGAAAGGCATTCAGAATGAATTTGGGGGAATTGCATTATTGCCAGGTCATGGTGGCGGTGATAGATGATTTTAACCCTGGCACTATGTGGGAAATGGGGCGTTTTTATCCCAAGCCGGTTATTGCCTATACCTCGATGCCCAATAGGGGGCTGAATGTAATGCTGGCTGAGTCTGTCTATGCCTTTGCCAACGGCAAAAAGGAGCTAACCGAAATACTCTCCCAGCTTGATGAGTTAATTTTACATCCATCGAAATTTACCGAATCACTTAGATTAAAGGTTAAAACA
>JAUWZG010000001.1 GCA_030615425.1 Dehalococcoidia bacterium
CAATGGCATTGGCGGCATCATTAAAGCCATTAACCAGACCAAAGCCAATGGCAAAGGCAATAATAAGGAGAAGAAGAGCCAGTGAGGAATCAGGCATGCTTGAGGGCTACCCCTTCAAGGACATTAGCCACATCCTCACACCTGTCGGTGGCACTCTCCATATGGGCGTAAATCTCGCGCCATTTGATAATATGAGCAATATCGGTAGAATCGGCAAAAAGCTCAGCCATCGCTGAGCGGTATATCCTATCGGCTACATTTTCCAACCGATTAATCTCCACACACCGTTTAAGAACCTGGCTTAACACTATGCGCTTCTTTAACTGAGGCATTACCCTCTCCACTTCCTCCGTCGCCTGCACGATAATATCAGCCAGCTCCCGAGCCCTCTTCCCCGGACGGTCCACCTTGTAAAGAAGCATGGCATCAGCCGCCGCATGAATAAAGTCGGTGACATCATCCAGGACATGAGCCAGCTGGACTATATCCTCCCGGTCAAAGGGGGTGACAAAGGTGCGATGTACCCGTGCCATAATATCATGGGTGATGGTGTCCCCCTGGTGTTCAAGCTCAGTTATTTCGCCTACCTTTCCCTCAACGTGTTCCCAGGTATCAACCATCTCCTTAAGACTCTGAGCTGCTTTTACCATATTCTGGGCGCTCGCTTGAAAAAGGTCAAAAAACTTCTCCTCACGGGGAATAAAAGGAAACCTCACGCTCTAATCCTCCTTTGCCCACAGCAGGCACGTAGAGATAACAGTGGATGGAAAGTTGGGGAGTCAGAAAAGGGAAATTTGCCATATCGATTCAACATCGATTCCATTGTGAGTTTAGTTGAGAGGCATGTAATTGTCAAGCAATAAAAATTATTGACATCCAGCGCGTAGAGGCATAAAATTCTCCAATTGTGAGCCATGTTATATAGTGGTAAAATTGAGCAACTGATGAAATATGCTCAATAGTTGGCGACCCAAACCTGGCGACAAGATTTTCCGTCCACGGCGAATTAGACGTTACCGCTTAAGACGAATAATCCAGCAACTGAAGTGAGCCTATAAAATCAAATCAGTAAATGGAGGTAATTGAAGATGAAGGAGGAAGAAACGCTGGAACAGCTAACACCACTACAACCGGGAGATAAAGTACTCCGTATCCGTAGGCGGAGACCTCGAAGGAGGCTTCGCATCACTCCGGACATCCCAGGGGTTTTTAGATTTCTTAAGCGCATAGTCACGGAAACTCCTTTAATACCGTTGATTCTGGCTCTTATCGGGCTTTGGCTACTCTCCGCTTGGGGTCTTTACCTTGCTGAGCGGGGAGCCAATGAACAGATAAATTCCTATGGTTCTGCCTTGTGGTGGACCTTCACAGCTATGCAAACGCAAGGTGCCAATAGCCCGGGACCGATTACTGCCTCTGGGATGTTAATTGGTTCAATTTGGTCAATTTTCGGTACGATTGCCTTTTTTGGTGTGATAATCGGTACCCTTTATGCCTACTTTATGCTCCCCAGGCGGCGCCCATCCCGGGAGATCGTAAGTGCCCTCCAATATAATCTAGAGCAACTAGAAAACTTGTCCATCGATGAGTTAGAGGTGCTCAGAGACACTACAGTACGGATTGTAAATACTCAAATAAAGGAACTCCAACAAAAGTCTTCCGGCCAGTGAAAAAATGCAGTAAATGGTATTGTAGATTTTTCATAATAAGACTATAATACTCGTTAATCAACATTAAGTGGGGATAGAGAAGCAATGGAGTTTCGCAAGATTCTGGTGCCGGTAACTGGCACCGAAGTTGATGAGGAAGCCATCAGGCTAGCCTGTCGGCTGGCTAAGAAGGATAAAGGCAAGATTTGTGCCGTTTATGTCATTACCTTAAAACGTACCCTACCACTAGATGCCGAAATTGAGCCTGAAATTAAAAAAGCTGAGGACATACTGGATCACATAGCCAGCGTGGCTGAAGAAGAAGACTACGAGACAGAGACTGACCTGCTTCAAGCCCGTGAAGCCGGCCCCACTATTGTCGATGAAGCCGTAGAACGAGAGGTTGATCTAATCCTGATGGGTGTTATCTACAAGAGACGCTTCGGACAGTTTAGCCTGGGCAGCGTGGTGCCCTATGTGCTTAAAAACGCCCCCTGCCAGGTTATGCTATATCATCAATATACTTCAAAGTGAGTTTGATATTATGAAAGTAGTAATTATGGGCTGTGGAAGAGTGGGGTCTCGACTAGCTGGACTTTTAGACATTGAAGGACACAGTATTACCATTCTGGACACCGATACCTATAGCTTTCGCCGGCTGCCTTCTGACTTCGGGGGCACGGCGCTGGTGGGCAATGGCACCGATGAGGAATCGCTTAAGAAAGCGGGTATAGAGGAAGCTGATGTCTTTGTGGCTTTAACTCAAGGAGATAATCGCAATGTCATGGCAGCTCAAATCGCCAAGCATATCTTTAATGTGCCCAAGGTGCTCTGCCGTATCTATGACCCCCTGCGCCGAGAGCTATTCAGCTCTCTGGGAATAGAAACCTTCAGCCCAACCACAATATTTGCCCAAATGCTGAAGGAAAAACTGGAAGTGGAGGAGTAGGCTAAATATGTACATCATTGTTATCGGTGGGGGCAAGGTGGGCTATTACCTGGCCAGAGCTCTATTAGATGAAGGGCACGAGATATTGGTGGTGGAAAAGGACTCAGACAGAACTGAATTTATCTGTAGTGAGCTGGGCAGCGTTTGCGTCCGCGGCGATGGCTGTGAGGTGGCTACCCTGACTGAAGTGGGCACGGGGCGAGCTGACATGTTCATTGCCGTGACCGGCGATGATGAAGATAACCTGGTTGCCTGCCAGGTAGCCAAGCATAAATTTAATGTGCCTCAGACTATAGCCCGCATCAGCAATCCAAAGAATGAGACTATCTTTAAGACGCTGGGTATTGATGTTACTGTAAGTAGCACTAACATTATCCTTGAACATATAGAGGAAGAGGTGCCAACCCACCCCCTGACGCACCTATTAGATATCAAAGATAAAGGGCTGGAGATTGTAGAGGTAAAAATCCCGCCCCACTCAACCACAATAGGCAAAACAGTGAAGAAGCTTAAACTACCAAAGGGAAGTGTCCTGTCGCTAATTATTCGTAGCCGAAAGAAGCCTTTTGTCCCCACCGCCAGTACAGTCCTTCAAGCTGAAGACCAAATCATAGCCGTTACTAGCCCCGAGTCAGAAGAAGCGCTAAGGACTGCCCTCAGAGGTTCCTGACCACTTAAAACTGGAATAGATTGTTGCCCTATTGCTTTTTAATGTTATACTGGCTACAGTCAATTTCAGGAGGTCCCCCATGGCAACAGGCAAGCTTAACCAATTCTGGGCACTGATTACTGTTTTACTGATAGCCGTTATTGTTATTGGGGGCGTAGTAGCCTGGTCAAGGTATAGCCCAAGCCAGCCCATAGAGATTTCCCTGGCACCGAGTCAAGAGTTAAGCGGCGAGATTTACATCGGTGGTGCGGTGAGCAGCCCCAGCTTCCACCCTCTAGTATCCGGCGAGAGCCTGGAAGCTCTGATTCAAGCCGCCGGCGGCACTACCGCTGATGCCGACCTCACCCGACTTAAACTCTATATTCCCAGAGTTGGAGAAGGAGAGCAGCCACAAAGAATCGACCTCAACCGGGCTGAAGCCTGGCTGCTAGAGGCTCTGCCCGGCATTGGCCCAAGCAAGGCTCAGGCTATCATAAACTATCGCCAGCAACATGGGGGCTTCAGCAATATCACCGAGATAACCGAGGTTGAAGGAATAGGACCCGCTATCTACGAGCAGATTAAAGACTTAATTACCGTAGCCGACTAACACTCGAGGTAAATAGTGGCACTTATCTATCTAAGTGGTGCCTGGGTGGCTGGTATCTATCTGGGGTCAAAATTTGTCCTCCCCCTAGCCCTCATTCTCATTGGGCTTATCCCCCTCCCCCTCCTCTTCCTCTTTCCTCAACACCGCAAGGCAATAATCTTATCCGCCATCTGCCTTATCGCCCTCTTTGGCGGCGCTTTCTGCTATCAGGCATTTCAACCTCCCAATGATGAGAGCCACCTCAAGTTCTACAACGGCGAGGAGGTTGAAATCAAGGGGATGGTCAATTCTGACCCCGAGGTTAGAGATAAGATTACTCATATTCGCCTGTCAGCCAGCGAAATAAAACTGGGGGAAGAGCGGCAGGAGGTATCAGGCGATGCCCTGTTATTTGTTCCCAGATACCCCGCATATAAATATGGCGATGTCCTCCAGGTAACGGGGAAACTGGAGACACCACCTGAGCTTGACGACTTTGATTATAAGGGCTATCTGGCTCATCAGGGAATATACTCCACCATGCTCTACCCGGAAATAGAAATTTTAGCAACAGGCCAAGGGTTTAAGCCGCTGGAATGGGTTTACTCATTAAGAAATAACCTATCCCAAACGATGGCGGAGGTTCTGCCAGAGCCACAGGCATCGCTAGCTCAGGGTATCATCCTGGGCATCAGATATAACATTCCCACAGAAGTTAGAGACGACTTTGCCGGCACCGGCACTGCCCATCTGCTGGCTATCTCCGGTCTCCACCTCAGCATCATGGCTGGCATATTGCTCAGCATCGGTATATGGCTCTTCGGCAAAAGGCGCTACCTCTATATCTGGCTGGCACTGGGCACAATCTGGCTTTATGCTTTAATTAGCGGTGCGCACCCCCCGGTAATCAGGGGGGCGATTATGGCCAGCGTGTTTCTTAGCGCCGAGCTTCTGGGCAGGCAGCGCACCGCCATCACCTCCTTGGCCTTCGCTGCTGCTGTAATGGTAGGCATTAACCCCCAAATCCTGTGGGATGCCTCCTTCCAACTGAGCTTTCTGGCTATGGCAGGCTTAATCTTCCTTGCCCCTCCACTCATGGCTTGGGGGAGAAAAGCGGTTAACACCGCCATTGGTGAAAAGAGAGTAGGCATATCTTTAGCCAATATCGTTACCGATAGCTTCAGCGTAACCTTAGCCGCCATCATAGCCGTGTGGCCCGCCGTTGCCCACTATTTCGGCATTGTTTCCTTTGTTGGTCCATTTGCCACGATACTCGCTCTGCTGGCACTGCCCGGTATCATTGTCGCAGGGGCTCTGGCTGGACTCATCGGGCTGGTTTTCCTGCCCATCGCCCAGGCTATAGGTTGGCTTGCCTGGCTGTTCATTTCATATATGATGCTGATAATAAGTGGTTTTGCCTCTCTCCCCATATCCCATATTGAGGTAGGCTCGGTTGACACCACCGTGATATTGGTTTACTATTCAGCCCTTGCCGCCGCCGTCTGGCTCGGCAGCAGGAAGAGGTTCACCCAACGGATGTCTCGAGCTAAAAGCTGGCTAAAATCAGGGGCGAGTAAATCATTCAGCCTTGTTTCCCGACTACCCAAGAAATGGGTTATCCCACCCCTGCTAATAGTAGCCATTCTGGCCTCGGTGGCCGTTGCCACCATGCCCGATGATGAGCTTCATGTAAGCTTCCTCAATGTTGGTCAGGGTGATGCCATACTGATTCAAAAAGGAAATCAGCAGGTACTGATTGACGGTGGACCCAGCCCCCAACTCTTGACTCTGGAGCTGGGCGAGAGGATGCCCTTCTGGGATAGAACCATAGAGCTGGTGGTGTTAACCCACCCCCACGCCGACCACCTCACCGGCCTGGTGGAGGTCTTACAAAGATACCAGGTGGAGCAGGTGCTCTATACCGATTTAGATGATTTAGATTATGAGTCGTCTTTATATGAAGAATGGCTCGGACTAATTGAAGAAAGGGAAATTGAATACACCCTAGCTCAAGCCGGACAGCAGATTGACTTGGGTGATGGAATAGTGATAAAGGTGCTCCATCCCCAAGCCTCCCTATTAAATGGCACCGGGGCTGATATAAACAATAATAGCGTGGTATTACACCTGGGTTTGGGCAGGGTGAGCTTCCTGCTGGCGGCTGATATTGAGTGGGAGGCTGAGTTCAAGCTTATCGCCCTCCCCACCAATTTAAGCAGCACCGTGCTCAAGGTTGGGCATAGCGGTTCGGCTACCTCCACCACCCCGGAATTTCTGGCGGCGGTTAGCCCGCAGGTGGCGGTTATCTCGGTGGGAGATAACCCCTTTGGTCACCCCAGCGGTGAGGTGGTGGAGAGGCTGATAGAACAAGTTGGCTCAGAGAATATATACCGCACCGATGAGCAGGGAACAATAGAATTTATCACCGATGGCGAGAGGCTGTGGGTGAGGGTGGAGGAGTGAGAAAGTAAACCTCCCTAACCTTTTCCTTTCCTCATCGTTATAGTATATATATTAGATAGAGATAACGAAGGGGGGACTTTGTTATGAAAAAGCTGCTCATAGGGCTGGCGCTGGTGGCGCTACTGCTGGTGCCGGCTGCCTGCGCTGGAGAAGCAACGGAGGAAGGAGCACCTTCAGGGGGGACATCACCTGAAGAAGGGGATGAGACATATAAGCCTGAGTCTTTACCCTCAACCGAAGATGAGCGGATGATAGTCCGCACCGGGGAGATGTCCCTGGTGGTGGAGGATGTAAGCCAAGCCTGCGATGATATAGCCCAGCTGGCGGTAAGTTTTGGCGGCTATGTGGTATCGTCCTACATTTCAGGGGAGGAAGAGGACATAAGGGGGTGGATTTCTTTCCGGGTGCCTGATGACAAGTTTGAAATGGCGCTAACTGAACTGAGAGACCTGGCGGTAAGGGTAGAATCGGAGAGAACCGAGAGCCGGGACGTAACCGAGGAGTATGTTGACCTTCAGTCAAGGCTGAGGAACGCCGAGGCAACCGAGCAGCAATACCTCACCCTCCTGGGAAAAGCCGAGGAGATAGAGGATATCCTCAAAATCTATGACAGCCTCTCCCGCATACGCTCCGAGATAGAGCAGATTAAGGGTCGTATACAATATCTGGAGCGAACCACATCAACGAGCCTGATTTCGGTATCCCTGGAGCCTGAGGTTACAGCCAAGCCGCTGGTTCGCATCGGCTGGAATGCACTGGAAGTGCTCAAATCAGCTGCCAGAGGACTGGTCATCGCCGGACAGGTGCTCGGCACCATAGCTATCTGGCTGCTAATCCTCATCCCCATCTGGGGAACCATACTTGGCATTATCCTGTGGCGCCGCCATAAGCGGAAGACTAAGAAATAATATAGCCAACATTGGAGCTGCTTAACCGGGCAAAAGCCGCCTTGCAATCTCTTCTCGGCTTAAGCCCTCAACAGCTATGACCTTATTCCAAGAGGTATGACCCCTGATAATGGTTAAGCTGCCTTTGCCCACACCCAGCTTCTGACCGAGAAAGGCAATTAACTCTCTATTGGCTTTGCCCTCAACCGGCGGCGCTGCTACCTTTACCCGCCATACCCCATCAGCAAAGCCAACCACTCCATTTCTGGCGGCACTGGGGTAAACTCGCAGCGAAATTTCAGCCCCTCTTCCAGAAATAGACACAACAGTCGTCTAGTTAATTAACCTGGCTACTAATTACTCGCTGCGACCCACGCCAATGGCGATAGCGGATAAGAATAGAATTCCCGATAGCCCAAACCAAAATATCCAGATAAGCTGTGTCATCAGCGGTTCAACCACCTCGGTGGCATCGAGGATGCCCATAATCGCGCACAGTGCAGCCAGGATACAAAGTATACCGCCTAGCATTCCCATGATAGAACCTCCTTTCTCTTAGAGCCACAGGTGGCTCATTGAATAACCCCTCGTAGTTGCTATATAATAAAAGGCTGGTTGGGTTAAGTCAGTTTAGTTGAGGTAATAATAACATGAAGCTAACCAAAAATCTATACTTTTACCCGGAAAAGGGAATGCTGGACTGCAATACCTATGTGATTAAGGATAACACCAGCATTATCATTGACCCCGGACTTACTCAATTCCTACCCGAACTACTCCAGGATTTGCACCGTGACGGCATTGACCCTAAAGATATAGATATTATCACCAATACCCACCTGCACGGGGACCATTGCTGGGCAAATGACGCCTTCAAGAAAGTCTCGGGAGCCAAAATCATCCTCCATCCCCAACAAAAAGATTCCTGGGATAAAACCGTTAACCAGACATCTAGATTTTTCGGTCTTCCCGCCGTGGAGTTCACCCCAGATAGCTTTTTTGATGATGACAGGCTAAATGCCGGAGAAGTGGAATTTGAGCTTATCTTCTCCCCGGGGCATTCCCCTGATGGCATCTGCTTTTACTGCCAGAGTGAGAAGATACTGATTTGCGGCGACGTCATTTTTAATCAAAATACGGGGCGGGTTGACCTCCCCGGTGGCAGCACCAACCAGCTTAAGCAGTCTATAGAGAGGCTATCACAGCTAGAAATCGAGTACTTGCTCCCCGGGCACATGGACATTGTGGTAGGAAGGGAAAAGGTAACCAATAACTTTGAGTTCATCAAGAAATATGTGCTCGGCTACCTATGATGGAAAGGCAAATGATGGTAGAGTCTTTTGAACTAGGACCAATCAGACCGCCAAGCGAGGCTCAATCCCTGCTCATCCGGGTAACCAGAAACTGTTCCTGGAACCGGTGCAAGTTCTGTCATATCTACAAGGGGAAAAAATTTGAGCTGAGGTCGGTGGAGGAGATAAAGCAAGAGATATTAACTATCAAGGCAATACAGGATAAGCTAAAGGAGATTTCCTTGAAAGCCGGCTACGGGAGCAGGGTGGAGGAGGTGGCGGCGGCCATCCTCAATAGTCCACCAAATGAAGCCTTTTTCGATGTAGCCCTGTGGCTTTACCATGGTGGCACCAGCGCCTTCCTCCAGGACGCCAATACCTTGATTATGAGGACCAACGAGCTGGTTGAGGTAATAAAGTTCTTGAAGCAAACCCTGCCCAGCATCACTCGGGTGACCAGCTACGGCCGGTCCAAGACAGCAGCCAAAAAGAAGCTGGAGGAGCTAATACAACTGCGAGAGGCGGGGCTTTCCCGACTGCATATCGGGCTGGAATCAGGCTATGACCCGCTGCTTCAATACATGGACAAGGGGGTTACTGCCGCTGACCACATAGCCGGTGGCAAAAAGATAGTAGAATCAGGCATCTCACTATGTGAATATGCTGTCCTTGGCTTGGGGGGAGAAAAGATGTGGCGGGAGCACGCCACCGAAACCGCCAGAGTATTAAACGAAATAGACCCCGACTTTATCCGGGTTAGAACTTTGACCATAACGCAGGGCATGCCGTTATATGATGAGGTCAAACAGGGCAATTTCGTGCGGGCAACAGATGAGGAGATTGTAGAAGAGGAAAAACTGCTACTCAAGCACCTTGACTGCCACTCATACTTTGTCAGCGACCATATTACCAACCTGCTTCAGGAGATTGAGGGAAAGTTGCCTCAGGATAAGGAGAAGATGCTAGCTTCCATAGCTAGATTCCAGAGTCTATCACCTGAAGAGAGACACAATTTCAGGGTGGGCAGAAGGGTTGGTATATATGGCCAGCTGGATGACCTGGATAACTTGCGCAAACATAAAGTCGTGGAGCATGCGATACAAAAACTCAGCAACGATGGCGACCAAGTAGACGAAGAGGCAATATACAGCTTGATGGAAAGGTTTATATGAACCTGGAGCAGGAAGTGGGCGACTTACTTCGCCAGAAAGGGTTAACCCTGGGGCTTGTTGAATCAGCCACTGGGGGGTTAATATCCCACCGCATCACAGGTGTCCCCGGTAGCTCAGACTACTATAAGGGCTCGGTTACCGCCTATAGCAATGAGGTCAAGAGCAAAGTGGTGGGAGTAAGAGAGGATACTATCAACCAATATGGTGCCGTGAGCCCTCAGGTAGCTGAGGAGATGGCACAGGGTGGTAGGAAGCTCTTAGCCGCCGATATATGCCTGGCTGATACCGGCATTGCCGGACCCAGCGGGGCTACCCCAGGGAAACCGGCGGGGCTATTCTACATCGGGTTATCACACGGTGAGATAACCTTTAGCCGGAAGCATATTTCCCAGGGAGACCGAGAGCAAAATAAACAAAGCGCCGCCGAGACCGCCCTGGGCTGGCTAAAAGAGTACCTTTTGAGCTTAAAATAGGTATTATGCTACAAGAGAAAAAGGTCGTTACCTGCTTCCTGGAATCGGAGAATGAGATACTGATTTTGCGCCGCAGTGAGCGGGTTGGCAGCTACCAGGGAAGGTGGGCAGGAGTTAGTGGTTATATTGAGACCACCGCCGATGAGCAAGCCCTAATCGAGATAGAAGAGGAAACCAGCCTGTCCCGGGAAGAGGTGGAATTAATAAGAAGGGGCAAACCTTTACCTGTTGAAGATAAGAGGCTGGGTGTTAGATGGATAGTCCACCCCTACCTTTTCCACATAAAAGACAGAAATAAAATCAAGATTGACTGGGAACATAAAGAGGCAAGGTGGATAGCCCCCCAAGATATAACCAAGTTTGAAACCGTGCCCAAGCTCAAGGAGACACTGGACAGAGTATATAAGAGCTAGTCGGACTGCTTTTCTATATAACTAATAACTTCTGTTGGTGTAAATAAACCGTTCTCAGTAACTATCCCGGTAACCAGCTCCAGAGGGGTAATGTCAAAGTAGGGGTTTTTGACCCTGACCTGTGGTGGCAGCTTTCCCGGTTCAACAACTTCAGACGGCTCCTTCTCTTCCAAATCGACCTGGCCACTTTTCAGCCTGGGGTCAAACTTGAGCGTCTCACCTAATACATAAAAGGGGACACCGGCTTTTTCCGCAGCCAGGGCAAACTGGTAGGTGCCTATGCCATTAATAATATTGCCGTCGGCACATATTCTGTCGGCGCCGACCATCGCCTTATCCGCCGCCGATATATAAAGCCCCATGGCAGCATCATCAATAAAGGTAACCGTTAGTCCATGGCGCCCGAGCTCCTGAGCAATCCTCTGGCCGGTGCCGCCCGGACCCGAGCGGGTAGCGATTACTTCAATTTGCTTACCCCGGTCGAACGCCTCCTTTAATACCGCCATCACGGTTGAGCTATAGCTGTGAGTCATTATCCTATCGCCATCGCCGATTAAATCGCAGCCATAATTCACAATCTGAGCTATAGCCTGTAACGAAGCGCTAATTAACTCATCCGCCTGGGAAAGGGCAAAGCTCTTAATGGAATCCAAGTCCTCGTCGGGTGAAAGCCGGGACACAGCGCCCAAGAAACGACTGACAATATTAAATATCGGCGCCATAGCCGGACGGGCTGACATCAACCTCTCCCCCACCTCCCTCAGCCCCGATAAAAACTCGTCAGCACTACTTGCCTGGCTATGCTCGGCAGCAAGTTTTAACACACCAACCGCCTGCCGTGCTAACTGGCTGGCGCCGTGAGTCCTATCGCTCTTGATTTCATCTATCAGGCTGATAATTTCAGGGCTGATGTTCACGGAAGTCATTCTATCAGCCCTAACGCAGAGGGTCAAAGCTCACAACCTAGTTACTTATTAAGAAGGAGTGTTTAAGAGGGGCGTTAGCCCCTCTTTTATTTATCTTCCCCCTCTCCTTCAAAGGAGAGGGGGATTAAGGGGGTGAGGTAGAACAAAATTGCCAATACCACCCATCAATGCTATACTCTGACATACCTCTAAATGGAGATTCTGCTTATGAAACGGGCTGACGGGCGTGCCCATGATGAATTAAGACCGGTAAAGATAACCCCCGGTTTTCAGAACTTTGCCGAAGGCTCAGCGCTGATTGAGCTGGGCAAGACCAGGGTGCTGTGCTCGGTTAGCGTTGACGAGAAGGTGCCAGCCTTCCTCAGGGGAGGGGGCAGCGGCTGGATTACCGCCGAATACGGCATGTTGCCCCGCTCCACCGTTACCCGCAGTCCCCGCGAAGCATCGTTGGGCAGGGTTGCCGGCCGGAGCCAGGAAATCCAGCGCCTCATCGGGCGCTCGCTGCGGGCGGTAACCGACCTCACCGACCTCGGGGAAAGAACCTTAATCGTAGACTGCGATGTGCTGCAGGCAGACGGCGGCACCAGGACAGCAGCCATTACCGGCGCCTATGTCGCCCTAAACCAGGCACTGCAAACCCTAGCCAATATGGGGGTAATAGCCTCAATACCGCTGAAGAGCGCGGTGGCTGCCACCAGCGTGGGTATTGTCCACGATTACCAGGTATTAGACCTGTGCTACGATGAAGACTGCGCGGCTGCTGTTGACTTTAACGTGGTGATGACCAGCAAGGGTGAATTTGTTGAGGTTCAGGGCACAGCTGAAGGCAAACCCTTCTCCAAGGAGACTATTGATTCCATGCTCTCTTTGGCGGAAAAGGGCATCAAACAACTGTTTCAAGTTCAACAGGCTGCCCTAGAGACACTATAGCCAGTTACGGTCTTACCTGCCCGCTGCCTAAGATAATCCACTTATAGCTGGTTAGCTCTCTCACTCCCAGCGGACCGCGGGCATGGAACTTCTGGGTGCTTATGCCTACCTCAGCCCCCAGCCCGAACTGACCGCCATCGGTAAAGCGGGTGCTGGCATTGACGTAGACGCAGGCAGCATCCACCTCGTTGAGGAAGCGCGTGGCGGCGTCATCTTCTTTGGTGATAATAGCCTCGGAATGTCCTGAGCCGTAGCGCTCGATGTGCTCCAGCGCCTCATCCAGGGAACTCACCACCTTAACCGCCGCCACCAGGGACAAGAACTCCTTGCCCCAATCCTCATCGGTAGCCGGCTTCAGCTTCAAAGAAGGTTTGGATTTAAGGATAGCCATCGTCGGCTCATCGCAGTGCATCTCTACCCCGGCTTTAGCCCACTCCGCCGCCACCAGGGGCAGGCAGCGCTGGGCAATATCAGCATGAACCAGCAGGGTGTCTAAGGCATTGCAAACGGTGGGGCGCTGCACCTTGGCATTAAAGGCGATAGCCACCGCCTTGTCCACATCGGCGCTCTTGTCCACATAGGTATGACAAACACCAATACCACCGGCCACCACCGGCATGGCGGCATTCTCCGAGACCAACTTTATCAGACCCGCTCCACCCCGGGGGACAATCAGGTCAATATACTGGCGCATCTTGAGCATCTCATCAACCAGCGCCCGTTCGGTATTTTCAATAAACTGCACCGCCCCATCGGGGACGGCGGCTTTTGTTACCGCCTCCTGAACCACCCGGGCTAAGGCACCATTGGAGTGAATCGCCTCCTTACCCCCCCTCAGGATAATGGCATTGCCCGATTTCAGGCAGAGGGCAGAAATGTCTATGGTAACATTAGGTCGGCTCTCATAGATGGCGCCAATCACCCCCAGGGGCACTCGCTTCCTGCTGAGCTGCAAGCCGTTAGGCAGGGTGCGCATGTCAAATACCTCGCCCACCGGGTCAGGCAACGCTGCCACCGCCAGCACATCCTTGGCTATAGCCTCAAGGCGCTCCGAGGAGAGCATCAGCCGGTCAAGCATGGCGGCATTCATCCCCGAGGTATGCGCCTCATGATAGTCAATCTGGTTAGCCGAAAGTATTTCCTTCTGCTTGGTTAAAAGGTCATTTGAAATATTATGTAAAGCTTTGTTCTTGACCTCAGCCGAAAGGTAAGCCAAGCGGCGAGAAGCCACCTTAGCCGCCTTGGCCTTTTCTTCCAGTTCCTTAATTGCTGATTTCAATCTACCTCACCCCCTTTATCCCCCTCTCCTTCAAAGGAAAGGGGGAACTAGTTGTATAAGAGGGACTTCGTCCCTCTTGGACTCCCTATGTTTCATTCCCCTCCTTAAGGGCAGCGGGGGAAACCCTTTCCCCTATTTAGTTACCCCTTCCCCTTAAGGGCGGCGGGTGGGAAAAGATATAAAAGATGGAGGGGGAGATGGGCTCAGCCCTTCTTTAACTCTCCTTCCCTACCAAACCTGTAATACCACCAAGCTATCTCGGTGGCTTACTTAACCGCTCACTTCCCCTGAAATAATAGGTAAATATTGGAGGAACAACAGTAGCAATTACCTTATTAACCATCTTTCGGATGTAACATATGCCTCTGCGCCCATCCTCAAATTCAATTACATAGCCATCGCCATCGTCAAAGCGCCTGTGCTCCCTGAGGACAAACTCGCCCCGCCAGCCTGATACCGATTCAACATAGAGCCGGTATTTAATACTGACCGCAGGTTGGTCATCCCCAGAAATATAAAGTTTGCCTATGCCCACTTTAAACCCTTACTTCCTAGACCACCACCAGGTTATTTCGGTGCACTACTTCTGAACCGTAGTCGTAGCCGAGCAGAGTGGCAATCTTCTCGGAGTGCGCTCCTTTAATAACAGCGATGTCAGCCGAGCTATAGTTGGTGATGCCGCAGCCAAGGCGAGACCCCTCGGGGTCATAGATATTAACTATGTCGCCGCGCTGAAAATCGCCTTCAATGTCTTTTATGCCGGCAGCCAGCAGGCTTCGCTTCTGCTTCTTCAAAGCCAGGGCTGCTCCCGAATCTACCACCAGCTTGCCCTTGGTGGAAAGACCACTGAGCATCCAGCGCTTGCGGCTCTCCAGCTTGCTGGTAGTAGGCAAGAAACGGGTGCCTATAGCCTCACCCCTTGCCAGCCTTAAAATAACATCCGGCTCCCTGCCGTCAGCGATAACCACCGTCATCCCGCAGGAAGTAGCCAGCTTGGCTGCCTCTATCTTGGTAATCATACCCCCCACCCCCAGCTTGCTGGGGGTATCAGCCGCCAAGCGTTCAATCTCTGAATCTATCACCTCCACCCGGGAAATAAGCCGGGCACGGGGGTCGTGGTGGGGGTCAGCAGTATATAGCCCCCCAATATCGGTAAGAATCAGCAGCAGGTCGGCATCAATCAGGTTGGCTACCATAGCCGAAAGATTATCATTATCGCCGAATATAGCCTCCTGAATCTCATCCACTGCCACCACATCGTTTTCATTGACGATGCATAATACCTTTAGCTCCAGCAGAGCCAGAAGGGTATTGCGGGCATTGAGATAGCCAGCCCTGTCCAGGAGGTCAGCCTTAGCCAGCAACGCCTGCGCCACAGTGATATTATACTTATGGAAAAGCTGCTCATAGAGGTTCATCAGGCGGTGCTGTCCCACCGAAGCCAGCACCTGCTTAAAAGGAATGCCTTTTATCTGCTTGGTCAGCCCAAGTTCGTGCCTGCCAGAAGCTATAGCTCCGGAGGAAACTATAATCACCTCCAGCCCTTGCTTGTGCAGTTGTGCCACCTGACTTACCAGGCTTGACATTATGTCCCGGTCCAAACGGTCGCTGCCGCCGGTAAGCAGGCTGGTACCGCACTTAGCCACTATCCGGTGATATGATATTGCCGATTTATTCATCTACCGCCAACTCAAATAAATTTGCTTTATTATAGCAAATTGCTTGGTATTCTGTCCTGTGCTAAAATTTGCTGGAGGGCTAGACCGTTTCGGCTAGCCCTAGAGGCGTTTGGAGAAGAAGATGGATTTATCTCAATTACTGCATCTGATTGAAGATATGCCCGCCTACCGCCAGCTGGTAGAAGAGCTTAAACAGCAAAACGGCAACACCAAGACAGTGGTGCTGGAAGCGGCCAAGCCCTACCTCATAGCTGCTCTATATAAATCTCTGCGACTGCCTATGGTAGTGGTTACGGCACAGCCGGAGAAATGCCAAAAGCTCCATGAACAACTCTTAACCTGGAGCGACTCCAGCGGGGCAAAACTCTTCCCCGAGCCTGATGCCCTCCCCTACGAGCGCATTGCCTCAGATACCTCCACCGAGCTAGAAAGGGTACAGGTGCTATCGGCTCTTGCCGACATAAATGGAGGCGAAAACACTCCCCTGGTGGTTGCCTCCGCCCCAGCCCTGATGCAGAGGACTACACCCCATAGCCTTTTCACCTCCGCTTGCCACACGGTAAAACTGGGGATGGATATTGAGCCCTTGCAGTTGCTTAAGAAATGGCAGGATATCGGCTACCGGCTGGAGAACATGGTGGAGATGCCGGGAACCATCGGTCATCGCGGCGGCATCGTTGACATCTACCCCCCCACCAGCGACCTGCCAGCCAGGCTTGAGTTCCTGGGGAACACCATTGACAGCATCCGACTCTTTGACCCAGCAAGTCAGCGCTCACAAACTGCAATATCATCTCTGGCTATTGGTCCGGCTACAGAACTGCTAACCCCGCTGTTGAGCAGCAAATCTGAGCTGGAGCAGGCAGTAAACAGCATCAACCTATCCAATTGCAGCACCGAGATACGCCAGCAGTTCCAGCAGGAGCTAGCCATGCTGGTGGATAAGCAAAAACCGCATAACATGCAATTTTATGCCCCCTTATTTAATACCGATAGCCTCCTGGACTTCCTGCCCCAAGCTTGCCTTATAGTGCTCGATGAGCCGATGAACATTGCTCAAGCCATGGATGACCTGGAGGCTCAAGCCATCCAGTTGCGCACCGAGAAACTGGAGCGAAAAGGACTCCCCCTTAATTTCCCCCGACCATACTTAATCTGGAAAGAGCTGGAGCCAAGAATAAGAGAGAAGCCAAACCTTAGGCTCACCGCCTGGGGTATTGGTGAGGACGAACGACCTCACCAGCTAAACTTCACCCCCGCCCCCAGCTATGCCGGACAACTACCGGTGTTCATCAAAAAGGTAAAGCAGTGGCTAAACCAGAAACAGCGGTTAATAATCGTCAGTCATCAAGCCAGCCGACTCTCTGAGCTATTAGGTCAAGAAGATATCATCGCTTCGCCCATTACCGAGATTGAGCAGATACCCCCGCTCGGCTCACTAACTCTGGTCCAGGGGTTACTTTCTGAGGGCTGGGTGATGAATAATGAGACCCACCTCTTCACCGATGCTGAAATCTTTGGCTTTATCAAGCAACGGCGTCTGGTCAAAAGAAGAGCGGTACCCCACCACCAGTTCCTCATTGAGCTAGCTCCCGGTGACTATGTGGTACATATTGAGCACGGCATTGCCAGGTTTGCCGGCGTTACCAAAATGGACACCGAGAACAGCGAAAAGGAATACCTGGTTTTACAATATGCCGCCAACGATACCCTTTATGTCCCCACCGACCAGATAGACCGCATCAACCGCTATATAGGAGCCGGTGAACAGTCGCCGGCGTTGAACCGACTGGGCACTCAGGAATGGATACGAACCAAGCAAAGGGTCAAGGAATCGGTGGAGGATGTTGCCCAGGAACTGCTGGCTCTCTATGCCGCCCGGGAGGTCGTCCCCGGCTTTACCTTTTCCCGGGATACCGTCTGGCAGCAGGAGCTGGAGGCTTCCTTCCCCTATGTGGAGACCCCAGACCAGATTGAGGTCCAGCAACAGTTAAAAGAGGATATGGAAAAAGCCAAGCCTATGGACCGGCTGGTCTGCGGGGATGTGGGCTACGGTAAGACCGAGGTCGCCATCCGTGCCGCCTTCAAGGCGGTGATGGATGGTAAGCAGGTGGCGGTATTGGTGCCGACCACCGTCCTTGCCCAGCAGCACTTCGCCACCTTTAAGCAAAGGCTGGACGCCTTCCCGGTGAGGATTGAGGTCTTGAGCCGATTTAAAACACCGAAGGAGCAACAGACTATCCTGGAGGGACTGGCTAGCGGCAGCGTGGACATCTGCATTGGAACCCACCGCCTATTGCAGAAGGACGTGGCATTCAAAAACGTGGGGCTGTTAATCATTGATGAAGAGCAGCGCTTCGGTGTCGCCCATAAGGAGCACCTTAAAAAGCTAAGGCAGGAGGTAGATGTCCTTACCTTAAGTGCCACCCCCATCCCCCGCACCCTCCATATGTCGCTGGTGGGGGTAAGAGATATGAGCACCATGGAGACGCCACCCGAGCAACGCCTCCCCATCAAGACCTACGTCGCCCGGTACGACGAGCGGCTAATCCGGGAGGCTATCCTCAGAGAGATGGAGCGCAACGGGCAGGTCTTCTTTGTTCACAATCGGGTTCACAGTATAGCCTATGTCGCCGATAAGCTCCAGTCGTTGGTACCAGAGGCAAAAATCGCCATCGCCCACGGTCAGATGCCGGAGGCAGAACTGGAGGGGGTGATGGCTGACTTCGCCCAGGGCAAGAGCGACATCCTGGTCTGCACCACCATCATTGAGTCGGGGCTTGATATGCCCAACGTTAATACCTTAATTGTCAACCGGGCGGACAGGTTCGGGCTGACCCAGCTATACCAGCTAAGGGGGCGTGTGGGGCGGGGCGCCAATCTCGCCCATGCCTACTTCCTCTTTGAGCGGGGGAAACAGCTGACGCCAACCGCCGAGAAACGGCTAAAGACCATATTTGAAGCCACCGAGCTTGGGGCAGGCTTTAGCATTGCCATGAAAGACCTGGAAATCAGGGGGGCGGGGACTTTGCTGGGGGTAAAGCAGAGCGGGTTTATCAGCGCCGTTGGCTTCAGCCTTTACTGCCGGCTACTGGCGGAGGCAGTGGAGGGGCAAAAGGCAAGACAGGCTGGCGTTCCGGAGAAAGCCAGACCCTCCCCTCTCCCACCCCCCACCCTGGACTTGCCGCTAAGAGCCTACATCCCCGAGGAATATGTCGCTGACGTTGACACTCGCTTAAGCCTCTATCAGAGCCTGGCTAAGCTGGACAAGGTGGAGCAAATAGAGGCTCTGGCTGAGGAATTCAGCGACAGGTTTGGCGCATTGCCAGCGGAAGTACAAAACCTGCTCTATGCGGTCAGGGTCAAGCTCCTGGCGGCAAAGGCGGGCATTGAGTCCGTTACCACCGAGGACGGGCAGATTGTGCTCAGGCTATTTGAGGGCATGCAGTTCACGCCAGAGCAACGAGAAATCAGCTTCCCCGACGGGGTCAAGATGGGCGTGAGGCAGATTAGCTTAAGCTATAAGAGGGTGGAGGGGTGGAGAGGGGTTTTGGAGGGCATATTAAGAGACTATTGACATAATAGGGTATAATGGGGAGAAGTACGAAGGAGACTAACTAGATGAGCCAGAATGATACGCAGCGAACCACAGTAACAGAAGCGAGTGTAGTCTCAATCTCTATCTTCACAGCCATTTGTTTAGGCCTGATGGTCGTACTAATGACGCGTTCTTCTTTCCAAGTTAGCTTAAATCCTGCTTCCATCGCGAGTGGTGCGCTACTACTTGCTATTTTAGCCTTCATATTTTCCAATGACTTCTTTCTATTAAGGATTTTCCATCCTGAGTACACAGTCTTTGCCTTTATAGGGTCTAGCCTATACGTATTAGGCGAAGTGGCCATGATCATCGGGATTTCTATGGCGCTGAAGGCTTTAGCTACAGCCCTGATTGCGTATTCGTTCCTAGGGGCGTTCACTGTAGGATTCTTAACCTATAACTTCATTAGGTTTTATAAAATCAGGCTCGAAGACCCCGTAAAAGTACGATTATTGATACGCGTATTTGCATTCCTTCTCTTGGTGAGTGGTTTTATTATGATTTGGAAAATATAAGTCCAAAAATCAGGGGGAACAGAAATGCCTAATGGACCGTTTAAGGAACCAGCACCACCAGGTAAGAAAGCAGGCCCACCAGTTAGGGAAGCAGGCCCACCAGCTAGGGAACCAGTAAAATTCCCAACACCTCCACCTAGGGAACCAGCGCCACCTAAACCCAGTAAGCGCGAGAAGTAACTCAATTAAATAAAGTAACTCGTTTTTAGCTTAAAGTTGGGCTATAGTCAAAGTGTATAGGCTGATCTTTTAATCTTATGTCTTATGCAATTCAATAGAAGACCCCACCCCCCTATCCCTCCCTACCCTATTTACTCTCACCCCAAAAACAGTTACAATGTGGGCTACCAACAAAAAGGGAGGTAAAAGACCTAAATCGCCGAAATCTTAGGCTAAAACCAGTCCGTCGGACAATTAAACAGAGCAAAAGAGGGGCAATGCCCCTCTTTTTAAATTTCTTCCCCTTCCCCTTATCAAGGGGAAGGGGATAAAGGGGATGGGGTCACCTTAATAAAAGATAAAGATATTTAACTATATTGGCAGGTCTTTAACTCCCCTATCTAGTCGTCCTTAATGCCATGGTCATGAATATAATCAACGGCATCCTGAACGGTTGCTATCTTTTCCGCATCCTCATCCGGTATCTCAACCTTATTACCTTCCTGGCTAAATTCCTCCTCCAATGACATCACCAGCTCTACCAAATCCAGAGAATCAGCACCTAAATCATCAACAAAGCTAGCTGCAGGCAAAACCTCCTTTTCCTCTATCCCTAGCTGCTCCACAACTATCTTTTTTACCCGATCAAAAACTGTAGGCATCTTTTACCTCCCTCTCTTTTTACCTACTGGCAAGTGCGCTAACCGAGCCCAAGACTCCGTTAACGAACTTTGGTGAGTTATCGCTGCCAAACATCTTGGCTAACTCAACTGCCTCATTTATGGCTACCTTAATCGGCACACTATTATCAAGTAAAATCTCAAATATTGCAAGTCTCAAAATATTCCTATCCACCAGGGATATCTGTTCCACCGGCCAGGCAGGGGCAAAGTTCTTGATATGCTGGTCAATCTTCCCCCTATTCTGAATAACCCCACTAACCAGCTCCCGGGCAAAGGCGATATTCTCCTCAGACAGCCTGCCATCAGCCAGAAAATGGGCTAAGGCGCCCTCTATATCATGCCCTACAGAGTCGACCTCATACAATACCTGAAGGGCTATCACCCGAGCTTTCCGCCGTAACCCCATAAATTATCCCCCAAAGTCAACCAATTATTATAGCACTTAATTTTAATCACGCAACAGGTCGCAGCCGGGATACTACATGCCACCATCCACACCTAAAACCTGCCCCGTGATATACTTCGCCTCCTCGGAAGCGAGAAAGGCGACCGCCTCAGCCACATCGCGGGGAGAACCAAAGTCGCCCACGGGGATTTGCTTTTTAAGCTCCTGCCTCCACTCCTCCTTAAGTCTCTTGGTCATTTCAGTTTCAATAAAGCCGGGGGCAACAGCATTAACCGTGACGCCGTGGGAAGCCACCTCCTTGGCAACAGTCCGGGTAAAGCCAATAATGCCCGCCTTGGCTGAAGCATAGTTAGCCTGCCCCTTGTTACCCATGATGCCAACAATACTGGAAATACTGATAATTCTACCCCAGCGCTGTTTAGCCATATGCCTTAGCACGGCTTTGGTGCAGAGGAAGACGCTCTTTAAGTCAACATCCAGCACCTTATCCCAATCCTCCTCTGACATCCGCAGCAGGAGCTGGTCGCGGTTAATGCCAGCGTTATTTACCAGGATATCAATCCGCTTATAGGCGGCCATAGTCTCCTCCACCAGCCGGGCGACATCTGAATTCAAGCTGACATCAGCCATAACCGGCAGGCACTCTCTGCCCATGGTTTTGATTTCCTTGACTACGGCTTCAACCGGCTTGACATCGCCGATATCATTGACCACCACCTTAGCCCCAACCCTAGCCAGTTTCAGGGCAATGGCTCGCCCTATCCCCCGGCCGCTGCCAGTGACTATGGCTACTCTAGTAGAAAGGTCCATCAACCTACCTCACCCCCTTTATCCCCCTCTCCTATCAAGGAAAGGGGAAATATTTTCTGAAGAGGGGCTTCATCCCTTCAATCTACCCTTACTCAACCTTAATATTCTTAACCGTCTCGGCATCACCTATATTAAGGATTTTAACATTTTTATCAATTCGCTTGATTAGGCCAGCCAGCACCTTTCCCGGCCCAATCTCGATAAAGGTAGATACCCCATCACCCGCCATATACTCTACAGAACGCTGCCACTGAACACAATTACAAAGTTGCTCCAGAAGCTCTTGCTTAACCGATTCAGCAGTGGTCAATGGCTGAGCGGTAGTATTACCTACAATAGGAACGGCTGGTTCGCTAAAGGAAAGGGTAGCTATAATCTCAGCCATGCCGTCAACAGCCGGCTGCATCAGTGGCGTATGAAAGGCGCCACTTACCTGCAATGGAATAGTGCGATATGCCCCTTTGGTTTTAGCTAAATCCATAGCTTGATTCAAATTGTCCTCGGCTCCGCTAATTACTATCTGGCCGGGGCAGTTAATATTGGCAATGCAGGCGCCAGTCTGCTCACACACTTCAGCCAGAGGCGCTCCATCAAGCCCAATTATTGCCGCCATGCCTCCGGGGGTTATCTGCCCTGCCTCATGCATCAGCCGCCCCCTCTCCCGAGCCAGATAGACAGTGGTGGCAAAATCAAGCACCCCAGCCGCTGCCAGCGCTGTATACTCGCCCAGGCTATGACCGGCAACAAAGCTAGCCGGCGGTAATCCGGCGTTCACACTGCGGCTAGCCTCCAGGCAGGCAAAGCTGACGGTTACTATCGCCGGCTGGGCATTAACCGTCTGGCGAAGCTCATCCTCCGGACCCTCAAAGCATAATTGGGACAGGGGAAAGCCCAGAGCCTCATCAGCCTGCTCAAAGACGGCTTTCGCCGCATCAAAATTATGGTAAAGGTCACGCCCCATGCCTACCCACTGAGCACCCTGCCCAGGAAAGACATAGGCTACCTTCATTGGCTCAGCCACAGCTCATCCTTTCCCAACTAGTAAAAAACGAGATAACCAGGAAAATAGCTCCGACCTTGTTGCCAGCCATAGGTCATCAACCAGCCTTCTTCTTCGGGCTTTCGACCTCGATGACCTCCTTGCCAGCATAGCTCCCACAAGTAGGACAAACATGGTGAGATAGCTTAAGACTATGACACTGAGGGCAATAGTCCAGAGGGGGTAAGGTTAACCTAAAATGACCGCGCCTCTTACCCTGACGCGCCTTAGCATATTTTCGTTTGGGCAAAGCTCCCATAATCTACTGCGTTCCTTTCTCTTCGCTCATCGAGTCCGAAGCCAACCGGCTCAACTCAGACCAGCGAGGGTCTGCTTCTTGAGGCAGACAATTACAAGCTCCCAGGTTAAGATTGTGACCGCAATGGGGACATAACCCAGCACAATCTTCACCACAAAGCGGTTTCATCGGAATAGCCAGCAGCGCATATTGATGTATCGCCTCGGTTAAATCAAGCTCGTGATACTCATCAATGGTGAAAGACCCGGACTCCTCAGGCAAGGGCAGAGGAGCACCGCTAACTACATCGGTAGTAGGAAAATATTCCTCCTCAATACCCAGAGCCAGAGGGCAACCGAACAAGCTCAAGCAGCGGCCACAGGTAAGTTCAACCTGGGTATCCAGCACACCCTTAACCAGGATACCCCGGTCAGTGCGCATCAACCTGACCTTACCCTGAACCAGGCTACTGTTGCCATCATCGGTAACATCGATAATCTGCTTAACCTCATAATCCCATATTGAACCTATAGATGCCCTAAGCTGCTGGGATACATTTATCTGCATCACCCACCACCCCCCTCCAATGGAAGTCAGCTTATTATAGCCAGAGGTGTATATCTAGGTCAAGCTCAGGGGAAACTACGATATCTAGTCCCTCACCACTTTTTCTTCCTCAGCTCAAAGGCAATGGCGTTTCTCAGCACCTGATTGGTACCTTCATATATCTGGGTGATTTTGGCGTCTCTAAACATCTTCTCAATGGGATAATCACGCATGTAGCCAACGCCACCGAAAACCTGCATGGCGTTAGTAGTAACCTTCATCGCCACATCTGAGGCGAAGACTTTAGACATCGCCGATTCCTGGGAAAAATTCTTTGCCCCGCTATCTATCATCCGGGCAGCAGCATAAACCAGCGCTCTAGCTGCCTCCACCTCCATAGCCATATCAGCTAACATGTGCTGGACGGCTTGCTGAGCAATAATGGGGTGCCCAAACTGAACACGCTCTTTGGCATAGTCCACGGCTGCTTCCAATGCCCCCTGAGCCAGCCCCATTGCCTGAGCACCTAATCCGGGACGAGAGTAGTCTAAAAGCTTCATGGTCAGGATAAACCCCATCCCCTCCCGACCAATTATATTCTCTTGAGGGACGAAACAATCTTCAAAAACCAGCTCCCTGGTGGCAGAAGCGCGAATGCCCAGCTTCTTCTCCTTCCTGCCGAAGGAAAAGCCCGGGGCGTCCTTCTCTACCAGAAAAGCGCTGGCACCACGAGGCCCTCTCTCCTTAGCCGTCAAGGCAATAACAGTATAGACCTCCGCCTCACCGCCGTTGGTGATAAATTGTTTGGTCCCGTTAAGGATATAGCCTCCGCTGGTCGGCGTAGCGGTGGTCTGTATGCCACCAGCATCGCTGCCGGCGGTGGCCTCGGTTAGACCGAAGGCAGCCAATTTCTTGCCACTGGCAATGTCAGGCAGGTACTTCCGCTTCTGCTCCTCGGTCCCATACCGCAACAGAGTTAACGTTCCCAGGCCACTGGCGGCATAGCTGACGGCCACCCCACTGCACACCCGACTCAGCTCTTCCACCACCAGACACAAATCAAGAATGCCACCACCTAACCCCCCATACTCTTCAGGAATATAGACACCGAACAAGTCAGTATCGGCAAGGACTTTCATTATCTCCCAGGGGAACTCTTCCTTTTCATCAAGCTCCGCCCGCACCGGCAATACCTTTTCCTCAGCAATGGTCCGCGTCAGATTCTTGATTTCCTTTTGCTGCTCAGTTAAAAAATACTCCAAGGCGCTCCTCCTGAATGCACTCCAAAAGCTAAATTGAGTTTATTATAAGCCGAGCCAACTACCCACTGTCAAGGCTGGCAGCACCTTGACAGTATGCTCGCTTTAAGCTTTAAATGTATATTGGTGCGCCCCCAGGGGTCAGTATAAGTTAGAACACAGTAGAAGGAGGTGAATTCAATGACAGCCAAGGCGTATGTACTGATTGAAACAGCAGTGGGCAGAAATAAGGAAGTGGCTAATGCTATGGAAAAGCTAAAGGGGATAAAATCGGTTGATATTGTAACTGGTCCTTATGATATAATCGCTATAATGGAAGGCGAAAGTCTAAACGATATTGGCGACCTAGTTACAGGAAAAATCCACCCCATTACTGGCATTTCTAGAACCGTGACCTGCCTGGCGATACGGGGAACTTAACCCCATTCATGTTTCGGATTTCAAAGGGATAAATTAAGACCGACCGCAGGAAGGGAGAACCGAGCATGGATTTTAGATTGAGTGAGGAGCAGGAGAAATTCAGACAGGAAGTTCGTGACTTTCTGGAAGATGAGTTAAAGCAAGGGCTATGGGAGCCAAGCTGCGATGCCTGGATAATGGGTCACGACCCGGAGTTTACCAAAAGGGTAGCTCAACGGGGCTGGATTGGACTAACCTGGCCCAAGGAGCATGGGGGGCAGGGGCTCTCCTTCGTTGACCGCCTTATCCTAACTGAAGAGATGCTGCGCTACGGAGCACCAGCTGCCTGCCACTGGTTCGCCGACCGCCAGATAGGGGGTGCCATCGTTCACTATGGCACTGAAGAGCAAAAGAAGGAGTTACTACCCATGATTTTAAGGGGTGAAGCCTATGTCGGTCTGGGTATGAGCGAGCCCGACGCCGGCAGCGACCTCGCCTCGCTTAAGACCCGAGCCGTTGAGGACGGCGACTTCTATGTCATTGACGGGCAGAAGACATGGACCAGCGGTGGCAGCCACATGAACTGGATTTACCTGGTAGCCAGAACCGACCCCGATGCCCCCAAACACCGGGGGATTAGCGAATTCTTTTTTGAGACCAGCTTGCCCGGGGTTAGTGCTGTCCCGATAGTAGATATTACCGGCGGTGTGCACTTTAACGAGGTCTTTTTTGAAAACGTGCGTATTCCCAAGAAATGCCTGATTGGGGAGAAAAACCGTGGCTTTTATCAGATTTTGAACCAGCTTGACTATGAGAGAAGCGGGATGGAGCGGCTGATGGCTAATTATCCCCTCTTTGAAGCCCTCATCCAATACACCAAGGAAACTAAGCGGGATGGGAAACCGCTATCTGAAGACCCACTAATTCGTTTCAAGCTGGCTCAGCTTGAAATAGAGTTTGAGATTGGGCGTCTGCACATGTATCGTGTGACCATGGTTATGGACGAGGGTCGTGCCCCCAACTGGGAATCAGCAATGTCCAAGGCATACGGCACTGCCTTTGAACAGCGCCTAGCCAGCACGGCAATAGAGATTCTGGGTCTCTATGGACAACTTTCGCCCCAATCCAAGCGGGTGCCGGTGCAAGGCATGGCCTACCACTCCTATCTGTCATCTAAGGGCTATAGCCTCCAGGCTGGCACCTCGGAAATCTTAAAGAATATTCTGGCGTTAAGAGGGCTGGAGCTGCCCAGCCAATAAATTGACTTACAGACTAGTAGGAGGCAACGATGGATTTAGCTCTCTCTGAAGAACAGGAAATGTTAAAGACAATGGCTCGCGATTTTCTGACCGACAAGTTCCCCAAGACAGTGGTTAAAGAGATGGAAGAGAGTGAGCTGGGCTACTCACCGGAGTTATGGAAGGAAATGGCAGGGTTGGGCTGGATGGGGCTGGCACTTCCCGAAAAGTATGGTGGCAGCGATATGAGCTTCCTTGACCTGGCAGTGCTGCTGGAGGAAATGGGGAGGGCTTGCCTGCCCGGTCCCTACTTCTCCACGGTAGTTCTTGGCGGACTATCCATTCTTGATATCGGAAGTGAGGAGCAGAAAGAGGAGTATTTACCCAGGATAGCCAGCGGTGAGGCAATCTTCACTTTAGCCCTGACTGAACCCAGCGCCAGCTATGATGCCAGCGGCATTGAAACCGAAGCCACCGCCGACGGCGATAACTATATCCTGAATGGCACCAAGCTCTTTGTCCCCGATGCTCACATTGCCGATTATATGCTGGTGGTAGCCAAGACTGAGCAAGGGATTACTATATTTATCGTCGATGCCAGGAGCCAGGGCATAAGCCATACCGTTTTAAAGACCATTGCTAACGACAAGCTATGTGAGGTAGTTTTCGACCAAGTAAAGGTGTCCAAGGAGAATGTACTGGGTGAGTTAAACCAGGGGTGGAGCGAGGTGCAGAAAATAGTCCAGCGAGTGGCAGTGGCAAAATGCTGCGAGATGGTGGGCTGCATCCAGCAAGCGCTGGACATGACCGTTGATTATGCCAAGGAAAGAAAGCAGTATGACCGTCCCATCGGCAGCTTTCAGGTTATCCAGCACTACTGCGCCGACATGGCAACTGATGTTGATGGCACCAGGCTTTCAACCTACCAAGCCGCCTGGATGCTGAGCGAAGGTCTTCCTTGCACCAAAGAGGTAGCCATTGCCAAGGCATGGGCCGGCGAAGCCTGTCAGCGGGTTATGGCTCTGGCACATCAAATCCACGGCGCCATCGGCGTTACCATAGACCACGATTTGCAGTACTACACCCGGCGGGCGAAGGCGGCTGAGGTCAGCTTCGGCGATGCCAGTTTCTACCGGGAGATAGTAGCTCAGGAGATGGGGTTATAGCCGTTAGTTACTAACCTCATATTCTATAATCCCCCGCTCTTCCAAAGAGGGAGGTGCGAGATGTTGAAGAAGTTCTTGTTAACTGCTGTGATAGCGGCCGCAGTCTTTGGGCTTAGCATCGGCGTCATTGCCATCTCAAGTCTTTGGGGCACTGACAATACCGCTGGCTACTATACAGCAGCTATCTTCTATTACATAGCTTTTTACCTAACTCCGATTGCCTTCTTGGTAGGTGTTATCGGCAGCATAGTCTGTGCCATCAAGTCCCGGATAGGAAAAAGGAACATCAGCTAAGACTAGCCAAAGTCCCCTACCCTTACCGTAATTAAGCCAGGGCTTCTAACCTGGCTAATATTCCATCTATGGTCTGCTCGGCAGTGGAGGCTCCAGAGGTTATACCTATATGACGCTTGCCCTGAAACCAGGAGGGCTTGATTTCTTCTGCCGTCTCAACGAGATATGTTTCAGTAGCCGTAGAACATAACTCAGCGAGGCGATTGGTATTAGCGCTGCCATGCCCCCCGATAACCAGCATCAAGTCCACCCTGTTAGCCAGCTCAAGGGCTACTGCCTGCCGTTTTCTGATATCATGACATATGGTATCAATAATGCGCAGCTCGGAGTCTTTGGTAAAGGCAGAATCAATGAGCCTCTTTACAAATTCAGTAAAATGGGCTGGTATCTGGGTCGTCTGAGATAGAATGCCCAAACGGCGAGGTAAAGAGTCTAACTTAGCGATAACCTTCTCATCCAGAGTAGCCAGCCCCCTGCCATCAGCCCAACCCAGAACACCCTTAACCTCGGTATGGTCAGCATCACCATATATAATGACAAAAAAACCGTTCTCGGCTAATCTCCGAGCCGCAGTCTGGAGCCGGTGAACGAAGGGGCAGGTGGTATCAACTATGTCAATATGCCGAGCCCGAATCTCCTCTTCTACCGAGGGAGCTACTCCGTGAGAGCTAATAGCCACCGCATCACCCCGTATATCACCTACACCCTGAGCTACCCTGACGCCAATCTCAGCCAGCCTTTGCAGCACCTGTTGGTTGTGTACCACCGCCCCCAGTGTCTCCACCCCGCCACGCTCACGGGAAACCCTTTCCAGGATATCAATGGCTCGCTTAACCCCGAAGCAAAAACCTATTTCTCTCGTTTTTTCAATCTTCATGCCTTCTGGTTTTCCTCCCACCATAGACTCCCCGATACTTTGGGGGGAGGAGTTCGGCTATACGCTGCATTATAAAATCGGTATACTCAGCAAGTTCCACCTTAGTCACTTTACTACCAGCCGGCGGCAGATAGAAGGGCTGACCAATATTGACCGTTATGCGGGGGCGGCGCAGTATCCAGGACCAGCCCTTAAGCTTCTCGGAGCCGGTGATGCCTACGGGAAGAATGGGGGCACCGCCACGATGGGCTATTAGCGCCGAGCCAAGCAGAGCCGGCTGAAGCTGGGCATTCTTGCTCCTCGTTGCCTCAGGGAACATACCCAAAGCCAGACCATCAGCTAACACCTGCTCTGATCGGCGTATTGCCTTCCTATCCAGTGTCCCTCTATGCACCGGGAAGGCACCAAGGCCACGGACAAAATAAGCGATGAACCGGGAACGAAATAGCTCCTCTTTAGCCATAAATATCACTTTTCTGCCCAGGCCAACCCCAAGCAGAAGCGGGTCGCCGGCATGAAGGTGATTAGATACCACCAGCAGGGGGCCCTGGAGGGGAAGATTTTCCTTGCCCTTGACCTGCCATCGGGTCAGGAGGATAAGTAGCATCCTGATTATTACTTTGCATACATAATAGAACCAAGGCATGTTCTAACTCCAACCAAAATAAGCGCTTACCAATTATACCCTCCAGTAACGGCAAAGACAAACGGCGTCTTGATTAAACCTATTTTTTATTCCATAATAGCTAAGTGGAAATATGAAAAGGTTAAGCATTGGTAAAATAAGAGGCTTGCAGCAGCTCGCCAATCCCGATGGCATTTTTACTATGTGTGCGATGGACCACCGTGGTTCATTACGCAGTATGCTTGACGAAGAGAACCCGGAGGAAGTCAACTATGAAGAAATGGTCGAGCGTAAGCTAGAGCTGTGCTCTCATCTTGCCCCACATGCCAGTGCCGTGTTGCTTGACCCCGTATTTGGCGTGGCTCAATGTATTGGTCACGGCGTTTTGCCCAGGAGCACCGGCCTACTGGTCAGCATAGAAGCCTCGGGCTACGGTGGGGGCAAGGAATACCGCCTAACCGAATTACTGGACAGCTGGGGTGTGGAGAAGATTAAACGAATGGGTGCCTCGGCAGCCAAGCTCCTGGTCTACTATCGTCCAGATTTAATCGAGCTGGCAGGCAGACTGCTGGACATGCTTGATATGATTGCCACCGAATGTATAAAATATGACCTCCCCTTTGTGGTAGAGCCATTGAGCTACCCCACAGGCGAGGAGGTGAATAACCCGGCGCAGTTTGCCACGGTAAAAGAGCAGCTAGTGCTCAAAACAGCCCGGGATATTACTGCCCTACCTATAGATATGCTCAAGGCCGAGTTTCCCGCTGACCTGAACTACAAAAAGGACATACCTGAACTCATAGACCTCTGTCATCAGCTAGATATGTCGTCACAGGTTCCCTGGGTGGTCTTAAGCGCCGGGGGAGACTTTGAGCTTTTCTGCCAGCAGGTAGAAATTGCCTGCCAAGGCGGAGCCTCAGGCTTTCTCGGTGGCCGGGCTATGTGGCAGGAGGCAATGTATATTGATGACGCAAGGGAAAGGGTGCACTTTCTCTCAACGGTAAGCGTGGATAGGCTAAAAAGGCTAAACGAGGTAGCCTCTAAATACGCTGTGCCGTGGTATAAGAAGCTGGGACTAGCCAGCCATGAGCTAGCCCCTACCTCAGGAAGGTGGTACCAGGAATACTAAAATGAAAGACTCTTTGATTGCCACCATAACTCTTAACCCCAGCCTTGACCAGCACATTACTGTGGATGGATTAGCGGTGGATGGACTTAACCGCTGGTCCCGGCTGCACCGCTATGCCGGGGGTAAAGGTATAGACGTGTCACGGGCTGTCCACGAGATGGGGGGCAAAACCACAGCCTACGGATTCATCGGTGGCACCATAGGCCGGGCGGTGGAGATATTGCTTGATGAAGAAGGAGTGCCCTTCAGCTTCACCCCTATTCAGCGGGAGACAAGGACTAACTTCATTATCACCGATAGCAAAAGCTCCCAGCAGACCAGGATTGACGCCCCCGGTCCCCATATTTCCAAGGGAGAGTTTGAAAGGTTCCGCAGGAAAATGCTGCGGATTCGCCCCAGTCCGGATTTAATCGTGGCTGGTGGCAGTGTGCCCCCGGGCATCCCCAGCGACGTTTATTACACCATGACCATGGAAGCTAAAACCTTTGGGGTAAGAACTATTCTGGACGCTGATAGCCAATGGCTAGCGGAGAGTATAAAAGCTAAGCCCTACCTCATCAAGCCCAACGTGCGGGAGTCCGAGGGACTGCTTAGGCGAGAACTCCCCACCGAAGAGGCAATCATCAAGGCAGCGCTCGACATACTTGATATGGGCGTTGAAATAGCGGTTATCTCCAGAGGCAAAGACGGCATCATTGCCGCCAGCAAGAAAGAGGTCCTGAAGGCAGTTCCGCCCCCGGTAAAGGTAAAAAGCGCAGTGGGAGCTGGCGATTGCACTATTGCTGGTCTTGCCCTAGAGCTAGCTAATGAAGAGCCATTAGCCAAAGCCTGCCGATTAGCGGTAGCCATGGGGACTGCCGCCGTGTTAACCCCGGGCACGGAACTAGCCCGTAGGGCTGATGTGGAAAAACTGCTGCCACAAGTTAAGGTGAAGAAGATAACAACCAAGGAGCTTAGCCAAAAATTCTTTACCGCCAGCGATAAGCCTGATTAAATCTAAATGCTAATGGTTACCATTGTTGACTTTGGTTTGCCTTTTTGATATGCTCTAGTAAAACTGAATAGGTTGCAGGGGTGCCCGAGTGAGAGCGAGGGCTTAAATGGAAGGCAAGTGCGGTGCAAATCCGCCACAGTCCCGCCTGCTGTGATTGAGGTTTTAGACCTCACAAGTCAGAACATCAGCCCTTAACCAGTGTCGCCTCCGCGGAGAAGGGGGGCAGATTATAGATAACGAAATCCCCTTGTTCTGCAGACGAGGGGATTTTTGTATCAAATAACTATTGGAGTTTTTTAAATTGAGACGCCGTAATAAGCTAATCCTGGTTTTGTCCCTGCTGGGAGTCAGCCTGATATCCGCCCTATTTCTGGCTAGCGCCTTCGGAGCAGTATCTATCTCTTTGCCTGATATAGTAAAGATGGCGCTTAACAAGGTGGCTATTTTTGACTTTCCATCAACGTGGAGGGCGGTAGAGGAAACGATAATCTTCCAGATCAGGCTGCCCCGGGTGATCGGCGGGGCACTGGTGGGAATGGCTCTGGCTACAGCTGGAGTACTGTTTCAAGGCTTACTGCGTAACCCCATGGCTGACCCTTACATCATAGGCACCTCAGCCGGAGCTGCCTTGGGGGCTACCATAGCTATGTTACTGCCGATAAATCTGGCTTTCCTGGGCTTTGGTCTGGTGCCGATAGCCGCCTTTTGTGGTGCTCTGGCTACAGTGTTCCTGGTATATAATCTGGCGCGGGTGGGGGGCAAGACGCCTATCATAAGTATGCTCTTAGCTGGGGTGGTGGTTAGCTCCTTCATGGCAGCCATTATGGCACTTTTGATATCAATAAGCGACCGCCTGCAGCTAAATCTCCACTCAGTTTTTTCCTTCCTTCTGGGTCACATCTCAGTAACCGGCTGGGAGCAGATAGCGGTTATTGCCCCGCTGGTTATCGGTGGTATTATCGTCGCCCGATATTTTGCCTTCCATCTGAATGCTCTCTCTCTGGGGGAGGAGGGGGCTGCCTATTTAGGTGTTGAGGTGGAGAGGGATAAAATACTTATCCTGGCTTTAGGCTCCCTGCTCACCGCAGCCGCAGTTTCTATTAGTGGTTTGATTGGTTTTGTTGGGTTGGTAGTGCCTCATGCTGTGCGCTTGAGCTTTGGGCCTGACCACCGATTTCTCCTGCCGGCGGCGGCACTGGGCGGAGGTGCCTTTGTCATTATCGCCGACCTTCTGGCCCGCACCCTCATGGCTCCGACAGAAATCCCGGTGGGGGTTATCACTGCCATTATTGGCGCTCCATTTTTCCTTTACCTGCTAAGGCGCACCAGGAAGGAGTATGCCTTCTGATGATAAACTTGCAGCTCCGCCAGGTTGACTTCTCCTACCTTGATGGGCTGGTCTTGCATAATATTGACCTTTCTATTAAGGCTGGTGAGATGGTGGGCCTGCTTGGTCCCAACGGCTCGGGCAAGACCACCCTGCTTAAGCTAGCCAGCGGCATCTTAAAGCCCGCTCAGGGGGAAATCAGGCTTGATGGATATAGCATAAGCCAGTTGAGCCGAAAGTCTATAGCCCGCAAGGTAGCCGTGGTGCCACAACAGTTTCATATACCCTTTGCCTTTACCACTGGCGAGGTGGTGATGCTGGGGAGGACTCCTTTCTTCAGAGCCCTGGCTGAGGAGAGTGAAGCCGATAGGCGATTGGTCAATAGTGCTTTAGAGCAAGTTGGCATCAGCGAGCTGGTAGAGCGCCGTTTTGATGAGCTGAGCGGAGGGGAACGGCAGAAGGTTATCCTGGCTATGGCACTGGCTCAGCAGCCCAAGCTGCTGCTCCTTGATGAGCCCACGGTGCATCTGGATATCGCCCACCAGATGGAAATCCTAGAGCTGGTGAGAGGTCTTAATATGGAGCAGGGACTTACTGTCATTGCCGCCATGCACGACCTTAACCTGGCAGCACTCTACTTTGACCGCTTAGTCCTGCTCAAAGAGGGCAGGGTCTGGGCTGATGGAGCTCCAAATCAGGTTTTAACCGAGGCTAGAATAGGCGAGGTCTTTTCGGCATCGGTGAGGGTGGAGCAGCACCCGCTAACCGGTGCTCCCCATATAGTGGTTATACCCAAGGTAAATACTACCAAGCCTCAGTAACCGCTGATAGACAGGAATGAGAGTAAGGGCTATAATCTCGGGTAGTTATGAGGTCTGAACCTAAACTCAGCGTCCTTTTCACCAGTGAGCAGATAGCAGCTACCGTCAACAGGCTGGCGGCTGAAATCAGGCGGGATTACCTCGGCAAACACCCTATCTTGATAGGAATTCTCAAGGGCTCCTTTATGTTCATGGCTGACCTTATTCGGCTTCTTGATTTCCCGCTGGAGGTGGAGTTTGTCCGGCTATCCAGCTACGGGCGGGGGACAGAAAGTTCGGGGAAGATTAAGGTGGTGCAGGGTCTTCAGTCTGAAGTTAGAGGCAGGGATGTTTTGCTTATTGAGGACATAGTTGATACCGGTCTCACTTCCGCTTTTCTTTTAGATTATCTGGGGAAGAAAAAACCGGCTTCGTTAAAACTCTGTTCTCTGACGGACAAGCCCTCCCGGCGTCAAGTTCCGCTTAATATTGATTACCTGGGGTTAACCGTTCCTGATAGGTTTATCGTTGGCTATGGCATAGACTGGGACGAAAGGTTCCGCTATCTTCCTGACATATGTGCTTTGGAGGGCGAGGGCTAATGCCGACCAAATTGGCTCGCTTAATCTCGGTAGCCAAGGGGGAGCTTCCCGCCGACCTGCTCTTGAGCAATGCCAAGGTAGTCAATGTCTTTAGCGGTGAGATTAAAGCCGGCAATGTGGCTATTTGTGGGGACAGAATAGCCGGGGTGGGTGACTACCGTCAGGCGAAGCAGGTGCTGGATTTGGCGGGCAAATATATTGCCCCTGGTCTTATCAATGGGCATATTCACCCCGAGAGCTCTATGCTTGATATAGGTCAATATGCCAGGGCAGTGGTGCCTCATGGTACCACCACCCTGATTACTGACCTTCATGAGATAGCCAACGTATGTGGTCTGGAGGGCATAAGGTATGTGCTGGACTGCGCCCGTAGTTTGCCTTTTAACCTCTTCCTGATGGCTCCTTCCTGCGTGCCAGCAACCCGCCTGGAAACCTCAGGCGCCAGCCTTGGTCCCGAGGAAGTCCGTCAGATCCTTCGGTGGAAGGAGTGCATCGGGCTGGGTGAGGTAATGAATTTTCCCGGCGTTATCGGTGGCGATGAGGCAGTGCTTAAGAAAATCGGCTTCGCCCGGGGGAAGATTATTGACGGTCATGCCCCCGGTGTTACCGGGAAGAATTTGAGCGCCTATATTGCCGCTGGCATTTATTCTGACCACGAGTCTGTCTCTTTTGATGAAGCCAGAGAGAAGCTAAGGCAGGGCATGTTTGTCATGATCAGGGAAGGCTCTTCGGAGAAGAACCTGGAAGCCCTGCTGCCCCTGGTCACCAATAAAACCTACAAAAGGTGCCTCTTTGTCGTTGATGACCGCAGTTGTGTTGACCTGCTCAAGGACGGCGATATTGACGGGGTAGTGCGTAAGGCAATCCGCCTCGGGCTTGACCCGGTGCAGGCTATTCAGCTGGCTACTATCAATGCGGCGGATTATTTCCAGCTGGAGGGACTGGGGGCGGTAGCCCCCGGCTATATGGCTGACCTGATTGTGCTCAGCGATTTATCCCAACTGCAAATAGACATGGTTTTCTACCGGGGCCAATTGGTAGCCAGAGAAGGGAAACCCCTATTCCCTCTCCCCCCAGCCACCGGCGAAGGACTAACCAATACCGTCAATATAAAACCTTTCACTATAGAGGCACTAAAGCTCCCACCTTCGGGGGAAGCCGAGCCGATTATTGAGATTGTCCCCGGGCAGATAATAACCCGGAAGAGGCTGGAGAAAATCAAGGCTACCCGTGGGGCGATTATGCCTGATACCGGGAGGGATATTCTGAAGCTGGTGGTGGTGGAGAGACACAAGGTTACAGGAAACATCGGTCTGGGGCTGGTCGCCGGCTTGGGCTTGAAGAGAGGGGCTCTAGCTTCATCTATCGCCCACGATTCTCATAACATCATTGCCGCCGGCACCAACGATAAGGATATATTCACCGCCATTAAGAAGATTGAAAGGCTACAGGGTGGACTGGTGGCGGCTGCCGATAGTAAAGTATTAGCCAGCCTGGCTCTACCCATTGCTGGAATATTATCCGATGATCCGCTGGAGGCGGTAGCCAGTAAACTGGAGGGACTGGAGAAAATAGCTGCTGAACTCGGAACGAAGCTATCCTCACCATTTGCCACTCTCTCCTTCCTGGCTCTGCCGGTAATTCCTGAAATCAGGCTCACCGACCTAGGAGTGGTAGAAGTCTAGCCCGATAGGATATAATAATTCCGTACGGGGAAGTGTCGGAATTGGCAGACGAGCATGATTTAGGATCATGTGCCGCAAGGCGTGGGGGTTCAAATCCCCCCTTCCCCAGTTAAAAGGAGGTCAAGATGAGCGACTTATCCATCTTTAAAAAGTTTAACTTTGAGCGACCGCCGGTAGGCGTTAAGTTCTTGCTCAATAAACCGTCTGGAATCGAGAAGCTGAACAAGGTTTTGGCCTTTTGTGAGATGCTCAGAGAAGCCCACCAAGCCCCACCTTTTTACGCCACCAAGGAAGATTTCGAGTGTGTAGGGCCACTGATATTGGGCATGGAGGAGCCTGACCCAATTTTTGAGAGCGGGCAGATAGGACCTAAGTTGGGAATCTTTAAGGAAGACCGTGCCAACCGAAGAATCTATCCGCCTATTCCCAGACTGGCCCAGGGTACCGTTAGATATGTCGTTTTCTCTCCCCTGGACAAGCTCTCGTTCGAGCCCGACGTATTAGTGTTTACTGCCGACCCGACCCAGGCCGAAATTTTACTCAGAGCACATAGCTATACCACCGGGAAAATGTGGACGGCTAAGGGAACAACAGTAATAGGGTGCGCCTGGCTGTTCATCTATCCCTACTTGAGCGGCGAATTGAATTTTACCGTCACCAATCTTGGTTCTGGCATGAAATCAAGACAGGTACTGCCGGAAGGCCTGATACTTATATCCCTCCCCTACGACCTACTTCCCATGATGGTAGCAAATTTGCAGGATATGGAATGGGTTCTTCCCGACTACATTGAGGGTAGAGAGGCGCATAACAAAAGATTTCAGGAAGTAACTGAGGCATTGAAGCAGGAGTTTCTAGCCAGTAAAAGAGAGGCATAAGGTAAAGGATAGCCAGCCATGAAAGTAAGTAATTACGTTGATACCCAGCCCTCTGAGGAGGTACCCGGAGTATTTAAGCGCGAGGTTATTACCGCCAAAGATGGGGCTCCAAATTTCTGTATGAGGGTCTTTGAGGTTGAGCCGGGTAGCTCCACCCCCGACCACTCCCACCCCTGGGAACATGAGGTATTCATTCTTTCCGGTCAAGGGGTGGTGGTAGGCGAGCCGGGAGAAACCCCGATAGGCACTGGTAGTGTTGTCTTTATCGCCCCTGACGAGCAACACTGCTTTGTCAATACCGGCGGTGAGGTGCTTCGATTCATTTGCCTCATCCCACTACAGGGGTGAACCCGGGAAAGTTAGACCTTTTTATCAAAAATAGGGCAAAAGGGTATTGACAAAAATTAGAATTCGTGGTAATATGTAAGGTTGTAATTATGCCACGCCTATTTTCACCCTATTATACCCCTTTACTGACCACTGGTTCTATTTGGGATTAGTGCTGCATTTATGTAAAATTTTGCCCACTTTTTATGAGTAGAGCAAGAGACGAATTTTTATGTCATTAACAAACATTGAGCAGAAGGTGCCTCCTGCCTCCAGGAAATCTTACGCTAGGTTGCCCCAGATACTAGAGGTACCAAATCTGATTAAGGTCCAAACCGACTCCTTCCGCTGGTTTCAGGAAAAGGGGCTAAGGCAGCTATTGGAGGAGATATCTCCTATTGAGGACTTCACCGGTAAGCGGCTGGCGCTTAGCTTCATAGACTATGAATTCCGTGAGCCCCGTTACACCGAGCAGGAGTGCCACCAGAAAGACCTGACCTACTCCACCCCCCTCTATGTCAGGACACAACTCCTGGTTAAAGAAACCGGGGAAATCAAGGAACAAGACCTATTTTTTGGTGACATTCCACTGATGACAGCTAAGGGCACCTTTATTACCAGCGGCGCCGAACGGGTAACGGTAAGCCAGTTGCTCCGCTCGCCGGGCGTCTATTTCACCCTTGAAGAAGACGCCACCAGCGGCCGCGCCCTGTGCCATGCCAAGCTAATCCCCTCCCGCGGTGCTTGGCTGGAGTTTGAGACCAGCAATCGGGATGTAATCTCAGCCAAGATAAACGGCAAACGCAAGATTCCCATTACCACACTGATGCGGGCTATCGGTTATAGCAGTGAGAAGCAACTGCTGGAGCTATTCTCTAGTGAGGACAACTCCCCGGAGCACCAATTTATCAGTTCAACTATGGAGCGCGAGCCTTTGGTCAAGGATGAGCCTGAGGCTCTGCTTGATATCTACAGAAAGCTGCGCCCCGGGGACCCACCCAATATTGAAAATGCCCGAAAGCTAATAAAGAATCTGTTCTTTGACCCCATGCGCTATGACCTGGGAGAGGTAGGTCGCTATAAGCTTAACAAGCGACTGCGGATTGACATGCCGGAAAGCAAACGGGCTCTAACCAAGGAAGATATTGTCGAGATAGTAAGACACATTATTATGATTAATAATAGGAACGATCTCCCCGATGATATTGACCATCTGGGAAATCGGCGAGTGCGCACCGTTGGTGAGCTAATTCAAAACCAGTTTCGCATTGGGTTACTGCGCCTACAGCGAGTGGTTAGGGAGCGGATGAGTATTATCAGTGCTGATGTAGTTACCCCCAGTGTTCTGGTCAACATTCGCCCGGTAGTGGCCGCAGTCAGGGAGTTCTTCGGTGGCTCACAGCTATCACAATTTATGGACCAAACCAATCCATTGGCTGAACTAACCCATAAGCGCCGCTTGTCGGCAATGGGACCAGGAGGTCTATCTCGTGAGCGAGCTGGGTTTGAGGTCCGCGATGTCCACTTCTCCCACTACGGTAGAATCTGCCCCATTGAGAC
>JAUWZG010000028.1 GCA_030615425.1 Dehalococcoidia bacterium
ATCCCAAGGTCTATGATGTAGGCGTAATTGGATTCCCCGATGAAAGGCTAGGCGAGATAGCTGCCGCCGTAATTGCTCCCAATCCCGGGGTGACTCTAACTGAAGACGAGATAAATGCCTTCTGTGAGCAGAATTTGCCCAGATATAAGAGACCAAGGCGCATTATATTTGACCAGGTGCCACGAAACCCAACCGGTAAAATAGAAAAGCCCAAGATGAGACAGAAATATATTGGTGCAAAGGAGAGCTTTAGAGTCTGATGCGCGAGCGGGTGATGGGATTCGAACCCACGACGTCTTGCTTGGGAAGCAAGCACTCTTCCGCTGAGTTACACCCGCTTAGGTCGATTGTATTATGCCTTGGCACCAATTTCATGTCAAGATTGTTTAACTTCTCTGGAAATGGTAGAAGACAGTTTATCGCCCACCGCCATTACTGCTAATCTAGAGACACGTTTTATCGGTCAAAGGGTTATCTATTATCCCAGCCTGACCTCAACCATGGATATAGCCAGGCGCCAGGCTCAACGGGGAGCAGCAGAAGGGACTGTTGTCCTGGCTGAGGAGCAAACGGCGGGGAGGGGTCGAATAAAGCGAGCCTGGCTATCACCCAAAGGGAACATTGCTTTGTCTATTATTCTTCACCCCAGCTCAGTTTATCTATCTCCCCTTATTATGGTAGCCTCTCTAGCCGTAGTCCATTGTATTGAGAAAGTCGGCGGCTTAAAATCGCAGATTAAGTGGCCCAACGATGTTCTGGTTAACGAGAAAAAGGTGTGTGGGATTTTAATTGAAAGCGATGTAAGGGGTAACATCGTGGACCACGCTATTATCGGTATAGGGATAAATGTTAACCTTAAGTCTTCTGATTTCCCTGAGGTCTCGCCTATTGCTACCAGCCTTTCCCATGAACTGGGAAGGGATGTATCACGGTTAGATATGATACGCTGCCTGCTGGTGGAAACAGAAAGATTATACCTGGCTCTGCCGGCTGGAGAGTCTGTTTACCAGGAGTGGCGGGACAGGTTGGTGACACTGGGCAAAAAGGTCCAGGTAAGCTCGGGCGAAGCTACATATAATGGCATAGCTGAGTCAGTAGCCAGTGATGGCAGCTTGCTCCTCCGTCAGTCTGACGGCAGCCTGACTAAGATTGTAGCCGGGGATGTTACCCTGCGCCAATAAATAATACTCTCCCCCGAGCCCGCAATGCGGGCTCGGGATTCTGCCCCACATTATGTCACATTAACCCCTAGCTATTTGGCAGCCTTTTCACCCGACCGGGACGCTGGCGCCTATTTCTTCATAAACATGCGTATAAGGTCTATAGGTATGGGGAAGATTAGGGTGCTATTCCTCTCGGTGGCTATCTCGGTTAGCGTTTGCAGGTAACGAAGCTGCAAGGTGACCGGCTCCCTGGCGATAATAGCACCAGCTTGAGCCAGCCTCTCTGCGGCTTGAAACTCGCCGTCGGCATGGATGATTTTGGCCCGTCTCTCTCTTTCCGCCTCAGCTTGAGCTGCCATCATCCGCTTCATCTCTTCAGCAAGTTCAACCTCCTTAATCTCTACCGTGCTGACCTTCACCCCCCAAGGGTCGGTGTGCTCATCAATTATCTTCGTCAGCGACTGATTGAGCTTCTCCCTTTGCGTCAATAGTTCGTCCAGTTCAGATTGCCCCAGCACATTTCGCACTGTGGTCTGGGATATCTGCGAGGTAGCCCTGATATGGTCTAAAACCTTAACTACAGACGCCTCGGGGTCAACTACCCTGAAGTAGGCTACCGCGTTTACCCTCACGGTAACATTGTCCTTGGTGATGCACTCTTGTGATGGGACATCCATAGTTACTACCCGGAGGTCCACCCTGACCATGCTGTCAACGAAAGGGATGATGAAAAACAGTCCCGGACCCTTAGCTCCGACCAGCCGCCCCAGGCGGAAAACAACCCCCCGCTCATATTCCTTGACAATCTTGACTGACATAGGAATAAGTATGAGCACAGCTAAAGCGATTAACCCGATCCAAATAAAATCCATTTGTTTGCCTCCTTTATTCTTTCTTAGTTACCCATAGTTTTAAGCCGTCAACCTTGGTTATAATCACCTCCTCCCCGGGTTTCACCCGACCCTTCTCTGATATTGCGGTCCAGCGTTCACCCTCAATGAGAACCACTCCTTTAGGTTCCAGGGCTATATCGACCTCGGCAGTCCTGCCTACCAGCTCTTCCCTGCCGGCAGACGCCTGCTGGCGATGGGCCCGGACTACCCGTTGAACAACAAAGGCTAAGAAGCCAGCAACACAGATAGATATTACAACAATCGCCCACGGTTCTATCACTGAAAACCCCCCTTTATCGTTTTTTTTGTTTTGGTTACATATAGTTTTAAGCCGTCAACCTTGGTTATAATCACCGTCTCCCCCGCTTTCACCTTACCCTTCTCTGATACTGCTGTCCAGCGTTCGCCCTTAAACAAGACTATGCCCTCAGGTTCCAGGGCTGTCTTGACCACGGCGGTCTTGCCCACCAGTTCCTCCCTGCCGGTGGATGCTTGGCGGCGATGGGCTCGGATTATCCGGGTAATTACAAAAGCAAAAACGACAGCAATAACGATTGTAACTGTGGCAATCAGCCATGGGTCTACTTGAAACAATGGGCTCCCCTGGGGAAATAAGATTAAGGAGCCGAGGACTAGGGCAGTTATGCCCCCAACGGTGAATAAACCAAAGGTGGTAGTAAGTACCTCACCGATAAATAGACCAAAGGCAAGCAGGATAAGCAATATGCCTCCCCATCTGGCATCAAGAACACCTAAAGAGTAGAAGGCGAGAAGCAGACTGATAGCACCGACAATTCCGGGGAAGAACAATCCCGGGTTATAAATCTCAGCAATAATGCCGATGCTACCGATGCTAAGTAAAATATAGGCAATATTGGGGTCGCTAATAGCATGCAAAAAGCTCTCAATAAAGTTCATCTCATCTCTAATCAGCTCGCCGCCGGTGGTATTAATGGTTACTTCAGCACCATTAGCTAAAGTAACCTCCCAGCCATTGATCTGGGAAATAAGGTCTTCTAAATTATCCGCTCGAAGGTCGATGAGGTTAGCATTCAATGCATCAACATTGGTGAAGGACTTACTCTCGGTTACTGCTAGCCGGGCTTCTTCTATATTACGACCGCGCTCCTGGGCAATGGTCTCCATCCACTTAGCTGAGAACTCGACTATCTTTTTCATTTGCTCCTCTGGTATCTCCTCCCCCCCAGCAGCTACGGGGTGAGCAGCGCCAATAGTAGTGCCTGGCGACATGGCGGCGATATGAGCCGATAAAGTAATAAAGGTTCCAGCTGAAGCCGCCCAAGCGCCTGTGGGAGAAACATAAACAACAACGGGGACATCAGCATTCATAATCCTCTTGACTATCTCCTCCGTTGAACCCAGTAACCCTCCAGGCGTATCTAACTCAATAATGCAGACAGTGGCATTCTCATCTTCAGCCTTGGTAATGCCCCGATCAATATAATCAGCGACTACGGGAACAATGGTGCCCTCAACATGCAGGATGTGGATTGACTGGTTATCAGCCCTGGCGGTAACGGCTAATAAGCCCCCAACCACTAAAGCTATAAAGAAAGCAAGACGAAAGGCTTTAAATGCAACTTTACTCATATGCCCATAATCCATTCAAAAGGGTGTAAATGGAATTATATATTGCTTATACTCTCATTGCAAACAATGGTGTGGTTGAGATTAGATTCTTTATCAACCTCACCCCCTTTGTCCCCCTCTCCATCCTTGGAGAGGGGGAGAAGAAGAAAGTGGGGCTTCGTCCCCAATCTCCTGATTTGTTAGAGGGAAGTTGTATCCCTTGCCCCCTCGCTTTAACCGGGGTATCTTAGAGGGGCATCAACCCCTATTGGGCGGGTGGGTGGGAAAAAAGAGATAAGTTAAAAATGGGGAGGGGGAAAAGCGGGTTCCACTCTCGTATAGTTGAATAGCTAGAGGAGTAGTGTTAAAATTTACCAGCTATGAGAGTCCAGAGGTGTAAAGGAACTCGAGACCTGTCTCCGAAGGAAATGGCGGGCTTTCGATTCATTGAGGATGCATTTAGAGATTGTTGCCTTAAATGGGGATACGAGGAGGTCAGGACACCAACCCTTGAGTATCTTCATCTATTCACCTCCACCGGAACGCTCACCCCGAGCATGTTAGGCAAGGTATATTCCTTCCTTGATTGGGATGGCTGGAGTGGAGAAAGGGTGGTCTTGAGACCTGATGGCACCATCCCTGTTGCCAGACTTTATATTGATAGTATGGAAGGGGAAGAGCTGGCTAAGCTCTTCTACATAGCCAATGTCTTTATCTTTGAGGCGACGGGGAAGAAGACGAGGGAAAGATGGCAATGTGGGGCTGAGCTTATCGGAACCGGCGCCTCCCTAGCTGATGTAGAACTGGTAATGCTGGCTCTGGAGGTTTTGAGAGGGCTAAGGCTTGAAGACATTGAATTTAAGTTATCCCATGCCGGATTAATAAGGGCACTATTGGCCAAGCTGGGGCTAACTGCTGAGGAACAGACCAGGATGTTTGACCGCATTCTAGATGGAGATATAGAAGCGCTGGCCGAGCTGAAATTTAAGAGACCCGAACTGGATAAAACCCTGTCCTCCTTGCTTAACCTGAAGGGGAAATCAGCCGAGTTTGTAAAAAAGTTGAAGGCTCTATTCGCCCAGGACCTGCCCGAGTTCAAGCCCTATATTGATGATTTCACCAACATCGCTGAGCTTCTGGAGGCTTTGGGCTGTGATTACCAGATTGACCTAGCTTCAGGCAGAGGCTTTGAATACTATACCGGTGTGATTTTCCAGATTTTCAAGGGTGAGGAGAAGATAGGTGGCGGGGGCAGATATGATGCCCTTATTCCGTTAATGGGAGGCAAGGATACCCCTGCCTCCGGTTTTGCCCTTTACCTTGACCGCCTGATGAACCTGGTAAAACCAGAGGCTCTGCTTAAGTCCCAGGGGCAGAGAGTCCTAATCAGGGCTAAACCACAAGCGGCAAAAGAAGGTTTTAGCCTTGCCGCTCGCCTCCATGAAGCCGGCTATAGGGCAGAATTCTATCTGGGTGCTCAGAAACAGGCTGATTTCGACTGGACGCTTGATATCCAAAGTAAATCACCAAAATTTATTTTGACTGACCTGGTCAAGCACCAAAAAATTGCGGCACAGACTATCAATGAGGTCCTGAAAATATTACCGAGAGTATGAAGGAGCTAATTTTATATCTTTTCCCACCCCCCGCCCTTAAGGAAGGGGGCAAAATAAAGGAAGTCAAAGAGAGACGAGGTTGATAAATAATCTAAAAATAGCACTGCCTAAGGGTCGCCTTTTAGCCCAGACATCTGTCCTGCTCAAAAGAGCGGGCTGGGGACTCACTGGCTACCAGGAGAGGACACGCTTTTACCGGATTAAATCGGGAGGTTTCCCCAACCTCTCGGCCAGGGTATTCCATGAGAGGGATATTCCTATTCAGGTGGCAATCGGCAACTACGACCTGGGCATTTGTGGTTCAGATTGGATTGAAGAGCTTCTGGCTAAATACTCCAGTAGTGCCTTACTGAAGGTGAGGAATCTGAAATATGGAGAGGGTGCCCTGTATGTAGCTGCCAGCCCTGCTGAGGGAGCATCCACAGTAGAGGAAGTGCGAGCCAAGCCGGGCATTATACGTATTGCCAGCGAGTATCCCAACCTGGCTGAGTCCTTTGCCCTCAACCTCCGGCTGAGGCGATTCGGCATCTTTCCCCTGTGGGGAGCAGCTGAGGTTTATCCACCGGAAAGTGCTGACCTGGCACTGGTCTGTGGCACCCCAGAGGAGTTTCCCCTTTACGGGCTGGTGCCAATAAGCCAAGTCCTCAGTATCAGTGCCTTTTTAATAGCCAACAGGAATAGCTGGAAATCCAAAGACATGGGTGAAGTGGTGTCATCTGTCGAGGAGGCACTTATACCGGAGTCTGTGAGACGAAGGCTGGCGGGAGAAAAACAGCCTTCAACACCAGAAATTCAATACCTTGCTGAAGAAGCGGCTAAGGATGTAGTTTGGTTAGCCTTGCCCGACGGACATCAGCAATTGCCTACCCTTCAACTGCTAACTAAAGCTGGCATTCACCTTGACGATTATCCATCGGCAGTGGGAAATCGCCGACCAACCACCAACCTACCCGGTGTCACCATTAAGGTGATTAGACCTCAGGATATGCCACTGCAGGTAGCTAATGGCAATTTCGACCTGGCTATTACCGGCAGAGATTGGCTTATGGAACATCTTTACCAGTTTCCCTCCAGTCCGGTGAGGGAACTCCTCGACCTGAAATCAGGCAGGGTTAAAATCGTGGCTGTGGTGAGCAAGGACTTATCAGTAGCCGATGTCCAGGATTTAAGAGAGCTTAATGCTGAGCGAGCGGTGCCGCTTAGAGTAGCCTCAGAGTATGTAAATATTGCTGATAAGTATGCCCGAGACAATCACCTCAGCCTGTATCGGGTGGTCCCTACTTGGGGAGCCAGTGAAGCCTTTCTGCCCGAGGACGCTGACCTGCTGATTGAGAATACCCAGACCGGGCGAACCTTAGCCAGACATAACCTCAAGATTATTGATACCCTTTTTGAGTCAACAGCCTGCCTCATTGGTAATACCAACCGGGTTTCAAGTTCTGTCAAGAAGGAGAGGATAAAGCCTATTATCACAACCCTGCGCAAGGCAGTGGAGGAAATATAAATTGAAAATTATTGAAGGTTTTGAGCCAGCAAAAGCGGCATTATCCAGGCGTATCTCAGCCGAGCTTTACGAGAGTGACCTGGAGCCGAAGGTCAAGCGGATTATTGACGAGGTGCGCAGCAGGGGTGATGCTGCCCTCTTTGACTACACCGAGAAGTTTGATGGTGTTAAGCTCGCCTCACTGGAAGTGAGTAAAAAGCAGCTAGCCAGTGCCTACCGGGAGGTAGACAAGGAGCTAGTATCAGCCCTCAAACTGGCCGCCGAGCGTATACACTCATTCCACCTCGAACAGAAACGCAATATCTGGAGCATTGCTACTAAAAAAGGCTTCGGCCAGCTAATACGTCCGCTAGAGCGCATCGGCGCCTATGCCCCCGGCGGTACCGCCAGCTATCCCTCAACGGTGCTGATGACGGCTATCCCGGCTAGGGTTGCCGGGGTCAAGGAGGTTATCCTGGTTACCCCACCCAAAGAGGGCGGGACGGTTCCGGCGCCGACATTAGTCGCCGCCGACATTGCTCAGGTTGACCGTGTTTTTTCTGTTGGCGGCGCCCAGGCAATTGCCGCCCTTGCCTTTGGCACTAAGTCTGTTCCCAAGGTGGACAAGATTTGCGGCCCGGGCAATATCTTTGTCGTTCTGGCTCAAAAGCTGGTATAGGGAATAGTTGGCATTGACGGACTGCCCGGACCAAGCGAGGTGTTAATTATAGCTGATGAAACAGTCAACCCCAAGTATTGTGCTGCTGACCTCCTGGCCCAGGCTGAGCATGACCCCTTAGCCTCAGCCATCTTGATAACTACCTCTAGGCGGTTAGCCGATGAGGTTGCTCAAGAGGTGGAGCAACAGTTAAAGGGCTTGGAACGCCAAGCCATAGCTGCTGAATCTCTAGAAAACAGAGGAAGGATAGCGGTAGTTGCTAGTGTAGATGAGGCTATAGAACTAGCCAACCTCTACGCCCCGGAACACCTCTGCCTGATGGTAAAGGGAGCTGACGCCTATATCGACCGGATAGCTAACGCCGGATGTATATTCATCGGTGACAACTCAACGGTGGTCTTGGGCGATTATGTGGCTGGGCCAAGCCACGTTTTGCCCACCAAGGCTACTGCCCGATTCAGCTCGCCGCTCAATATACTCGACTTTACCAAGTTTACAAGCGTGGTCGATGTGGATAAGGCCAGCCTAAAGCAACTAGGCAAAGCCGCCGCCACTATAGCCAGGGCGGAAGGGTTCGAGGCTCACGCCCAGGCGGTGGAGAAGCGGCTGGGCGGTTGAGATAAGCTATTGACAAAATATACTTATTTATGGTAAAGTCAATCCAAATGTTAGTTTACACTGCTCACCATTTGTATTATGCCTTCATATTTACCGGGCGCACCAGGTGCGCTTGGGGGGTAGTATATTGAAAAGGTAAATAATTAGCCAGTAACAAATTAAAAAGAACCCTCCCAAGCGGAGGGAATTCTATTTATTGGGACATTGATTATATTAGGAGGTATTCATGGTGACTCCTGAGGGAATAGAGAGATTAGTACGCTCTGATTTGGCAAGCCTTGGTGGCTATGTACCTAGTAAAGCGCCTGAGGCCATAGCTGAGAAGCTTGGACTGCGAGTAGAGGATGTCATCAAGCTGGATGATAATGAGAATCCTTACGGTTGTTCCCCCCGTGTTCAGCAGGCTTTAGCCAATTGTAATTACCTGTATACCTATCCTGATGCCGGGCAGACCGAGCTTCGGCGACAATTACAGGAGTATACTGGGGTTGACGCCAGCTGCATTGTAGCTGATAATGGCAGCGACCAGCTGATAGATAACGTGCTACGCCTATTCATTGAGCCTGGCGATGAACTGATAAACTGCATACCTACCTTTGATATATTTCGTGTTAGGACGTTAATATATGGTGGTAGATTGGCCAGTGTGCCTAGAGATGAAGATTTCGCCGTTGATGTCAGTGCGGTTAAGGCGGCTATAAATAAAGAAACTAAAATGATAGTCTTAGCTACTCCCAATAACCCGACGGGTACGATTACGCCCCAGCAAGATATATTGGAGATAGCCGATACAGGAATACCAACATTAGTAGATGAAGCCTATGTTGAGTTTAGCGGGGAAACAGTTACCCAATTCGTCAGCCAGTATAAGAACATGATGGTGCTGCGAACATTCAGCAAATGGGCAGGGCTGGCTGGATTGAGAATTGGTTATGGCATTTTCCCACCTAAAATCGCCGAATATCTGATGAAATTAAAGCTCCCCTATAACGTCAGTGTGGCAGCTAGAGTGGCGGTGCGGGAGACGCTAAAGGATGTTGACTATTTAATGGACAGGGTAAAGGCCATAGTCGCCGAAAGAGGAAGGTTATTTGGCGAGCTAAGCAAGCTGGAGTGGTTAAAACCTTTCCCATCCCAAGCCAACTTTATCTTCTGCAATGTTCTCAAGGGCAAGGCAAGCGAAATTCAGCAAGCATTGCAAGATAAGGGGATATTAATCCGTTACTTTGACCTGCCGTTGCTGCAGAACTCCCTTCGCATTAGCGTGGGCAAACCAGAACATACCGACGCCCTGCTTAAAGCGCTGCGAGAAATAGGAAAGGAGATAAGTGGCTGATAGAGTATCCGCTATCAAGCGACAGACCAAAGAAACAAGCATCAGCTTAGAGCTAAATATAGACGGCAGCGGTAAACGAGAGATCGGTACCGGGCTCCAAATGTTTGACCATCTGCTGGCTCAGCTAGCTCAGCATGGAAGGTTTGACCTGAAGATTTCAGCCACCGGAGATGACCAGCATCATTTGGTGGAGGACGTCGCTCTTTGTTTGGGCAAAGCCTTCGGTGAAGCATTAGGGGAAAAACGGAGCATTATAAGAATGGGTGATGCTTCCGTGCCTATGGATGATGCTCTAGCTACGGTGGCGGTGGACATCAGCGGCCGGGGATATACTGTGCTGGAGCTACCCTTCAGCGAAAATGACATGGCTGGATTTCCCACCGACCTTATCCGCCACTTCCTTGAGTCCTTCGCCATTGAAGCCAAGCTCAACCTCCATGCCAAGATTCTATACGGCGTCAACGACCATCATAAAGCGGAAGCCCTATTCAAAGCCTTAGGTAGAGCCTTAGATACTGCTACCAGAATTGATGAGCGGATTTCAGGCGAGCTGCCCAGCACTAAGGGCTTACTGGAAGATTAGCTTTGAATGTAGCAACCGTAATTATCACCGTCCTGATTTTTGTTCTGCTAATCGGGGCACTATTTATAATCCCTCGCTGGCGCTTAAAGCGGGCTATTCGCCAGATAATACAGATTTTCAGGAATAGTAGCGCCACTGACATTAAGAATGCCAAGACAGCCGATGAGCTGGAGCTCAGCCCCGCCGGTATGAGGGAAGAGATGTTCCGCAGGCATGACTATAAACCGTATGCCCTGATCGCCCTGACAAGGGCTGAGATTATACAGAGGACCGAAGACGGAAAGCTCTACCTCTCCGAGGACAGGCTTATGGCCTCCGGCATTGAAGGTAAGACTTCATACCTCCGCTAGCCGCTGAACAAAATCAGAGCGGGAAAATGGTGCTTTCCCAGAACCCGTCCCAGTCCTCCTTGGCTATACCAAGCCCGGAAAGGACCTTTGACGGGATAGGATAAGACACAGCGTTTTCACTCTCTATCTTCTTAACATGTCGAGCCAGAACAAAGGTCAAGGTTTTTATGTGCTCATAGCTCATCCGAACCCTGGCTACTGCTTCCGGCACCTTGCCCGGCCCGGGTTCGGGAGGACTCTTGGCAAAGCTAATTACTACACCATAAGGTCCTCCAGCGAGCATAAACTGGTCTGAATAGTACTCAGGTATCTCTTTCTCTTCAGGCATATTTCTCTCCTAATTATAAAAAATTGGCTGCTAAATGCTCAGCTTCCTACCAGCTAGCCTCTGGTAAGCCTGCTCGTATCTTACGGTAGTAGCCTCAATAACCTCCGGGGGTAGCATGGGGGCGGGGGGCTCTTTGTTCCACCCTGACTTGGTGAGCCAGTCTCTTACCGGCTGCTTATCAAAGCTGGGTTGGGACTGGCCAACTTTATATAGCTCAGCATCCCATATCCGACTTGAGTCCGGGGTCAGTAGCTCATCAATGAGGATTAACCTATCACCGTCCAGTCCAAACTCGAACTTGGTATCAGCAATGATAATACCCCTGGCTATGGCATACTCCCGGGCGTAATTATAGACAGCCAGACTCTTCTCCTCCATCTCCTCGGCTAGAGCCTCACCCACCAGCCCCCTCATCTCACCCATGGCTAGCGGCTGGTCATGGCCGGTTTCTGCCTTGGTGGTGGGGGTGAATAACGGCTGAGGCAACTCCTGGCTCTGCTGTAGCCCCTTAGCTAAAGGTAGCCCGGAGACAGTGCCTGATTGCTGATACTCTGCCCACGCCGACCCGGCAAGATAGCCGCGCACCACGCACTCAACCATGACACGCTCGACCTTTCTGACCACCATAGCCCGCCCAGCGAGGTAAGAAGGAGCGGCAAAACGGCTCCCAGCAGAAAGATAAGCGTCAAGAGAGCTAACATCATCCACTGCTTCCACCATATGGTTGGGCACCAGGTCTCTCGTCTGGTTAAACCAGAAGGCAGAGAGTTTATTCAGCACCAAGCCCTTATTGGGAATGCCACAGGGCAAGACGACATCAAAGGCTGAGATTCGGTCGGTGGCGATAATTAAAAGCTGGTTGCCCAGGTCATAGGTATCACGCACCTTACCCCGAAAAAACAAGGGCAGTGATAAGTCTGTATTTAACAGAACCGACGGGTTAGCGCTCATTATATTGCCCCTGGCGCTAGCTCTGAAGACTCAGCCACACCACCCTTCCATTGCGCCTCGGTCAAGCCTAATCGCTTAAAGATATCGTCCATATAACGCAGGTAGTATTGATAGTCAAAGAGGGGCTCAAGCTCTGGCACTGGCAGGGTGGCAGTAACCTCAGGGTCAGATTTAAGCAGGGTAAGGAAGTTTTTATTCCCCTTCCATGCCTTCATTGCGTTGCGCTGCACCAGCTCGTAGGCTTTTTCCCGGCTCAAGCCCTTATCTATAAGGGCGAGCATTACCCGCTGGGAGAAGATCAAGCCTTTAGTAAGCTCTATATCCCGCTTCATCTTTGGCGGGTAAACCTGTAGCCCCTTCATTATTGAGGTGAAAAGGCTCAAGGTGTAATCCACTATAAGGCAGGAGTCGGGCAGGATAATACGCTCGGTGGAGGAGTGAGAGATGTCCCGTTCATGCCACAGGGCGATATTTTCCATTGAAGTCAGAGCATAGCCTCGCACCAGTCGGGCTATACCACAGATTCGCTCACAAAGCTCCGGATTACGCTTATGGGGCATAGCCGACGAGCCAGTTTGACCGGCGGCAAAAGGTTCTTCCACTTCTCTGGTCTCGGTTTTCTGTAGCCCCCTGATTTCGGTAGCGAATTTCTCCAGTGAGCTAGCGATTATGGCTAAGGTGGTAACGAATTGAGCGTGGCGGTCGCGTTGCAAAATCTGGCTGGAAACCGGAGCCGGGGCCAGCCCCAACTTGGCGCAGGCCTTCTCCTCAACCTCAGGGGAAAGGGTGGCATAGGTGCCCACAGCTCCTGAAATCTTACCCACAGCGATGACTTTTTCGGCTTCAGCCAGTCTTTGCAGGTTACGCCTCATCTCATCAGTCCACAGTGCCAGCTTAAAACCAAAGGAAATCGGTTCGGCATGAACCCCGTGGGTACGACCAATCATAGTCGTATATTTATGTTTTATTGCCTTTTGCGCCAGTACTGAGACGAGTTCCTTTATATCCTGATTCAGTAGCTCAGCGGACTCGATTAGCTGCAAGCTGAGGGCAGTATCTATTACATCAGAGGAGGTAAGACCAAGGTGGATAAAGCGCGATTCATCTCCCAGGCTCTCTGACACAGAGCCAAGGAAGGCGGTCACATCGTGGTGAGTTTCCTTTAAAATCTCCTCCATGCGTTTAAGGTTAACCCGGGCTAGCTTTATCTTGGACAGGGCTTCTCTGGGAATGACGCCCAGCTCATTCCATGCCTCACAGACGGCTATCTCCACCTTGAGCCACTTATCAAACTTATTCTCGTCCGACCATATCCTTTTCATCCGAGGTCTGGAATATCGCTCAATCATTGCTTTTCTCCTTGTAGCTGGCTTCTATATTTCTGGTAGGCTTTTTGTATCTTGTCATATTTCAGGCTTAAGATTTCGGCAGCCAGGTAGGCAGCATTCTTAGCCCCAGCATTGCCTATAGCTACGCTAGCTACCGGTATCCCAGCTGGCATCTGGACTATTGAGTAGAGGGCATCAATCCCCTCCAGTTCACTGGTGGCTAAGGGCACACCGATGACCGGTAAGGTAGTCCAGCTGGCCAGGACTCCGGGCAGGTGTGCCGCCCCACCGGCAGCAGCAATTATGACCTCAATCCCCCGACCTTGCGCTTCCAGCCCATATTGCCGGGCCTTTTCCGGAGTGCGGTGGGCTGATATTACATTAACCTCATAATCAATACCAAGCTGGGTTAATACCTCCAGCGTTGGCTTGAGGGCTTCGGTATCTGATTTGGAACCCATGACTACGGCTACTAATGGCATTTTTATCTACCTCACCCCCTTAGACATTTACTTAACAACCCTCCCCCTTATTATCCCCCTCCCTTACAAGGGAGGGGGAAGGATATGTTAGAGGGACTTCGTCCCTCTTGGACTTCCTGTACCTCGCTCCCTCACACCCCTTAAGGGCGGCGGGCGGGAAAAGATATTAAATGTATTCAGGGCTTCGCCCCTTAAAATCTATCCCTCTTTAATTAAAGCAATGTCCTTGCGGTAATGGCAGCCCTCAAAGTGAATCCTGGGCACATTGGCATAGACCTTATCTCTCGCCTCGGCGATGGTCTTACCTCTGGCAACCACGGTGAGCACTCGCCCTCCACTGGTTAAAACCTGCCCCTCTGGACTAAGTTTTGTCCCGGC
>JAUWZG010000042.1 GCA_030615425.1 Dehalococcoidia bacterium
GTCAATATAGAATTCAATGACCTGAGCTCCAGGAACGTGCTCTCTTATCAGGTGGCTGAACTTCATGGAGTACATGCAGCACACCTGTGAGCAATACTCGTGATACTTCTCATCACGGCTGCCCACACAGTGGATAATAGCCACTGTCTTGGGATGGGAGCCATCCTCAAGTAGAACCTCGGCACCGGTTGGTCCGGCGGCATTAATCTTCCTCTCAAACTCAAGGGCAGTGATTACATTATTCAGACGCCCATAGCCGTAGTGATAGAGTGGTGTTGGGTCAAAGGCGTCATAGCCAGTGGCGACGATTATACTGCCGACTTCAATCTCTTCATATTCGTCTTCCACCTCATAATTGACAGCGTCTTGACCACAGAATCTCTCGCAAAGCTTGCATTCGCCTGTCTTGAAGTGGATGCAGCTATCTCGGTCGATTGCCGGGACATTGGGTACTGCCTGGGGTATGGGAACCCGAATAGCGGCATTGGAGGCCAGAGAAATTTCACTATGCACTATCTCCCTGCCATATATGTCTTCAAGGGTGATAGCACCGGTGGGGCAGACCTTAGCGCAAGCGCCACAACCGATGCACGCCTCGGAAATCTCAGCAAAAGGAGTAGTTACCTCTCGCTCAAAGCCTCGTTTATAAAAACTGATGGCACTCGCCCCCACCACTTCTTCACACATCCGGGAGCAGAGACCACAGAGGATACACAATTCATCCTTGACCTTAAACCTTGGCTTGTCAACGCCGTATTCCTGGGCTAGCTCCTGTATCTTGGGAACGTTGGGGCAGCGGGCAAGCATCAACTCAATTAGCATCTTGCGTGCCTTTACCACCTGTGACGTATCCGTGTTCACCACCAGTCCTTCTTCTACCGGGTACTGACAGGAGGTAACCAGCCTTGTCCCTCCAGAATTGGTTATCTCCACAGTGCAAAGGCGGCAGGCGCCATAGGGCTCGAGCGCTTCATGGTAACAGAGGGTAGGTATGTCAATGCCAGCACTTTTCGCCGCCTCAAGAACTGTCATCCCCTCTTCGGCTTCGACCTTTTTATCATTGATCTTCAAAGTTCTTTTGCCCACTGTTCACCTCGCCTCTTGCTTTATCGTTCCTCAAGATCGCATTTCAGGCACCGCTGTGCCTCTTCAATGGCCATCTTTGGGGTATACCCAAGCTCCACCTCCCCAAAGCCACGAAGTCGTTGGTCTAGCTGTAGTAATGGTATTTCTACTCGGGGTTTTTCCTCTTCACTAATCTCAGCTAACTCTACAACACCTTCAGGGGGTACCAGTGTCTCTTCAATCATGCCGTCACCACCCAGATACTGGTCTATTGAAACAGCTGCCTGTCTGCCGGCGGCAATTGCATCGATAACAGAAGCAGGTCCACTGACAGCATCACCGCCAGCAAAGACACCTTCCTTAGGGGTAGCAAGGGTATCTGGATCTACCTCAAAGGTGCCTATCTTAGTGACTGGGAGACCAAGTTGCGCTGCACTTTCAGGGGTTTGTCCAATAGCAGCGATGATGTTATCCAGCTCTATAGTGAATTCACTACCCGGAATGGGCTCCGGGCGTCGCCTGCCACTGGTATCCACTTCACCAAGCTTCATACGAATACACTCCATCTTGAGCACGCCATTTTCTCTCGCTATTTTGGATGGCGTGGCGAGAAATTCTATTTTAACGCCTTCGGTTAGTGCCTGCTCCACCTCTTCCTTAGAAGCCGGCATCTCACGTTGAGAGCGACGGTAGACAATGGTCACCTCTTTAGCCCCCAAACGCAAGGCAACGCGTGACGCATCTACGGCGGCATTACCACCACCGATGACCGCAACCCTATTACCCAACCCAGGCTTCTCACCCAGGTTTACCGATCTCAGGAAGGATACGCTCTCCACCACTCCTGGACTATCTTCACCCTCGACCCCCAATTTGATGCCTTGGTGAGCACCAATAGCAACGAAAGCAGCGTCGTAGCCATCTTTCAGAAGCTGGCTGGCAGAATCAACCCTTGTATTTGTCCTTATGTCAACCCCAGCGCTCTTTATTTGCTCAATTTCTCTGTTGAGGATATCTTTGGGTAAGCGATAGTCGGGAATGCCTGTCCTCATCATGCCACCTGGCTGGGACAGTGCCTCAAAGACAGTGACAGCATGGCCCAGTTTGGCTAGGTAATAACCTGCCGTAAGTCCAGCTGGTCCTGAACCAATGATAGCCACACGTTTGCCTGTGGGCTTAGCTATCTTCCTTATTTGCCCTCGCCATCTCCCATCCTGCTCGGCAGCAAACCGTTTAAGTGCTCTAATGGCGATGGGCTCCTCTACCTCACCCCTTCGGCACTTGGTTTCACAGGGATGGAAGCAGACATAGCCGCAGATTGAGGGGAAGGGGATCTTCTCATAGATTACAGCTAGGGCTTCAGAAGCTCTACCTTCACCTATCAGGCGAACGTAGCGGGGCACATCTATTCCAGCGGGACAAGCATTTCGGCAAGGTGCTGGTGCTAGCGCCTTGCAGACACCGGCAGGACAGCGCTGCTTCTTGATATGTGCTTCATACTCGTCCCTGAAATAGCGTATCGTAGTCAACACCGGATTTGGTGCTGTTCCACCCAGAGCACACAGGGAAGTATCCCTAATCACCTCAGATAGCTCTTCAAGAAGCTCAATGTCACCCTCTCTACCTCTTCCCTCAGTGATATCAGTCAGAATCTCGTGCATCCTTTCAAGACCTTCGCGGCACGAGGTGCACTTGCCACAGGATTCACTCTTAAGAAAGTCAACGAAGTATTTAGCCACATCGACCATGCAAGTGTCTTCATCCATGACAATCATGCCACCTGAGCCCATAATAGCTCCTAACTCTGCCAATCGCTCGTAATCCACCGGTGTGTCCAGGAATTGCATGGGGATGCAACCACCTGATGGTCCGCCAGTCTGCACCGCCTTGAATCTCTTATCCCCCGGAATACCTCCACCTATATCGTAAATAATTTCCTTTAAAGTAATGCCCATGGGTACTTCCACTAGGCCAGTATTTTCTATCTTACCCACCAGAGAGAACACCTTTGTTCCCTTACTGGTCTCGGTTCCATACCGGGAATACCAGTCTGCGCCTCTAGCCATTATCGCTGGGATATTGGCCCAGGTTTCTACATTATTAATATTGGTTGGTTTACCCCACAGGCCACTCTGTGCCGGGTAAGGAGGTCTTAACCTCGGCTCACCCACTCTCCCCTCCAGTGCAGCAATAAGGGCGGTCTCTTCACCACAGACAAATGCCCCAGCCCCTCTATCCATCTTGATAGTAAAATTGAAGCCAGAGCCAAAGATATTTTTCCCAAGCAGACCATACTCTTCAGCCTGCTTAACGGCTATGCCGATATTTTTTACCGCCAAAGGATACTCAGCGCGCACATAGATATATCCTTCGCTAGCCCCGATGGCATAAGCCCCTATAATCATTCCCTCCAATACACTATGAGGGTCTCCCTCAAGGACACTCCTATCCATGTAAGCGCCCGGGTCTCCCTCATCAGCATTGCAGATTATGTATTTAATATCACCAGCAGCTTTGCGGCAGATGTCCCATTTTCTGCCGGTGGGGAATCCAGCGCCTCCCCGCCCCTTCAAACCTGACTTTGTAACCTCAGAAATAACTTCCCCGGGTTTGAGTTCCTTCAGCACCTTATACAGGGTGTGATAGCCCCCCCTGGCAATGTACTCCTCAATATTTTCGGGGTTTATGAAGCCGCAGTTCCTCATGGCAATCTTGAACTGCTTGGCATAAAAGGGAAGCTGTCCATAAGTTGGTATTTCTTCCAGTTCCTTTGGTGGTGAGTCTTGGGGATATTTCCAGATTTTATCCTCTATTAAGTACTCCTCTTCCTCGATCTTTGCCAGTGCCCAGTCCTTTTTAATTTCACCTTTAGCTAGAGCTTTAATCAACTCCCGTGCTCTTTCTGGCGTCACCTCGCTGTAGCTTATCCTTGGTCTCCCTGGCTGTAAAATGTCAACGAGGGGCTCCTTTTGACAGAAACCAATGCAGCAGGTTGGGGAGATGACCACATCCAGTTTTTGCTTCTTGACTTCTTCCGATATCGCCTCCAACACCTCCCCAGCGCCAGTAGCCAAACCGCAAGTGCCCATCCCGACCATAATTTTTGTCTTTTCAGGGTGTAGTGATTTTATCCCCTTCTCCGCAATTTTCTGCAAATCCTGCAAAGTTTTTACCTTCATAGAATCCCCCCTATTCAAACCTCTTCAATATGTCCCCAACCTTACCTCGCCTCAGACGGCCATAAGTCTTTTCATCGACTCTCATCACTGGCGCCAGACTGCAGCAACCCAAGCAGCGGACGGTCTCCAGCGTAAACCTATGGTCACCCGTAGTTTCACCTGGTTTTATGTCTAGATCATCTTCAATTCTATCCAAAATCCTCCTCATCCCCCGTACGTGACAGGTAGTCCCCAGGCAGGCGTTGATAAAATGACGTCCTCTCGGTTCAAAACTAAAGGCGGCATAAAAAGAAGCTACCCTTAGCGCTTGGCTTAACGGGACTTCCAATTTCTCAGCGATGCGCTCGATGGCTTCTCTGGGCAGGTAACCGTACTCTGTCTGAGTATCATGAAGAACCCCGATAAGGCTCCTTTTTTCACCACCATATTGCTCTACAATCTGGTCGACCTGGTTAACCTCCATTTTGCTTGCCTCCGTACACGACCTTCTTTATTACTAGGTCACCTTTCTGGATTATCCTCTGCGATGGCACAATGACAGCCGGGCACATATTCCAGCAGGTGCCACAGCCATTGCACTTATCCAGGTCAACATACCTTGCCTTTTTCCTGACCTTGACCTTGAAGTTGCCCACATACCCCGAGACCTCTGCTACCTCACTACAGGTCATTAGCTGGATATAGGGATGAGAGCCCACATCGCTCATCTTGGGAGTAAGGATACAAGCCGAGCAATCCAGGGTGGGGAAGGTCTTATCTAGTTGCGACATGTGTCCACCGATGCTGGGCTCCCTTTCCACCAGGTAGACCTTGTGTTTAGCCCCAGCAATCTCCAGAGCCGCTTGAATGCCAGCGATGCCCCCTCCCACCACCAGGGTATTGGGGTTGACCGGAACCTCCTTGGTCTCCAGGGGCTCATGATAATAGACACGCCTTACTGCGGCGTTTACCAGAGCCTTGGCCTTCTCAGTGGCAGCGGCGCGGTCTTCAGTCACCCAGGAGCAATGCTCTCTTATATTGGCGTGCTCATAGAGATAGCGGTTCAGATCAGCACTTTCACAAACCCGGCGGAAGGTTCGCTCATGCATCAGTGGGGAGCAAGAAGCCACCACTACCCGATTAAGCCCCAGCTCCTTAATATCCTGCCTAATAAGCTCCTGCCCCGGGTCAGAGCACATATACTTATAATTGCGGGCAATAGTAACAAAAGGCAGTTGCCGAGCAAACTCAGTAACTGCCTCCACATCTACCGTTGGCGAGATATTAGTCCCGCAGTGACAGATATAGACACCAATTTTAGGCTCCATTTCGCCCTCCTTTGCCTTCTCTGTGTTCAGTAGGGGAATACCAAAAGGTGTAGCACATAAACCAAGCTATATTAACATACAAAAATGTCGTGGTCAAGAAAAATGCTGCCGTTTTGATTATGGAAGAGGAGCTGGATTTGTCACCTATTTCTCAGTGGAGAAATCCGTCAGCTTATCCACCAGGCCCTTCTGCCCCATAGCTAGAGTCAGGTCGCTGCGCGTCCTTTCCAGCACCCCGCGAACCATGTCAGTAGTATGGCGCAGACCACCGGTTATGGCATCAGGGAAGTCCATGGTAACCAAGGTGTTGTAAATATCGTCCATGGCTGATAATAATTCCTCCCCTTGAGACAGGTCGCCCCGCCTCATGCTATCCAGTAGATATCGCCTGAGCTCACCAACAGCTTCACCCAGCCCATTCAGGTAGGCGGCAGCATCAATACCCAGTTCATCAGGGCCAGGGAGGCGGTTTCCTGTTACCAGGGCAAGGGTGATACTGCCCTCGGCAAATTCCTTTCGGGCATCTCTGACAAAGCCAGAGTAACCGAGCCCACCATAGTCAGAGATGCCTTGCTCAGCTTCGGCTAACAGGTTACGGGCTGATTGGAGCAATCCTTTAGCCTGGTCAAATTCCCGGCGATGGACAGCACGGATAGCATTGCTGCAGTGCCGAATCGTCTCACGGCACAGGGGCAGCACCTTCTCCCTGGCAGCGTCTTTAGCCGAGAAGTTTTCTCTAACCTGGTCGGCAATCGATTCCAGATTATCGGTCAATCCACTCACTTGCCTGCCTCAAATCCGGCTATTATTTGTCGGGCTGCTTCCGCTACATCCTTTGGCTGTAATACAGCAGTAATCACTGCCACCGCATCGGCACCAGCAGCCACAACCTCAGCCACATTGTCTTTATTAATGCCCCCGATGGCAACCAGGGGTAAGCTTACTGCCTGCCTGATTTGGCGCAGCCTCTCTAAACCAACCACCTTTGCCTTTTCCTTGGACGAGGTGGGGTAGATTGAGCCCACGGCAATATAATCAGCCCCATCAGATTCAGCAGCGGTAGCCTGGTCTACGGTAGTTGCCGAGCAGCCCAGGATTATGTCAATAGGCAACAGTTTGCGGGCTACCGTTATGGGCAGGTCTTTCTGCCCCAGGTGCAGTCCGTCAGCACCAGTAGCCAGGGCTATATCAAGATAGTCATTCATGATGAAAAGCACGCCATGCTCAGAGCATAGCTTTTTTAGCTGATGAGCTAGAGGCAGTAGCTTATCTTTGCTGCTGAGCTTATCGCGCAGCTGGATTGCCTTAACTCCACCTCGGATCAGCTGGTCAGCCACCTCAAGGTGGTTGCGACCGCCTAATGCCTGGCTATCTATGATGGCATAGAGGCCGGTTAAATGCCTGGTTTTATCCTGACGCGATAATTTGGACAGCAGTTCCTGCTCTATAGTGTAGAGACTGAAGCGGGCTTGTTTGAATTTATCGGGGTCTAACTTGGGAGTGGTACTTGGAATCTTGGCTAACTCTTCCAGAATCCTCAGCGCTTCCTGAACCCTTCTGGCATTAGCCACTACCATTATAGGTAGCTCCCTATGTTTCTCCTCACCAAGGGCCTCAATATCAACTCCCACGTCGCCTGCTGAGTCTCGGGACTGGATGAGCTGCTGGTTAAATGACCAGTCGCCCCTCAGTATCTCATGGCGTATGGTCTTTAACTGCTGGGTCAGATTGGCGTCATTAAGTATCAGCCGGGCTAGGTCTTCCAAAAGGTGAAACCCCTCGCCGGCACGATTCAGATTGGCGTCAATAATGCGCAGTCTTTGTCTTGACATTGCCTCCGGTGAAACCATATCCCAGCTCCTAAAGCAGCTAATTCTAGCACAGCCAGATTAGGAGAGTAAAGCCGATGTACTTGTTTCTACACCTTACTCCCTTCGACACTTACTCAGCAACCCACCCCCTATTATCCCCCTCCCTTACAAGGGAGGGGGAATTAGTTATATAAGAGAGGCGGAGCCTCTCTTGAACTCTCTATTCCCTGGGGGTTTAAGAAGGGCGCCAGCCCCTGTAGGGTGGGAGGGTGGGAAGAAAGACATAAATTAAAACAAGGGAGAGGAGCATATAGCTACCAACTGAACTAGCTCCGATGAAAAGCTCAGGCTTCGCCGACTGCATTTTCAATAAGTTCAATTCGTGACGGCTTCCCCTTCTGGTCTAGCTCTATGGCAACAACATCAATGCGCCATAGCTGGGGCAGGTTATTGTGGGTCTGCTGATAGTGGGAGGCAACCGTCCTTAATCTTTCCCTTTTTGTTGGTGTGATTGACTCCTCCGGGCTGCCAAACTCCAGGCTCCTTTTCGTCCTCACCTCAACGAAGACCAGATAATCTCTGTGCCGGGCTATTATGTCAATCTCGCCCTCGGGGCAGCGGTAGTTAACCTCCAAGATACGGTAGCCCCGTTTCTCAAGGAAGTCCTTAGCCAGTTTTTCACCCAGAATACCGGTTTCTCTACGCTTCATTTCTATAACTGGACATAGGTCTTGGGTTCGGAACCAGTGGCGAAGCTCCAGACGTAGGCCAAGCCTTTAAGCCGGAAGACGCCCATAGCTTCGTAGCCCCCTTCTGCTACCCGCTGCTTTAAGAAGGGGCGCTGGGCGATTATCTCGTCTTTCAGCTCGCGGTCATCCACCGCTTCAACGGCGCCGTTTACCCTTACCTGGATACCGTCCTTGGAGTTGAAGAAACACAGCTCCACATTAGGATTGGCCGACATTTGTTTATATACATCTTTGAAGGTGCCGGTCTCGATTATGATGCCGTTTTCATCGGCTTTAACCATGCCCATAGCGCGCACGTGGGGTTTATTCCCCTCTACCGTAGCTAGGTAGCAGGTGGGGTTGGCGTTCAA
>JAUWZG010000059.1 GCA_030615425.1 Dehalococcoidia bacterium
ACATTCTCTATTGCCTCCTTCAGTCCCTTCCTCTGCTCCTTGCTGATGTTATATTTCGTCTTGACCAGGTTAGCCAGGGTGTTAGTTGCCTCCATAAGCAGCTTGATATTCTCCGGGTCATTCTCCAGGACGGACTTTATCTTAACCCGAAGCAGGGCAATCTCGTCATCAAAGCCCTCAACACCAGAGGCTAGCTCAAAATCCAGCTGCTCTGCCTCATCCAGCACCTTGGAATAGAAGCCATGCTTCCTGGCGTTCTGGTTACCCTTTGGGGCGCCTCTTTTTCGCTTTACTTTTGCCGGCATACGGTCTATCTCCATTCTTCAGTACCCTGGCGCTCGCCAAGACGATGGTATGGGCGGCCAGGTCCCATCTCTGAATCTCTACGGCTAGCCTCAGCAGTCTCATAGCCCCCCCTTTACATAACTAAGAAAACAATTCTCCCTATTTGATTAACCTTGAATTGTTACCCCAGACAAGATGATAGCACATATGTTCTAATATGACTATAAGCCTTTGTCGCAATTGATATTACGGCGTAGCCGTTATAGAATAGGCTGGAAGTAGGAAATGGGTCTTGCCAAGCAACTTTATCAGCTTCAGGAGGTCGACCTAGAGATTGAGTCCAGTGAGCGGGCGCTAAAACAGGTTGCCAGCCAACTGGGAGAAAGCCAGAAGGTAGCCAGAGCTCAGAACCAGCTTGAGTTGGAGCAGCAGCGCCTGGAGGAATCAAGGCGGAAACAGCACTCCGCAGAATGGGAGATAGAGGACATCGTGACCAAGCTCACTGCTGCCGAAGAGATGCTATTCAGTGGCCGGATAAAGAACCCCAAGGAGCTGACCAATCTCCAGCATGAGGTTGATGTGCTGAAAACCAGGCGCAACCAACTGGAGGATAAAGCGCTGGAGATAATGGACCAGGTTGAGCTATCTGAAACCAGGGTAGCTAAAATAAGCAGCCAGCTGGAAATTTTGACCGCTGAGTGGCAGCGCCAGCAACAGCAGCTATCTGATGAATCGGAGAAGCTCAAAACCGCACTCTCTGACCTCGAGCGCAAGCGGCAGCTGCTGGCAGGCGAGATTGACCCACAGGCAGTTGAGTTCTATCAGAAACTGAGAAAGGAAAAGGGGACAGCGGTAGCCAGGGTGGAGCAAGGGATATGCCGTGGCTGTCGGATATCACTGGCCACCACTGAGTTACAGCAGGCGAGAAGTGGTAGCTTGGTGCAATGCAGTAGCTGCGGGCGTATCCTGTTCTTAGCCTGAAGCGGTAAAAAGATGAAGGCGAAAAGAGTGGTAATCTTTACCGATGGCGCCTCATTGGGCAACCCCGGGCCAGCGGCTATAGGTGCTATCATAAAGGACGAGCAGGGTAGGCTCATTGCCCACATTTCCCGGCGTATTGGGCGAGCCACCAATAACCAGGCCGAATATAGGGCTATCATTGCCGCCCTGGAGAAAGCCATCAGCCTCGGCGCCAGGCAGGTTGAACTAAACTCAGATTCAGAGCTGGTGGTAAAACAAATTAACGGCAGGTACCGGGTAAAGAAGGCAGCTCTTAAACCCTTGTATCAGAAGGTAAAGCAACTACAAGACTCGCTGGAAGGCTTCAGTGTCACTCATGCCCCCCGCGAACAAAATACCGAGGCTCATAAACTGGCTCACCTGGCATTAAGGTAGCCCTTGCTGTCGGTTGACTAATAGCACCCCTCATACTACACTATAGATAGGTCAAGTAAACCGGGTGACCGCCCGCCCCAGGCGGGAGGAAAGTCCGAGCTCCACCGGGCAGGATGCTGGGTAACGCCCAGGAGGGGTGACCCTACGGAAAGTGCCACAGAAACACACCGCCCCTAAACGGGATCCCCGAAAATCTTGATTTTTGGGGTGAACTAAGGGGTAAGGGTGAAATGGTGAGGTAAGAGCTCACCAGCGGCTGGGTGACCGGTCGGCTGGGTAAACCCCATCCGGAGCAAGACCGAATAGAGGGACAAAGGGACGCCCGGCCTGTCCCCGGGTTGGTCGCTTGACCCTGATGGCGACATCAGGGCTAGATAGATGGTCACCGCTCCGACCAGTCGGAGTACAGAACTCGGCTTACAGGTTTACTTGGCCTTTTCCTCACAATTTCTTTCTCTCCCAGCTTGGAGTTGAGAAAAGGGGAGTAAAATCTTATAACCGAGGGCTTCCAAGCATAATCAGGGCTAAAAATATAGTGCCAACAGCCCTCAGTGAGCTTGTCAGCTAAGCCGGTTAGTCATATAGTGGAATGTCAGAGGTTCAATTTCTAGAAATAGCCAGTATGGAAACAGTCGATCCAGTAGTTCGTGATTTTATCCTCTTCTGCATTCAGCGTCAGGGGAAGGAGTGGCCAGCCCTCTATGATGAGATGTGTTGGGTAGCTGGGCGTCGGCTGTTCCGGGGACTGGGCTATACCGATTTAAGAAAGCTTGGGCTATCCTTCAGTCTCACCAGCATAGAAGATACCATTAGGATGGTGGACACCGTCGCCGCTTCAAAGTAGGATTGCTACCACATTTTACCTTTCTTTTCTTCCCCCTCTTTGATAAGATAGCCTTGTTTACCCACTGAAAGCGTTTTAAGGGAGAGTGAGTCCGATGTCAAAAAGGATGAAAATTATAGCGGTAAGCCTTTTATTGGCGGCTATTATCGCCATATCTTTCGGGGTTGGCTGTGTTCTAGGCACCAGAACCTCCCCCGAGCCGGGTCTGGATGTTGTGGAGCAGGCGTGGGACATAATCCTCCAGGACTATGTGGATAAGGACGAGCTTGACACTGACACATTGGCTCAGGGGGCTATCAGGGGTATGGTGGAGGCGCTGAATGACCCCTACACCTCCTACCTGGATGCTGAAGCCTTCCAGCTGAGTTTGCAGGATTTGGAAGGTAGGTTTGAGGGTATCGGCGCCTATGTGGCAGTTAAGGACGAGCAGATAATAATTATCGCTCCTATTGCTGATTCACCGGCGGATAGGGCGGGCATCAGGTCTGGTGATATAATTCTGGAAATCGACGGCCGCTCTACTTCAGACATGAGCCTGGCTGAGGCTGTGCTCAATGTCCGGGGTCCCAAGGGGACGACGGTCAGCCTCCTTGTCCTTCATGAGGGTGAGACCGAACCAGAGCTGATTGAGATAGTCAGGGCTGAGATTGAGGTGCCCAGCGTCCAATTTGAGATGATGGAGGAAATCGCCTACATCAAAATCACCTATTTCCCCGAGCGCACGGCTCAAGAGCTGGTACCGGTGATGGAGAGTATAAACCAGCAGGCGGCTGCTGGCATCATCCTTGACCTGCGCGGCAATCCCGGCGGCTTGCTGGGGACAGTGGTTGATGTCGCCGGCTTCTTCCTGGAGGAGGGGGTGGTGATTGATGTGGTGGATAATGAAGGCGAGCATGATGCTTCCTCGGTCAAGCCCAGCGAAATAACCACCGACCTGCCTACGGTGGTTCTGGTGGATGGCTATAGCGCTAGCGGCAGCGAAGTACTGGCTGGAGCCCTTCAGGATTACGGTCGCGCCACCATTGCTGGCAGCAGAACCTTTGGCAAGGGCAGTGTCAATATCCTGCGCCAGCTTGATGATGGCTCGGGGTTATATATCACCAATGCCCGCTGGCTTACTCCCCATGGCCGCCTGATAGAGGGTGAAGGGCTATACCCGGACTATGAACTTGAGCTTGAGGGAGAGGATGCCATACAATGGGCTATTGACTACCTGAGGAGCAATGAATGATATGAATAGCTTACCTCTCAGAATATTGTTGATAGTGAGTTTTACGCTTGCTCTTAGTGCTGTAATTGTCCGTCTAGCATGGGAGTTCACTAGCCCCATCTCAGTGGGCAGCCTGGTGGTAGTAATCCTGCTCATACTCGCCATTCTTGGCACCTATGCCCTTCTCCTCTACCTCACTATCAAGCCCAGCCTGAAAAAGCTAAAAAGCCTGCCTGTGGCAATATTTGCTACGGTAGTAGCTACCGGTGCTATCATTGATGGCACCATTCACTTTGTTCGCTTTGTTCCCTCGCCTGAGGCTGCTTCACCCCTTAGCGTAATAATAGCTACCCTGCTCCTTGCGGCTGGTATTATTGGCTATCTGCTGGTGCTCTGGGTTATTTGGTCTGTTCAGAAGACCAGAGAAGACTGATTCTAGTCACCACGGAATGCTAAAATCCTTTAGTGGTGGTAGAGTATGTGAGCAAGGTGACTAGCTGGTAGAGATAAGGCTATGGACAGAGAAAGATTTGAGTGGCTGGTGGCAAGGGCAGTTGATAGCTTGCCTGAGGAGTTTCGCACCAGGCTGGAAAACATTGATGTGGTGGTGGAGGATTGGCCAACTCATAGTCAACTGGCTAAGGTTGGGCTGAGGAATGGTCAAACCCTGCTTGGTCTTTATCAAGGTGTGCCCCTAACCAGGCGAGGCGGACATTACGGGCTGGTGCCGCCAGATAAAATAACTATTTTTCAGAAGCCAATTGAGGCTAAATGCAGGGATGAGGCCAGGATTACGGCTGAGATACAGCAGGTAGTCCGACATGAAATAGCTCATCACTTTGGCATCGGGGATGCCAGGCTGAGACAACTGGAAAGGGATAAACCCCCTTAGACATACCGCCTATGAGCTTAGCTCCCTGACCATATAGTCTCCCTGTAAGCTGTAGCCGAATTCAGTGCGGTAGTATTCTCTGGCTCCAATGCCACTCAGAATTATCATTCTCGGCGCCTGAAATTCCTCACTGGCAATTCGTTCTGCCTCCCGGAGCAAAGCTTTACCCAAACCCTTATGCTGAGCTGCGCCTTCTTTCTGCTCACTGAGGGGAACCTCAGGTCCGTAAACATGTAATTCCCGTATCAAAACCGAATTTCCTTCCCTCTCTGGTTCCAGCTTACTTACTGGCTTGGATTGAATCCTCATCCGCAATAAGCCAAACAGGGTTTCAGCCTCATCCTCAAAGGATAGCAAGATTTCCTTACCCCCTGAGGCTTCATAATCCATCCTCACCATCTGGGGTTCGCCTATTTCCCAGCCATCTCGTGCCCGATGGCCATACTCCCGACACCGGATGCACTTACATTCAATTGCCCTCTGCTTCATTCGCTGCTTAATCACCCCACGCAGCGAATCCTTGCAGCCGGCGGTGATAAACTTAGCTGGGATATCACGCAGCACCCGCGATATCCTGACATACTTGGGCACAATAGACTTAATATCAATCATCAGGTCAATCATGGTGTTGACATCGTATGGCTGGTAGCGATTTTCCTGATACCATCTCTCCAGCTCAGTCCCTTCAACCACCATTGTGGGATATAGCTTCAAGCCGTCTGGTTTAAAGCGAGCATCATCAAACAGCTCCTGGGATAGGGCTAAGTCCTTTTCCAGCGTTGAGCCGGGCAATCCTGGCATCCAGTGGTAGTGCACCTTAAAGCCGTGCTCCCGGAGCAAGGTAGTAGCTTTGACTACATCTTCAACCTTATGCCCTCTTCTTACCAGCCGATAGATTTCATCATCTAAGGTCTGAACCCCCAGTTCCACCCTGGTGGTGCCAAACTCGAGCATCCTATCTATTTCCTCCTCCTGGCACCAATCTGGTCTGGTCTCTATGCAGAGTCCGGTGCATCGATGGTTTGCCGTTTCGTTAAGTCGCTTTGCCTCCTCCAGGGTGGCGGACTCCTCATCGTTTAGGGCATCAAAGCAGTCCTTGATAAACTGGTATTGATAATCCTTGGGATAAGCCAGGAAGGTGCCCCCCATCACTATCAGCTCAACCTTATCTGTGGGGTGCCCCATTTCGGACAGAACCCTTAGCCTTAACTTAATCTGCTTCTTGGCATCAAAGCCGCACTTTATAGCTCTCAGCACTGCCGGCGACTCCGGGGTATAGTCTGGTAAGTAGGGCAATATATGCACTGCCCCGGGCATTTCAGAGGCAGGGTCATCACCGCCACCGGGGTAACCCCGGATATAGTCCTTGCAAATTTCTTCATACTATGCCATAAACAGTGTAGCAGATTTGAGTTACAAACAGAAACATTAGTATTAGGGGGGTTAAGGGGCGAAGCCTCTCCCCC
>JAUWZG010000056.1 GCA_030615425.1 Dehalococcoidia bacterium
CCCCGCCTCTTCTTTGCCTCCTCTGGTGACTCCTCTTTCCCCTTGGGCAGGGGCACCCGGCAGGGTCCCATACCACAATTGCTGCAACAACTGCCCACCGAGCCTATAGGACAAGGCTTCATCGCTTCAGCTCTATCAAAAGCAGTATTCGCCCCATCACCGGCTGCTTTTTCAATCATCCTAACACTGGCGCTATCAATGCTCTTGGTCTCTTCTTCTGCCATCCGGCATCACCCCTTCCAATCTCCGATTATTTTCAGGAAGCTGTCAATTCAGCTGTCATCTCTCGAACCAACTTTATTGCCTCGGGATGCCTCATAATCATCACGTCCCCCCCAGCCAGAATCAGCACCATGGCTGACATTGCTTCCAACAAGATTCCCCGCTTCTTGGCATCCCCAAGCTTGGGGTCTTCCTCCGTTGGGATTTTTACTTCCTTGGTCTTCCACGCCTCTTTAGATATATTACAGATGAGAGGGAACTGGAGCTTTTCATCCTGCTGGGTGAGCCCGGCCATCCTCATTCTCTCCATTACTGAGTAGCAATACTCAATGCCATAGCCGATGCAACTGACAGTAGGGTCCATTACAATCAATTCGTCAGGGACACCCAGGTTGCCCAGCAGAATATTAAGCTGCTTGGCTAGGTTTATGTCTATAGGCGTTGACGAAACCACCGTGTGGTGATAGCCGATAGCGGCAGCGCCAATCTTCTTGTAGTCTCCTTCCTCAACTGGTCCGATAATCAGATTTTTACCCTGGCAGACCTCGGTCACCTTCCTCAGAACCTCAGTATCTTTCTCATGATTAGCCGTTCCCCAGACGATTAGGGGGACATCAATAGCATCAGCCACCTTCTTGACCACCTCGGCGGCTTCATCCGCCCCCCGGTCAAGCCTGTTGGGGTCAGTGCTTACTAGTTGCAGGCAAATCATCTCCGCCCCGTAATCGTCAACGCACTTCTTTGCCCAGGCTACCGGGTCATCGGTCACCCCTTTAAACGGCTCCAGGGCAGCCTCAGCCCACTCCTGGGGTGGCATGTCCCAGACCTCCATAGCTATTTTGGGTAGGTTGGGCATCTCCCCCTCAAAAAGGTAAAGCGGGTAGCATGTCTCCCCGCCAACTGTTACCGCTTTCTCACTGCTGCCCAGCTTTATCTCCTTAATCTTGCCGCTATACGCTGTCTTAGGGATTTCAAATGCCATCCTCATCCCTCCTTACTCAAGCTGGATTCTTCCGCTTCTCACTACCATACCAGTCTTTGCCATACCAATATCGCTCACCACTTTGCAGATATTTGAGCTTTTCCTCTCTTCCCTCCAGTTTCTGCCTCCACTTCCCCACATCCTCCCCCTCGGGTTTGCCCTCCTCAAAGGTCGCTCCCAGCACCTCTACCTCCTCCCTGCCCGGTGCCTTCTTTTTCTCAATCTTATATTCCATCCTTAACTACCTCCTAGGCTATGCCGGCGGCTAATTTTGCCGCTCTTACTGTATTTAGCATAAGCATGGTTATAGTCATAGGTCCTACCCCACCAGGAACCGGGGTAATGGCTCTAGCCTTCTCCTTAACCGCTTCAAAGTCAACATCCCCGCAGAGGATTCTCTTGCCTTCAGCAGTCTTCCCGATTTGGTTAACACCGACATCAATTACCACCACCCCCTCTTTAACCATATCAGCGGTGATAGCTTTGGCTTTCCCTGCAGCCACAATTAGTATATCAGCCCTCCTGGTATGAAAAGCCATATCCTTGGTTTTAGTGTGGCATACAGTTACGGTGGCATTAGCCCCGTCCCTCTTCTGGAGCAGGATGTTGGCGATGGGTTTGCCGACGATGTTGCTTCTGCCAACGACAACTACTTCAGCACCCTCAATCTGGGTGCCGGACCGAATCAAAAGCTGCTGGATGCCGGCGGGTGTGCATGGTACGTAGTCCGGCTCCCCTATCATCAGCTTGCCCACGTTTACCGGGTGGAAGCCGTCAACGTCCTTTTTGGGGTCAATGGCGTAGAGGACTCCCCCCTCGTTTAAGTGCTTGGGCAGTGGGAGCTGGACTAAAATCCCGTGAATCTTGGGGTTTTTGTTCAGCTTGTCAATCAGGGCGACGAGCTCTTTCTGGGTGGTCTCCTCCGGCAGGTCGTGCCTTTCCGAATAGACGCCCAGCTCTTTTGAAGTTTTTTCTTTAGCGCCGACGTAGACCTGTGAAGCCGGGTCAGCACCGACAAGAACCGTGACCAGTCCGGGCACGACGTTGTGCTTCGCCTTGAGTTCGGCAATCTCCTTTTTCAGTTCTTCGCGAATCTGCACGGCGATTTCAGTGCCTCTAATAATCTGTGCTGTCATTTTTACCCCTTTCCACCGAGAAGTTTGGTCATCAAATCACTCACTGCCCTCGCTGCCTTAGAAGTATCAGGCAGGTCAAGCAGCGGCTTTAATTTTAGGTCATACTGATATATTTCCTCATCCAAGGGAATGGTGGCGGTGGGTTTAATTCCCCATCGGTTCAATTCCTTAACCACCAGAGGGTCAAGTCCATCGGGGACAAGATTGATTACTACCGATTGCCTCTTCACCACCAGCTTGAGTTCAGCGACCAGGTCCCTTATCCGTGCCACAGTTCGAACACCCTTCACCGAATGGTCGGAGATTATAAGTAGCTCGTCAACATCTTGTGTGGTTCTCCGCGACAGATGCTCCATCCCCGCCTCATTATCCATAACCATATAGGGATAGTTTTCCACCAGGGTATCGGCAAATTTCCTCAGGATAAGATTGGGATAACAGTAACAATCCGGACCCTCTCCCCTGCCCATGGTCACCAGGTCAAGCCCCTTACTCTCAACTACAGTCTCGTTTAACTTATACTCCAGATAAGCTTCCTTGGTCATCCCGGGAGGGATGTTTATTTTCTCCTCATTAAAAGAGGCAATTATTGAGCCAATCGTTTGTTTTATGTCAAGTCCTAAACTCTCCCCCAGATTGGCGTTAGGGTCAGCATCAATAGCCAGAATTGGTCCGGCTCCATTCTTCATCAGGTAGCGGATAACCAGGCTGGCAACAGAAGTCTTCCCGCTACCGCCCTTCCCAGCCACAGCAATGTTAAAACTCAAACGGTTATCCTCCGCTTTAATTGATTATCGGCCTACTAAAATATTCCGCTGACCTTTCCCGTGTTTACATCAATGTCCACTTTTCTGAAGGCGGGGGCAGACGATGTCCCCGGCATCAGGCTGATGGTTCCAGCGCAAGGGCAGAGAAACTTTGCCCCGGAATAAATCAGCACGTCGCGGATGGGCAAATTCCACCCTTTAGGGACACCCTTTATTGCCGGGTCATGGGTGAGAGAGAGATGAGTCTTCACCATCATGGTAGCATACTCATCATATTTAGGGTCAGACTCAAATTTCTTAGCCTTAGCCTCGGCATCAGGAGTCCAGGCTACACCATCGGCTCCATAGACCACTTTAGCAATCTGTTCTACCCGCTCCCGCAGTTTCATTTCCATGGGATAGAGGAATTTGAAATCGTTCTTATCCTCACAGGCTTCCTTAACCGTATCAGCCAGCTCCAGGGCACCATCGCCACCGTCTGCCCAGTGCGTGGATACCGCGCAGCGTGCCCCGGCTGCCTCCGCCGCTTTCTTGACCATGGCTATTTCGGCTTTAGTATCGGTGTGGAAGCAATTAATGCATACCACCGGATTGATACCGGACTTCCTGATAACACCAATAAGGTGCACCATGTTGGACAGACCCTTCTCCAGGAGTCCAAGGTCCTCTTTAGTATAGGACTCAGGCAAAGGAATACCAGCCACTACCTTGGGCCCGCCGCCATGCATCTTGAGCGCCCGAATGGTGGTGGTGAGCACTGAGACATGCGGCTTAAGACCACTGTAGCGGCACTTGACATTCCAGAACTTCTCAAAGCCGATATCGGCGGCGAAGCCACTCTCGGTAATATGGTAGTCAAACATCTTCAAGCCGATGCGGTCAGCTATGATTGACGACTGTCCGACAGCGATATTGGCAAATGGACCGGCATGCACCATCAGTGGCTGGTATTCTACGGTACACATAAGTGTAGGATTAATGGTATTGCGCATCCAGGCGGTCATGGCACCACCCACCTCAAGGTCACCGGCAGTGATGGGGTTACCCTTCTTATCAAAGGCAACAGTAATATTGTCCATTCTCTCCCGCAGGTCAGCTAAGTCCCGGACAATGGATAGCATAGCCATCAACTCGGAGCTTACAGCAATGCCAAATTTGGACTGCATCATGAAGCCGTCCATACGACCGCCAATGCCGATGATGATATTGCGCAGGCTCTGAGCACAGAAGTCCATAATCCAGCCCATCTCCACCCTGGTGGGGTCAATATCCAAGCGGCGCATATTGGTAAGCCTAGCCAGTTGCTCATCATCATAATTGCGCTCGTGCTGCATCCTGGCAGTAAGCGCTACCATGGCTAAGTTGTGAGCATTCATAATATCGTTGATATCGCCGGTAAGCCCCATAGAAAATTCGGTCAGGGGAATAAGCAGGGCGTTACCACCACCAGCAGCCGTGCCCTTAATGTTCATCGTCGGGCCACCCGAAGGCTGTCGGAGGGCACCACCGACATTCAGCCCCCGTTTGCCCATACCTTCCATAAGACCGCAGGCGGTAGTACTCTTCCCCTCCCCCAGTGGTGTGGGAGTTATAGCAGTTACTTCGATGTATTTACCGTCCGGCTTGTCCTTAAGGCGATCGATAATCTTCATGAAATCAAGTTTACATAGTCTGCCGTAGGGGATAATTTCACCCTTTTCCAGGTTTAGTCTCTCCCGCCACTCATCAGGGGTGGGCATGTTTACCTCAGCTGCTTCCGAAATCTGCCAGTCCTTCATTTTTACCGCATCGTAGGCCACAGGAACCTCCTTTTTAATCAATTTGTTGAAACGGTAGACAACAGAGCCTGATAGATATTTCTAACTTCCCTAATAATCTGGGGGCTAGAGTCAAGGAGAGGAAGATTGGCGAGGTCAGCTTCAACTAGGGCTTGGTCATAGGGGATAAAACCGAGGAATTCAAAACCTGGCAGGCTAGAAGTTAGGAATTCTCTATCCGATTGGCTCCGGATTTTGTTTCCTACTATTGCAATATTATGTAAGCCAATCTCTTGTGCCAGTTTACCGATACTATCGACAGTTTCAATACTTCGTCTGCCCGCTTCCACTACTACAATCAATCTATCTACTGCCCTAGCTGTGGCTCGTCCCAGATGCTCTACACCAGCCTCCATATCCAGAATAACTACTTCATCTCTTCCCAGGAGCAGATGGGTAATTAAGGCTTGCAGGAGGGCGTTTTCTGGGCAATAGCAACCAGTACCGCCCTTTTTAATTCGCCCCATTACCATTAATCTAATGCCATTATATTTTAGGGAATACTTCTCTGGCAAATCATCCACTTTAGGATTTAGCTTAAAAAAGCTCCCCGCCTTACCGGCTGGTGCCCCTGTCCGCTCCTCAATAAGAGCGCTCATCTCAGATATAGGGGTTATCTCGTCAGAATGGGGGAAACCAAGGGTGGCGGCTAGGTTGGAATCGGGGTCAGCATCTATGGCTAAAACGGAGTGGCCAGCCTCAGCGAAAGTTCGGGAAAGGAGAGAGGCTAATATGGTCTTCCCCACTCCACCCTTACCGCTAATAGCAATCTTCATCGGAATCTTGTTTTTACCACAATAAAGCTGAGACTTTGGGGGAAAGTTCTCAGCTTTAACCGGTGTTATTATCTGGTAACACCCAACGTATAGTCTATCTCACCGTGAATGAGAAGTCAAGCAATTGTGGCTGCGGATTACTTCTCCTCGGTAGCCACCACCTGATAGATGCTGACTCTGGGTTTCTCCGCCAAAAGCGGCTCAATTTGTTTATATAACTTAATTCGTGGCTCTGATTTCTCCCATGCTTTCCAGTCCTCCAGGCTCTGCCATGTGCTCAGCACCGAGATAATAGACAGGTCTCCAGTGCTGGCCAGGGTTTCTCCGGTTATATAGCCAGGGTAGTTCATAGCGGCAGCCCTGAGTTCCCTGAGCAGCGGCATCAGGTCTCCTTTCTTACCTTCCTTCAGGTGGCGCTGTATTACCACTCTTACCATTGCTGCCCTCCTTCCATACTTTTTATCCCTGCTTAGTCCTCTGCTCCTGGATAAGCTTTTCCCCATACTCAAGCAGAAGCTTGGCTCGCTCTGGGGATACCTTCTTTGATTCCAAGTAGGCTTTGAGGGCATCAGAAGGGGCAATCTCTTCAGCAGTCCATTGCCCCAGTCTGAGGCGGGTCTCCCGCTTAATGTCCTGGGCGATGGTAAAGTAGTGAGCCTCCCGCGCCATATTCCTGATATCATTATCTCTGAGCTGACCTTCAATCTCCGTCGGCAGGCTAATCTGGAGCCGCACTATGGCATCCCTGACCTTGTCTTGCTGCTCGGCGATAGCTCTGAGCACCGTTGATGTCGGCTCAGCATCCTGTGGCTCTATATTAATATCGATGGTGACAAAGCGGCGCCCAACTACCTGGTGAAAGTCAAAGGAAGTCCGCCTTTTGCCTGTTTCACTATCCGGCTCAATTTCTACCAGATAAAATCCCTTATCATCTTCCCCTTCGCTGAAATCCAGCCGCTCCAGACTACCGGCATAAACCACCGGCGGGTTATGGCTTAAGACCTGGTGCTTATGAATATGACCCAAGGCGATATAATCAAAGGCGGGATGGGCAACATTGCTCAGCAGCAAGGCATGCTCCTGCCCTATGGTCATTGACCTCTCTGAGCCTACCTGGGCGCCGGAGACCCAGACATGGGCAGCCAGTATGGCAGGCAGT
>JAUWZG010000070.1 GCA_030615425.1 Dehalococcoidia bacterium
TAGCTCCTGCGCCCGGCTCTTTAGCTCCCCGGCATCTATGCCGTGAATCTTGCCTATTAGCTCGAGGTTTTCCTGCGGGTTGAGATGGCCGGAGATAACCGTCTCCTGGGGTGAGACGCCGATGGTTTCCTTAATCTTAAACGGCTGCTTGAGGATGTCATAACCCAGTACCTGGGCGGTGCCGCTGGTTGGTTTGAGCAGGCAGCACAGCATATTGATGGTAGTGGTTTTGCCAGCACCATTAGGACCAAGCAGGGCAAATAGCTCTCCCCGCTTAATATTAAGGTCGATACCATCTACCGCCACCAGACTATTGAACTTCCGGGTCAGGTTAAAGGTCTGAATAGCGAAGTCATCACTTGCCTTAGCTCTTTTTACATTGCGTGAGGTCATTCCTGCCTCCTTTCCGATGTTATGGATAATGTAACCTAGCTTGGGTCGGTCGTCAAGGGATTTGGCTTTTTCTGGGCTGGTTTAAATGTTTCTCTGTGGAGTCGACCCCATTCCCCCCCTGTTTTCAGTTGTCTTTCTTCCCACCCACCCGCCCTATAGAGGCTTCGCCTCAATCCCTCGCTTCATCGGGGAGTCAAAGAGGGGCACAGCCCCTCTTTGTAAATTTTCTTTCTTGACACGGCTTGTTAGCTCAAAGTAAACTTCTTGATATGGCTGAGAGTTCATCGGGCATAGACAGGCTGCGGAGTAGAATTGGGGTGGAGTGGCAGCCCAAGGAATACCAGATTGAGGGGGGGATGATACGGCGCTTTGCCCGAGCCGTGGGCGACCCCAACCCCCTGTGGCAGGATGGCGTTATCGCCCCGCCGACCTTTATCCTGGCTATCGGGTTTGAGCAGTTTGTGGAGGACTTGATGTCCTTAACCCCCTTTAACACGGTGCTTATGGGTGGAACTGAGCTTGAGTGCTATCAGCCCATCAGGCTGGGCGACGTGATAACCGTTGTCTTCCAAATAAGCAACCTTCGTGAGCGGCAGGGTCAGATGGGCAGGATGGCATTTATGACCTTTGACAGCAGCTATAAAAACCAGAGGCAGGAGCTGGTAGCCAAGTGCCGCCAGATGATTATCGGCTATTAGGATGACTGAGCAGCTTTATTACGAAGATGTTACCGTAGGCAGTGAAATCACCCCCTTGGTCAAGCAGCCGACCACCACGCAGTTGGTGATGTGGGCGGGGGCGGTGGGCGACTATAATCCCATTCACTATGATAAGGATTTCGCCCAGAGCCGGGGTCTGTCTGGCGTTATCGTCCCCGGTCAGCTAATAGGCGCCTTTCTGGGTCAGTTGATGACCGATTGGATAGGGGAACAAGGCGCGCTCCGGAAGCTGAGCTGTAGCTATAAAGGTATGAGCTACCCCGGTGAGGCTGTTACCTGCAAGGGTAAGGTGACCAAGAAGTATGTCGAGAATGAGCGCCACTATTTAGAGTGTAGCCTCTGGGTGGAGAATCCCAAGGGTGAGAAGATAGCCTCAGGTAGGGCTGTGGTCATTCTGCCCTCCAGAGGCTGATTATAAAGAGTAGAAAGGAAGGCGAAACCGATGGCTGATAGGTTAAAAGATAGGGTAGCAGTGGTGACCGGCTCGGGACAAGGTATCGGCAAAGCCATCGCCATAGCGCTGGCGAAGGAAGGGGCAAAGGTGGTGACCAATAACCGCCGCCCCGGTACCGAGGGCGGCGATGCTGAGACTGCCGCCAAGGAGATTAAGGATATGGGTGGGGAGGCGGTGCCCTTTTTTGGCAGCGTTTCTGAATTTGATGTGGCGGAGAAGATAGTGAAGACGGCGGTGGATAGCTTCGGCAGGCTGGATATTCTGATAAATAACGCCGGCGCTGATGCCCCCCGTATGGTCTGGAATATGACTGAGGAGGACTGGGATAGATGCGTGGACTCCTTCCTCAAGGGCTCTTTCAATTGCACCCGGTTTGCCTGTGGCTTGATGAGAGAGCAGAGGTGGGGGCGGATAATAAATACTACCTCTACTGCCTGGCTAGGCACGGTGGGGCACTGTAATTATGGTGCCGCTAAAGCTGGGCTCGTCGGTTTAACCCGGGCGGTAGCCAGGGAGATGGGCCGGTATGGGGTAACCTGTAATGCCTACGCCCCAACCGCCGCCACCAGATTTACCCTTAGCGATGAGATAGTGGCTGGTTTCAAGAAGAGATATGAGGCGGGACTTATGACCAAGGAGCGGTATGAGGAGTTAACTAATCCACCCGGCCCGGAGACAGTAACCCCATTTATTGTCTATCTTTGCACTGATGAGGCTGCTGATATAAATGGACAGGTGTTTGATGTCACCGGGGGCAATATCGCTATTTACTCCGAGCCGGTAAAGAAGAAGTCCATTGTTAAACAGGAAGGGCTGTGGACGGTGGAGGAGTTAATAGACCAGGTGCCCAAAGCATTGCTTGAGGGATACGAAAACCCGGCACCATCCCAGCCAGCTAAATAGAAATTTGGTGACCCTATCCCCTCCCTGTTTTTAACTTAATCCTTTTCTTCCCACCCTGCCCGCCCTAGCGGGGTTTCACCCCTAAAACTCTCTAATTTTTAGGGGGAGGGGAGAGAAAAAGTAGCCGCTGACCTTAGAGGGTGGTGGGTGGGAAAAGATAGATATAAAAAGGAGGGGCTAGCGCCCCTCTAAGACTTCCCATTGCTTACGGTGTAATTCCATAAGCACAAAGCTATAGCCGTCTTTTTTCAGGTTTCCGTACGGGGTGAAGCCGCATTTCTGGAAGCACTTTTGCGCTCTGGTGTTTGAATTAAGGGTCTTGAGGTAGATTCGGTTGAGCTTTGTCTGGTGGAAAATATGGTTGACCAGAGTAGCTGCCGCATCGGCGCCATAGCCCTTGTCCCAGTAACTGCGGTTGCCAATCATAATACCCAGCTCGGCTTCGCCCTTGGTCTCATTAATGCCATAATATATGCAGTTGCCAATGTGCTTGCCGTCCAGGGTTTCTATGGCGAACCGATGTCTAATTGGGGAAGGGTAGCGCAATTCGCTGGTGTATTCTGATAGATACTGCGGGAAAGTAGTGGTTGGCAGTGGAGCAGCGTCAAGTTGAGCTAGCTCGGCGTCTGTTTGCCAGGTATAATCATCTGGGGCGTCGGCTAATCTTTTTCCCCGAAGCTTAATCTTACTGCCAACAATCATGTTGCCCTCAATAGTTTCAAATTCGGAAGGATAGTGAGTCTTCCCCGGCCTCTAGCTCGTACAGGGCTTGCTCCGCCGCCTGCTGGATTACCTCACTGGAGTGATTCAGGCACTGCTCAAGGGAGTTTTTAGCTTCAGGACCGCCTATCTTACCCAGCGCCTGGATGGCAGCCAGCTGAACATCAACATCAGGGTCAGTGATGAGCTCTACGAGGTATGGGGCTGCCTCTTTCTCCCCCAACTCACCGCATGCCCTGGCAGCTTCGTAGCGTACCTCGGCATCAGCGCTGGCTAGCTCCTTTAGCAGTATTGGTAGCCAGGAGTGGTTACAGCTCTTACCCATAGCGAAAAGAGCACCGATTCTCAATTTGGGCTCACCACTTTGATAGGCTTTGACAATGGCTTTCTCCGTCTGGGGCAGGCTTAATGGTGCCGCCGCCTCCAGGGCACGGCGTTTGACTTCTATCGGCTTGTCTTTATCATCGATTACAGCCAGTAAAGCCTGGCATACCTTTGATTTATGGCTGGGGCGCAGCTTTTTAAGCTCGGCTAGCATGGCAAACTTGCCCAGCGCGGTGGCTGCCGTCGCCTGGACTTTCTCCGAGCTGTCTTGCTCCAGCAGCTCGATTAGAGGGTCAATCAGCGATGCCTCCTCGCTTTCCCACAGACCTTCAATAGCCTTGCTCCGTACCTCGTCGTCAGGGTCTTTCAAGCGGCTCTTGAAGATGCTGTCAAAGTCAAGCTCGAAGTTATCCTCGGCTAGTTCGACCAGGCGATACATGATTTGTCCCTGCCGTTTTGGCTCAATGGCTGCCCATGCCTGTTCAAAAAGCGCCAGTTCTTCTGAGTTTAGGTTTGATAGTTCGGCTAGCCTTGAATTGAGCAACGGCTTATCACTGTTACCCAGGTCGGCAATGGTCTCCTCGATGGGCAATGACATAGCTGCTCCCTATTGCTATTCCTCCTCTTCCTCTCCGTATTCCCAGATAGGTCTGGTAAAATGGTCGATATATTCTCCCATAGCCTCAGCCGCAACCTGTTTCATTCTATCTGCGGTCTCCTTAGCCGTCTGAGCCAGCTCGGCGACGTCAATTTCAATATCTAGCATCCTGGTCAGCACCTGAAGCACAGCCAAGGCAGCCACCGGGTTCTGGATTCGGGTGGCATACATCGGCACCTCGCCTAGAAGGCAGATACCCTCAATTTCCCTCTCCTTGGTTACGCCCATCAGCAACCCGTTCAGCCCCGCGATTTGTAGGTTACTCCTCTGCACCAAATCATGTTTCTCCAGCTCCTCAGTCATATGCTGGCTGGTGACCACCCCCCACACCCTGGGCTGCTCGGTGTGGTGGATGCGGCTCAGGGCGGCGGCACAGGTATATATCCGCTTAACCTGAAACTTTTCTCCCACGTCAAGGACGCAATTAGCCAGCTCATATCCCTTGGTGAATGGTTGGTCCTCACCGATGAATAGTATTATATCACTTCCTCCGCCTTTGTTTTTCCAGTAGTAGAACTTGCTCTGGGGGAACTGTGGAGCCTCTACTACATTGTCCTTAGCCACTACCCCGATGGCGTCAAAGAAATAGGAGGGCTCAATTTCCCCCAATTCTTTAAAGTCCAGCTTTCTCTTCAGGTAGGTAGCCACTATGATGGATACATTGCCGATGCCGGGCCATGAAGCCAGCATAATGGGTGAATTGAGTTTTGGTCGGGCGTAAAGCCTGATTAAATTTTTCATTAGGTAATCCCATCCCCTCCCTGTTTTAATTTAAGTTTTTCCTCCCTGCTTAACTTACGTTTTGCGTCCCACCCTCCCGCCCTATAAGGGCTTCGCCCCTCT
>JAUWZG010000041.1 GCA_030615425.1 Dehalococcoidia bacterium
CTATCACCTCCTTAATTATTCGTTTTGGTTGTTATTTTCGTTCTCCGCATACATGGCCCGAATCAGCACCGGCCTGGTGATTATCCCCAGCAAGTGTTTTTCTTCATCCAATACAGCCACGGGCACGTTCCCCTCGGCAACCAAGGGCAGAATCTGCTCCACCGGGGTATCTGGTGAAGTAGAAGGGAATTCCTTTTGCGTTACCTTTTCTATCTTGGTTAACCCCTCCTGTACTGCTGCCTTCGCCTGCTCCATAAGCACAGTTCCTTTGAGCCTACCATCAGCATCGGTGACAAAGGCCACCGCAACCCGCTTTGCCTTCAGCTCTTCTATGACCGTCTCAGGGTTCTGGTCGCTGCTAGCTAATACGGCGGGCTTCTCCATGATGCTCTCTGTCAGGATTACCTTCCCCCGGGGCACGTCTCTCACGAACTCACTCACATAATCATCAGCGGGTTGGGATACTATCTCCTCAGGGGTGCCGATTTGCACTATTTCTCCATCTTTCATGATGGCAATACGTTCCCCCAGCTTCAGTGCTTCAATAAGGTCGTGAGTAATGAAAATCACCGTCTTCTCAACTACCGAGCGCAGGTTGATGAATTCATCTTGCATCTGGCGGCGAATGAGGGGGTCAAGGGCGCTGAAGGGCTCGTCCATAAGAATGGTCTCAGAGTCCACTGCCAGAGCACGGGCCAAACCCACCCGCTGCTGCATCCCCCCACTGAGCTCGTGTATCCGGCTCTTTTCCCAGCCCTTCAGTCCTACCATCTCTAAGGCCTGAAAGGCCTTTTCCCGTCTTTCCTTCTTGCGCTCTCCTCGGAGCTCTAGACCGAAGACAACATTGTCCAGCACAGAACGGTGAGGGAGCAGACCAAAGTTTTGAAATACCATGCTTAGCTTGTGACGGCGGAGTTCTTTAAGCTCGGCGTTATCCATCTGGGCAATATCCGCCCCGTCAATGAGTATCTTGCCTTTGGTTGGTTCAATGAGCCGGTTAATGCAGCGGACGAGGGTTGATTTACCACTTCCAGATAGCCCCATGACAACGAAAATCTCGCTCTCATGGACCTCAAACGAGACATCTTTTACCGCTATGACATGTCCCGTCTGCTCTAGGACTTCTTGTTTGGTCGCATCATCGTCGATATTACTCAATACCCCTTCAGGATCAGGGCCAAATATTTTCCACAGGTTTTGACATAAAACTTTACCCTTTTTTTTGACCACAGACCTGTTGGGTACTTTATTATTTTCCTCAGTTATCAGCATATCCGTCCTCACTATTCTTGATGTGTGAATATGCTGGTTCGGTGGGGTGGTGAGCATGCACTACATACTCACCTACTAAAGATGAGATACGTGCCGGTGGCTTGTAACCAGCACTATATCCTAAGTAGGGACATACCTGCTTTCTGTCAATCTCAATATCAGTCCCGTTGCAGGTAACCAGCATGTTGCTTTCACCTCCCTTCCCTTTGAAACAACGGGGCGGAGTGAAGCCTTATGCTCTTTACCGTGGCAACACCCACAGAATAGATTCTCAGCAGGGGAGCGCTTTACCGAGTAGCGCATAAAAGGGGGCATTTAGTGGTGAGGAGGGCTTAATGGGAAAGAAGTGGATAGTAAATCAAGTTACTAAGGCATTTATGTGGAAGACACCTGAACAGTTACATATCTGCAAGGTAAGTTGCGGATAGAGAACACCCCGCTCATATATCATATTTTGCTTCAGGTCGATTTCACCTCCAAGTACGATGTTTCGTTCCTTCCCCGACCTTTATTCCTACACGATATATTAGCGCACGTCAGCTAGCCTGTCAAGACAACCCGGGGACGGGATTGATAAATATGGTGAAAAAACGAAAATAGCCCCCCTGTGCTACTTTACGAGCTTACTCCTGATATAGTATGCTAGCAGCATATTGTTAATCTTCAGGAGCCTTAAATCTTGGTTTGGTTAGTTTGGTTAAAATATCTTGTCTGCCTCGTCATTATCCTATTCGCTGCGACAAGACTAGCGCGATATGGGGATGCTATCGGTGAAAAGACAGGATTGGGTGGACTGTGGGTAGGTCTGGTGCTACTGGCTGCCATTACCTCTGTGCCGGAATTAGTCATCGGGGTGAGTTCTGCTGCCTTAGTTAAACTTCCTGACCTTGCCTTGGGCACTCTCGTCGGGAGTTGCACCCTTAACCTGGCTATTTTAGCTCTGCTAGACATCCTCTACCGACCAGCTCCAATTCTAAGCAAGGTGCGCTTGAGACATGTGGCATCAGCCGGCGCTGGAATATTGCTTATTGCCATTGCCGCCGGGAGCATCTTAGCTGGGGGGAAGCTTTCTGGAGTAGCTCTGGGATGGGTTGGCATTCCGAGCATTATCATCCTCATCCTGTATTTGGTGGCGGTGAGACAGATGTTCCGCTTTGAACGCAGTCACCAATTGCCATCGTTGCAAGCTGCCCCCCTTAAGTATAAGGACATTCCGGTAAAGACGGTGTGGTTCAGATTCATGTTGGCAGCGGTAGCAGTTATCGGCGCTGCAATATGGATGTCATTCATTGGTGGCGAAATTGCCGAGACCACAGGTTGGGAGACTAGCTTTGTCGGCAGCCTATTTCTAGCCATTAGCACCTCGATGCCTGAGCTGGTGGTTACCATTGCTGCCCTCCGTTTGGGCGCTATAGATATGGCAGTCGCTGATATACTAGGCAGCAATATGTTTAATATCGCCATTATTTTCGCAGTTGACCTTTTCTATACCCAAGGACCTATCCTCTCCTCGGTGTCAAGTGCTCATCTTATCACGGCGGCGCTGGCGATGGTGATGAGCCTTCTGGTTATACTTGGACTCCGATTTCCACAGAAGCGCAAGACCTTTTCCTTCATCAGTTGGCATGCTCTGGCTTTAATCGGGCTTTATATTTTGGGCGCCTATGCTTTATTCACTTCAGGCATAGGTCTTGGGTAAACCCATGTTTAATGATTATCCCTTCTTTGACGAACAAGGGCAGTTCGGCTATAATAACCTAGTTTTTCTTTGTCTTCCTGTAAGCTTGAATAGATGCTAACATTAAGCCAAATCCTTGCCATTGCTATTTTCATTGTCATGTTTGTGGCTATCATAGCTGGCAAGGGACATCGTTTTATTCCTGCCCTGGTTGGTGCTGCCCTTACCCTGCTCATCGTCTTTCTGGTGGTCATGAAAAGCCCGGAGGCTATTCTCAGCGTCTTGAACCTGGAGCAGCTGGGGCAGTTAAGGTTCTGGATACCGGGGCAAGAGCATATAGAGTCTTACGGCGTAAACTGGCAGACCATCGTCTTTATTGGTGGCATGATGACCATGGTGGAGGGGTTGGGGGAGGTAGGGTTTTTCCGCTGGATGTGCCTGCTACTGGCCAAGATGGTCAATTACAAGGTCGTTCCCATACTGATTGTCTTCATGCTGCTCTCAGGCTTCCTCTCCATGTTCATTGATAGCATTACCGTATTGTTGTTCCTGGCTATGGTTACTATTGAGCTGGCTCACCTGCTCAAATTCGACCCGGTTCCGGTAATAATCGCCGAGATTTTTGCCGCCAACACTGGCGGGGCAGCCACTATGTCTGGTGACCCGCCCAACATAATCATAGGCACTGCCCTCGGCTATAATTTCACCGATTTTGCTGTTAATACTGGTCCAATTGCCTGGATAGGCATGCTTTTCACCCTAGCCTTCTTCTACTTTGTCTTCCGTAAGACGCTTACCTCATCTCAAGGTGATTCAAATGCTTCTCCTATTCGCTATCCTGAGCCAGGTGAAGCCATTACCGACCACCGCCTCTTCCGCATCAATGCTGCCATCTTTATCGGGATAATAGTTTTGATAGTTACCCATGCCGAAACCGGCATATCCATGGCCTTAATAGGTGTTATTGCCGCTTGCGTGACACTTCTGGCGGCGAGGAAGAAAGCCCTGCATATCATTAAGAGGGTGGACTGGCGTACTTTGCTTTTCTTTATCGGGTTGTTTATCTGTGTCGGGGGACTAGAGGAAACCGGGGTATTAAATATTCTAGCCCAGTATATAGGAGATATATCGGGGGGTAGCCTGATTCTGGTGATACCCCTCATCCTGTGGATCTCCGCCTTTGCCTCGGCTATAGTAGATAACATTCCCTTTGCCGCCACCATGGTTCCGGTAATCGTCAATCTCTCCCGGACGGCCGGTTTTAAGCTACCCACTCTGGCCTGGACTTTAGCCTTGGGGACAGACATCGGCGGCAATGCTACCCCAATTGGCGCTTCAGCTAATGTCGTCGGCACAGCCATTGCTGCAAGGGAAGGCCATCCTATAAGTTGGGGGAAGTTCTGCAAATATGCTATCCCGGCGATGATTATGGTGCTTTCCCTATGCTGGCTGTATTTAGTGATAAGATACGCTTAGAGGGAGGTGGAAAATGTGGGAAAAGATTCTTGTTCCGTTAGATGGTTCCGACCTAGCTGAGCTAGCTCTTCCCTATGCCGAAGAGCTGGCTATAGCCTTCAATTCTGAGATTGTCCTGGTGTATGTCAGTGAGCCTGCGGAGAGTCAGTATCGCCATATGCATCAGCTTTACATTGAAGAAATGGCAGGACAAATGAGGAAGCCCATCAAAAAGGTCAGCCCCTTAGTTCTCCCCGGTAGAGCGGCGGGGGGGATTATTGACTATGCCGAGAAAAACGATGTCAGTCTCATCATTATGACCTCTCACGGACGCTCCGGCATAACGCCATGGGTGGTGGGGGGTGTAGCCAGCAAGGTGCTTCATGCCATCAGGGTGCCGCTGTTGCTTATCAGGGCTACCAAGCCGCAGCCAAGGGTGGTGGGGAAGCACCTGTTAAATAGGATTCTCCTCCCCCTGGACGGTTCAGAAGCTGGTGAAGCGGCGGTGCCCTATATTGGGGAGCTTATGGGCCGGTTGAAGTCAGAGGTTATCCTGCTCGGGGTGGTGCCGGCGGGGCAGCATATGCGCACCGTTGGCGGTCTGGATTACATTCTTTACCCCGAACAGCATCTGGAATCGGTCAAGGCAGAAGCCAGAAAATATTTAAACAAGGTCTACCAGCGATTAAAGAGTAGCAAGGGCAAGGTTAGGGTTGAGCTCAGGGTAGGCGACATTGCCCGGGAAATTATTAAGTTCGCTGAGGAAGAGGGCGCTAGTTTAATTGCTATATCGAGCCATGGGCACTCAGGTATCGCCAAATGGGTCTTTGGCAGTATCGCCAATAAGGTGGTGCAGGCCAGTAAGGCACCGGTGCTGGTAGTGAGGGCAACGGAGCCAAAGCCGTAGCCTGTTTGCATCATTCCGGGGTTATAAGGTATTATATTAAGTTGTATTCGCCCCTGTAGCTCAGGTGGATAGAGCACCAGCCTCCGGAGCTGGGTGCGAGCGTTCAAGTCGCTCCAGGGGCGTTTTTAGTATTAGCTAAGAGGCTAAAGTGATAGCCAAAAACGGACTTATTGAAATAAGATGGCATGGTCGTGGCGGGCAGGGTGCAGTTACCTCCGCCGAGCTGGTGGCACAGGCGGCAATAAGAGAAGGTAAATATGCTCAAGCCTTCCCCAGCTTTGGCCCGGAGAGGAGGGGAGCACCGGTACTGGCTTTTGTCAGAATAAACAGCCAGGAACCTATCAGGATAAGGGCTGAGATAGCCCAACCTGATATAGTAGTGGTGCTTGACCCCGGGCTACTTGGCATTGTGAATGTTGCCGTAGGACTTAAGGAAAACGGTATAGTGATAATTAACACCAAGAGGTCATTTGAAGACATTGAAGCCCAGATTAAGACTAAATGCAAGCTAGCTAAGGTTGATGCTACCGGTATCGCCAGGGAGACTTTAGGCATTCCGATTGCTAATACCACCATGATTGGAGCGCTAGTTAGAGCCAGCGGCGTGGTGGGACTGGAATCTCTGGTTGAACCCTTAAAACATCGGTTTGGCCGCCTGGCGGAGAGAAATATTAACGCCATGCGGAAAGCATATGAGGAGACCTCGGTAAAGGAGTAGGGCAGTGACCAAGCCAGAGAGTGAGTTTAGCTGGAAAGACCTGGAAATCGGCTCAATAGTAGCCGAGCCGGGGAATGCTAGCCAGTACCAGACTGGCGATTGGCGGTCGGAAAGACCAATCTTTGATACCAATAAATGTATTAAGTGTGGCCTTTGCTACATTTTCTGCCCCGAGGGGTGCGTGGGGCAAAATGCTGAGGGGTATTTTGAAGCCAATCTATTCTATTGCAAGGGGTGTGGCATCTGTGCCCGCGAGTGCTGGGTTACAGCCATTACCATGGTGCCAGAGGAGGAGTGATGGCCGAAAAAGTAGGTATTGAGGTTTCGCTGGCAATCGGCGAAGCCGCCAAACTGGCTAATGTTGACGTGGTGGCTGCCTATCCCATTACCCCCCAGACCCACATCGTGGAGCATCTGGCAGAGCTGGTAGCTGATGGCGAGCTGGATGCTGCCTACATTCCAGTCGAATCCGAGCACTCAGCCATGAGCGCCTGCCTTGGAGCATCAGCCGCCGGGGCTCGAACCTTTACCGCTACCGCTGGTCAGGGGCTGGAGCTGATGCATGAGGTGCTGTATGTTGCCTCATCAATGCAGCTACCGATAGTTATGACGGTGGCTAACCGGGCATTATCAGCACCGTTAAGTGTCTGGGGTGACCACTCCGATGCTATGGCTGTCCGTGATACCGGCTGGATTCAGATATTTGCCGAGAACGGGCAGGAGACGGTGGATAATGTCCTGTGTGCCTTCCGCATTGGCGAAGACCGCAGGGTCTTGCTGCCAGTGATGGTTCACCTCGACGGGTTTTATCTCTCGCACGTGATTGAACCAGTGCTTTTCCCGGAGCAGAGCCAGGTGGATAAATTTATCCCTCCCTATAAGTACCCCCTGCCGCTACACCCGGATAGGCCGATAACTATGGGGGCCTTCGGCCCGCCTGTTATCTATACCGAGACCAAGAAGGCTCAGGAAGTAAATCTGGAAGCCTCCAAAGAGGTAATCCTTAACTGCTGGGAGGAATTTGGTAAAACCTTCCAGCGATATTACTCCCCGGTAGAGAGCTACCACAGCGAAGATGCCAGGGTGCTGCTACTGACTATGGGCAGCTTCAGCGAGACGGCAATGACGGCTATAGATAAGATGAGGGGAGAGGGCAAAGAGGTGGGGCTGGTGAGAATCCGCTTATGGCGTCCCTTCCCCTTTGAGGAAATTCGCCAGGCGGTCAAAAATGCCGAGGTGCTCATTGTTGTAGATAGGGCGCTCTCCTTTGGTGGCCCCGGAGGGCCAGTTTGCTCCGAGGTGAGGTCAGCGCTATATGGTGAAGATAAGAAGCCAAAGGTCATCGGCTTCGTTGCTGGGCTGGGGGGCAGGGATATTACCCCGGCTGGTTTTGAGGAGATAATTAATAGAGGTATAGAAATCTCGCAGAAAGGCAGCCCAAACGAGTTTGAGATATTTGGGGTAAGGGAATAATGGAGAATTACAGTATCTATGTTCCCAGATTAGTAACCAAGAAGGAAAACTTTGCCCCCGGACACCGGGCTTGTATCGGCTGTGGTGAGGCTCTGGCGGTTAGGCTTGCCTGCAAGGCACTGGGGCAGAATGCCATAATTGCCAATGCTACCGGCTGTATGGAGATAGTTTCCTCACAGCTTCCCTATACCTCCTGGCGCATTCCCTGGATTCACACCCTGTTTGAGAATACCGCCGCTGTGGCTTCAGGCATAGAAGCTGGACTGAAGATGCTGATGAAGAAGGGTAGAATAGCTCAGCAGGAAATCACGGTAGTAGCCATGGCTGGAGATGGTGGCACCAGTGATATTGGTCTGCAGGCGCTATCTGGAGCCCTGGAGAGGGAACACAACTTCCTCTATATCTGCTTTGACAATGAAGCCTATATGAATACCGGCATTCAGCGCTCTTCGGCTACCCCCTATGGTGCTTCTACTACTACCTCCCCCGCCGGTAAGGAGAGCATCGGGCAGGTTACCTGGAAGAAGAATATGCCCGCCATTGTTGCTGCCCATAATATCCCCTATGTAGCCACTGCCTGCCCCAGCTACCCCTTTGATTTGATGGCTAAGGTGGAGAAGGGAGCATCAACGCCGGGTCCGGCTTATGTTCACATTCTGTCGGTTTGCCCCACCGGCTGGAGATGTGCTACCGATTTAACCATCAGGATGGGTCGTCTGGCAGTAGAGACCGGCATATTCCCACTATATGAAATAGAAAATGGCAAGTATAGGTTAAATTTTGATTTCCCCCAACTCAGGCCGGTTACCGACTATATGAAGCTGCAAGGGAGGTTCCGGCACCTGTCTGAGGATATAATAAATAAGATTCAGCAGCGGGTCAGTGCTGAATATGCCGAGCTTAAGGAGAAGATAGTTGAAGGCAAAGGATAAGCCAGCGAAGCAGAAAGTAAAATCAATACTGGACAGCTATCAGCGTGACTCAAGCATGCTGGTGTCCGTTTTACAGGATGTCCAGGCAGAGTACAATTACCTGCCCAAGGAAACCCTGGCACAGGTCAGCCAGGACTTAGATGTCCCGCTGACCCAGGTCTATAGTGTCGCCACCTTCTTTAAGGCTTTCAGCCTGAAACCGAGAGGACGACACATAATCAATGTCTGCCTGGGCACCGCCTGCCATGTCAGGGGAGCGGTTAGAATCCGGGAGGGGATAGAGCGAGAGCTTGACATAAAACCAGGAGAAACCACCAAGGATTTCAAATACACCCTGGAGACGGTCAACTGTGTTGGCGCTTGTGCCCTGGGACCTATAGTGATAATTGACGGGAAGTATTCCGGGCAGATGAAGACCGACAAGGTGAAAACTTTGCTGGAGAGTCACGATTAGCTATGGCGAAGAGAACAACTAAGCGGCTAAGCTCACCACAGGAGCTAGAGGCTCTAAGGGAATCAATAACCAAGAGTAGAGACCCGAGCCAGACCTGCATCGTCATATGTGGTGGCACTGGCTGCCTGGCATTGGGAGCCCAGGAGGTTATCACCGCCTTCAGGCGGGAAATAGAGGAAGGCGGTTTCGAGAACAATCTGGCTCTCAGGGTAACCGGCTGCCCAGGCTTCTGTGAGAGAGGTCCGCTGGTGGTAATCAAGCCAGAAAACATCCTCTACCAGCAGGTGAAAAGCGAAGATGCGGCTGAGATAGTCTCGGAGACGGTCAAGGGCAACATTGTTGATAGATTACTCTATACTGACCCCCATACCGGGGAGAAAATAACCTATGAGCATGAG
>JAUWZG010000077.1 GCA_030615425.1 Dehalococcoidia bacterium
GAGTTTCAACTTACTTCGCTCTCGTTTGGAGAGTGAGCAAAAGCGTTTAATTGGTGAATTAGAGCAATCAAGGGCTAGCGTCCGTCCGGCAAATGAGAGGCGAGAGGGTAGTCCCTTTGGTAAGAGGGAGGAAGAAGCCACAGAGACCCTCGAGTTAGAGACGCGGCTAGCTTTGGAGAAGCGTGTCAGAGACCAACTGGCTGATATTGAGCACGCTTTATCTAAGTTTGAAAAAGGAACCTATGGCTTATGTGACAGTTGTGGTCAACCTATAGACCCTGCCCGATTAGAAGCCCTCCCCCAGGCGAGCCTGTGCTTGAGTTGTAAGGCTGGTCAGGCAAAGAATGCAAAAGGTAGATAGTCCTCAAGGTAAGTGGTGGTGGAATGCAGTCTTTTCCCTTGTTGCAACATTGGTGGTGGTTGGTGACCAGCTTAGCAAGGATTGGATAAGGTCTAATCTAGATATAGAGCAAACACTGTTTGAGCTGGGTTCATTTCGGATAATCCGTACCCCCCCAAATACTGGAGCTGCTTTTGGCTTGTTTCAAGGCCATTTATTCCTGCTAACTATAGCTTCCTTCGTGGGTATTGCTGTTCTTCTCGTCTATGTCTTTTATGTTTGTCGTCGCTTCCCCTTGTTGAACAATGTGCTGAGCAAGGCAGCTCTGGGGGCAGTTCTCGGCGGCACGGTGGGTAACCTGATTGACCGGCTGCGTTTTGAGGGGGTTACCGACTTTATTGGTGTTGTGGGCTTTCCGTGGTCGTTTAACGTGGCTGATGCGTCAATAACCGCCGGTACTGCCGTATTTGCTGGCTGGCTAATATATCTAGCGTTTAGCCAGAGGCAAGAGACAAAGAGAGATAAAATAGCTTCCCAGAAGAATTAAGCTTTCCCCAGAGTGGCTTAAAGGGGGTGATGTTTATACCCGCTCTCAAGGTATTTAGCTTTGTGGTTGAAAAGCCGGGGGTTCGCCTTGATAGGTATGTGGCTGAGAAGTATCCAGAGCTCTCCCGGACCCAGGCTCAAAAACTTGTTGCTGATGGCTATATTACGGTTAATGACCATGTGGCTAAAGCAGGACTTAGACTCCACGTTGGTGATAGGGTAAATATTACCCTACCTCCCCCTCCACCCAGCCTCTTGTCTCCTGAGGCGATTCCATTAAATATTATCTACGAGGATAACGACCTTCTAGTCATAGACAAACCAGCCGGGCTGGCTATTCACCCGGCACCGGGACACCCAAGTCATACCCTGGTAAATGCTATTCTGTCCTACTTGCCCAACCTGCCTGATATTGATGGCTCACTGCGACCGGGAATTGTGCATCGTCTGGATAAGGACGCCTCAGGGGTGATGGTGGTGGCTAAGAATAGCCTGGCTCAGGCTAATCTGATTAATCAATTTAAAGCTCGCTCGGTAGTAAAGGCCTATCTGGCGTTGGTTAAGGGGCATCTCACTCCGGATGAGGGAGTTATTGAGGCACCTATTGGGCGTGACCCTCGCAACCGAAAACGAATGGCAGTGGTGGCTGAGGGCAAAGAGGCACGAACTCAATATTATGTCATTAAGTTTGTAGGGAACTATACTTTGGTTGAAGTCAGACCTGAAACCGGTCGCACCCACCAGATTCGGGTTCACCTGTCAGCCATTGGCTATCCGGTGATAGGAGATAGCGTGTATGGGGTAAAATCACCCTATCTATCTCGGCAGTTTCTGCATTCTTGCCGCTTGGGCTTCAAGTTACCATCTACCGGCGAATATGTAGAGTTCACCTCCAACCTCCCCCCAGATTTAGAGCAGGCACTAAAAGATATTGCCTAGATTTTTATTAAACCCTATCCCCTTTATCCCCTTCCCCTTGATAAGGGGAAGGGGGAGAAATAGAAAAGAGGGGCTGTCGCCCCTCTTAAACACCCTTTATATTAAGTTTACTCTCTTGAAGCAGGGGGAAGATAATTTTTTAGAGGGGCGTAGCCCCTCTAAAACACCCGATTGTTACTCAATAGCAAATAGAAATAGCTAAGGGGAGTTGAAGAGAGGCGAAGCCTCTCTTCCATAATTAATTCCCCCTCTCCTTGCTAAGGAGAGGCTCCGCCCTAAAGGGCTTAAGCCCAGAGGGGGGACACAGGGGGTGAGGTTACCAAAACGACTTCTTAATCTCTAGAATACTTATAGGCGAGGTGGTAGAATGTTCAGGGGGTTAGAGGAAGAAAATGGAAACTAAAATGCTACGCATGAAAGACGGGAAGAAGTTTACACCTTTTCAGGAATCCCTGCTCATTCTGGCTACTTTAAGTAATCAGATTAAGTGGGCATTGAAAGCCGTGGTTCCAGAAGGCCGTGCTAAGGATGAAGATCTGAAATTTACTGTTTGCAATTACATCCAGGTACTTCTCTGTTCCTTTTTGGAAGAATGGAAGAACCTAAAAGCCCTGGGATCCGATGAGAAAATCCGAGCTATGCTGAAGATAGTGTCCCCCGCTCTGGACCGCATTCAACAATGGAGGGGGTTATATAAGGTGCGTTCGACGCTGCTAGCTCATGGGCACAGAGACAAGAGGGGAGCGCCCGCTTGGCCGTGGGAAGTCTTTGGAAAGCATGATGCTCCTACTGCATATGCGGAGACTATCTTACTCGGAAACTGTGCCGTATTGGCCACAAGGGTTTTACTCACCCGCCATCAATCAGATTATCAAGAAGCGGTTCAGCAACTTAATAAGCTGAAGCGAGGTATTGAAGACAAGGGCATTCGTACGGTGGGAGAGATTGTGGCAGAACTCAACAAAATCAAGGCTGAGATGTCAAGGATTGCTGAATTTCATGTTCATGGAGAGAGGTTTTAGATGAATAAATCGGTTAGGGTGCGGTTTGCTCCCAGTCCTACTGGTTATCCTCATGTGGGCAATATCAGGACTGCCCTGTTTAACTGGCTTTTTGCTCGACATCATGGTGGCAGCTTTATTGTCCGTGTTGAGGACACCGATGTTGCCCGCAAGGTTGAGGGTGCGGTGGAGGCTATCCTTGATGGTCTCAGGTGGCTGGGGCTGGATTGGGATGAGGGCCCCTATTTTCAATCGCAGCGCTTGGAATTATACCGTGAGGCAGCCAGGCGCCTGGTTTCACAGGGGGATGCCTATTATTGCTATTGTTCTCCCCAGCGCCTGGAGGAGATGCGGGCGGAGCAGGTCAGGCGTAAGCAGCCGCCGGGCTATGACCGACACTGCCGCAATTTAGGTCAGAAGGAGCGGGCGGAAAAGGAGGCTGAAGGCGTTACCCCGGTGGTTCGTTTCCAGACCCCGTTTGGCGGGCAAACCAGGTTTAACGATTTAATTTGGGGTGAGGTGGTATTTGAAAATGCTACCATTGATGATTTCGTATTGCTTAAATCGGATGGCTATCCTACATATCATCTGGCCAATGTGGTTGATGACCACCTGATGGAGATAAGCCATGTTCTTAGAGCTGAGGAGTGGCTATCCAGCACCCCCCGTCACCTGCTTCTGTATCAGGCTCTAGGCTTTGAGCCACCGCAGTTTGCTCACCTACCGATGATACTGGGGGCTGACCGTGCCAAATTGAGCAAAAGGCACGGGGCAGTGTCTATAACTGAGTATCGTGAGCAAGGCTATCTGCCTGAGGCTATGGTCAACTTTCTGGCTTTGCTGGGCTGGTCGCTGGATGATAAGACCGAGATTTTACCTCGGCAGGAGCTTATAAGCAGCTTTTCCCTGGAGCGGGTCAGCCGGACGGCAGCTATCTTCAATCGGGATAAGCTCAACTGGATGAACGGGGTATATATCCGGAGCTTGAGCGTGGAGGATTTTACTCAGCGAGCCCTCCCCTTTCTGGATAGTGGCTTACCTGCCGAGGTGAAGCGCCCACTATCCATTGAATATATCAGGCAGATTATGCCTCTTATCCAGGAGCGAGCCCGAACCCTGGCTGAGGTAGCTGAGCTGGCTCAGTTTTTCTTCATTGACGAGCTTGATTATGCTCCTAGCCTGTTGATAGGTAAGGGTATGAGCCAGCAGTCAGCCACTCAAGCATTGGAGACGGCAAAGCAGAGACTTGAGCCATTAGAGGTGTTTGATGCTGAGTCTCTGGAGGCTGTGCTTAGACCTCTAGCCGAGGAGCTAGGGCTGAAGACAGGGCAGCTTTTTGGTGTGCTAAGGGTAGCGGTTACCGGGCGAACGGCGGCGCCGCCTCTATTTCAGACTATGTCGGTCTTGGGTAAGGAGCGGTGCCTGAGGCGAATTGAAG
>JAUWZG010000038.1 GCA_030615425.1 Dehalococcoidia bacterium
TGCGGTAAGTGTGATAAGCCGATATGCCCCAAGTGCATGGTGCAGACCCCGGTAGGAGCCAGATGCCCGGATTGTGCCAAGTTATATAAACTGCCTACATATCGCATTTCCACCAAATACTACCTGATGGCGGCCGGGATAGCGCTGGGCATGGCTATTGTCTGTGGCGCTGCCTGGGGGGCAATAGAGTGGGTGGTTCCTTTCTTCTCCCTCAACTTGCTGCTGGCTCCAGCCGCTGGCTATGCTATCGGCGAGGTGGTCAGCCTCTCGGTCAACCGTAAGCGTGGCACCGGGTTAGCCGTTGTCGGTGGCATTGCTGTAATTATAAGCTACTCCCTTACTTTTGTTTTCCCTGACGTGCTTCCTTTGGATCTAGGTCTATTTAATATACTGTATCATCTAATCGCTCTGGGGCTGGGTATCTTTGTCGCCGTTACCCGACTACGCTAGGGGCTTCACTGTCCAATTGGACCTAGATAGGAGATATTATGTCGCCGGTTAGCATGACCTACTGGGGAATCTCAGGATATGTGATTTTTTGGGTCTTATTCGCCCTCGCCGTTGGTCTCTTCCTGCGCCGGATGTATCAGCTCTGGCGCTATCTGTCCCTGGGCAGAGGGGAGGGTGGGCTTGGTCACATGGCGAGGAGGCTGCTGAGCACTGCAGTCTCGGTATTAGGACAATGGTGCCAGCTTAAAAACCTGACTACCAAGAATAGAGCCAGCTTAGGTCATGTCTTTATGGCGTGGGGATTCTTCATCTACATTCCCTTCTATTTGCTATTCATAATCATCGGCGGGGGCTTTGGTCTCTCCGAGACCATGGAACATACCAGCTTCTTCTTCTACTATGCCTGGGTTATGGACATAGCTGCCCCCCTCATCATCCTCGGTGCCTTATGGGGCATTATCCGCAGATACATTGTCAGACCACCAAGGCTTGAGGGAGAGCAGACCATTGAGGCTATGGTCATTCTGGTTACGGTCTTCATCCATCCCATGACCCACCTGTTTAAGGAGGCGACGGCCATTGCCCTGGGCTATGCCCCGGCGGGCTTGGGCACCAGCCTGCCGCCGATAAGCTCGGGCTTAAGTCAGCTGTTCGCCGACGCCAGTACAAGTTCAGTGCAGACGGCACATGTAGCCTTCTTCTGGGCGCACTGGGGCTTTGTTCTCTTTGTCCTGGTCTTCATCGCCTACTCCCGATATCTACACATAATAGCCGGTATCTTCAATGTCCTTCTCCAGTCGCCGCCGCCCAAAGGCGCCCTGCGCCCTATTGACTTAGAGACGGCAGAGACCTTTGGCGTTTCCAGGATAACCGACTTCACCTGGAAGCAGCTTTTAGACCTCTATTCCTGCGTTATCTACGGTCAATGCCAGGAGGTCTGTCCGGCAACCGCCAGCGGTAAGGCGCTTAACCCCAAGAAGCTGATTGACGACCTCAAGGGTCATCTGCTGGAGGAGGGACCTCGCTTGCTCAAGGGCAATAAAGATGCCCCGGCCAACCCGGGCAAAGCCTTGATCGGTGAGGTGATAACCGAGGATGTAATCTGGGCGTGTACTACCTGCCGTGCCTGCCAGCAGGTATGCCCGGTCAGTGTTGAGCACATCAATAAGATTATTGACCTGAGGCGAAACCTGGTGATGGAGCAGGCTTCCATCCCGGAGACGGCGGAGGGAGCACTGCGCAGCATTGAAGACCGGGGGCACCCGTGGCGGGGAACCACCCTGTCAAGGACGGACTGGGCGGAGGGGCTTGGTATTAAGACCCTAGCCGAGGATAAAGATATAGATATCCTCTTCTGGGTGGGCTGCAGCTACGCCCTGGAGGATAGAAGCACCAAGGTGGCTCAGGCTCTGGCTAAGCTGCTCAAAAACGCCGGGATTAACTTCGGCATCCTGGGGGCTGAGGAAAGCTGCTGTGGTGAGCCAGCTCGCCGCCTGGGCAACGAGTACCTGTTCCAGATGCAGGCGGAGAAGAATATTGAGCTACTCAAGAATTACGGAGTAAAACGAATAGTTACCGCCTGCCCTCACGGCTATAACACCATAAAGAACGAGTACCCCCAGTTTGGCGGAGAATTTGAGGTTATCCACCACACCGAGCTTATAGCCCAGCTAATAAAGGAAGGTAAGTTGAAAGTCAATAGGGGTCGGGGCGAGTTGGTAACCTACCATGACCCTTGCTATCTGGGCAGATACAATGATATTTACCAGTCGCCGAGACAGATTTTAACCAGCATCCCCGATATCACACTGGTGGAGATGGAGCGTAATCGGAATAATAGCTTCTGCTGTGGCGGTGGCGGCGGCCATATGTGGCTGGAAGAGAGCACTGGCCGCCGAATCAACGAGCTACGCACCGAGCAGGCGATGGAGACCAAGGCTCAAATCGTGGTTACTGCCTGCTCATTTTGCCTGCAGATGTTTGATGACGGGATTAAGGCTAAAGCGGCTGAAGAAAAGCTCAGGGTTATGGATATTGCCGAGCTGGTCGCCGAGTCAGCGGCTGATTAGCTTAAGGCTCCCCGTATTTCTCACGGAGGGTCCTCCGCAAAACCTTACCCGTGGCGGTCTTGGGCAGCTCTTTGGCAACAAAAATTACCGAGCTGGGGCGCTTAAAACCAGCCAGCCGGGGGCGGCAGAAGTCGATAATCTCCGGCTCGGTGGCGGTTCCCCCTTCTTTGAGCCTGACTATAGCCCTGACCTGCTGACCCCACTCAACATCTCTGACGCCAATCACCGCCGCCTCTTCGATTTTGGGATGGGTGGAAAGGACGCTTTCAACCTCGCCAGGACCAATATTCTCGCCGCCCCTGACAATGACGTCGTCGGCACGGCCGGTAAGATAGATATAGCCCTCCTCATCTTTATAACCCATATCGCCGGTGCGATACCACCCATCGGGGGTAAAAGCCTTCCTCGTCTTCTCCTCGTCCCTCCAGTAGCCCTTCATTATTCTCGGGCCTTTGGCTACGATTTCACCTATTTGCCCGGCAGGTAATTCTCGCCCCTTCTCGTCCCGAACCTGAATTTCCACATCCTCCATAGGTAGACCAATAGAGGTCGCCAGTCTCTGTAGCTTCTTCTCCCTCTCCGGCTCGGTCTCTTTGCCGGTGATTATCTGGTCTGCAGCCCTGAGCGCAGCTATGGTGGAAGAGGTCTCCGTCCCGCCAAAGGCATTTATCAGGGCTCTGCCCGGGAAACGCCCAATCGTTTCCTTCAGCACCTCGTAGGGACAGAAAGCAGCACCGTAGGTTATTACCCGGACGCTGGAAAGGTCATACTTATCAAAGTCGGGGTATTCAACAATTCGTTTGAGCATGGTCGGCACCACCATCACCCGGGTGGCTTTCTCCCGCTGCACCGTCTCAAACCACTCCTTTTCATCAAACTGCCGCATCAAGGCGATGGTCCGGCCGCCATAGATGCCGGCTATTAACGCCTGCATTCCAGCCACATGATAGAGGGGCATGACCAGAACATTGGTCTCCGGCAGCGCTTCCATATCAGGGGGGTCAACATTACTCAGCACATAGGAGCTATAGGCATTATGGTCTTGAGGGACCCCCTTGGGAAAGCCAGTGGTTCCCGCGGTAAACAAGAGCATGGCTACGTCTTCATCGTTTACCTGGGCGAAGGCTTTTTCCTCGGCTGAACCTGAGCTAATAAGCTCATCGTAGCTTAGCATCCCTTCATACTTGCCACCGATGATAATGAAATGTTTTACCCAGGGGAGCTGAGAGCGGACGCTGTGCACCATATCGGCATAGCGGCTGCCGAGAAAAAGAATTTTGGGCTCGGCTGTTTTCACCAGGTATGTCAGCTCATCCTGCCGTATTCGGAAGTTCAAGGGCACGAAGATACCCCCTACCTTCACCGTGGCAAAACAAGCCTCCACGTATTCATTGCAGTTGACCTCAAGGATGGCGACCCGGTCTCCCTTTTCCAAACCCAGTCGGTTTAGCGAATCGGCTAAGCGATTTACCCTCTCCTTGAGCTCAGCGTAGCTATACCGCTTCCCCTCAAAGGCGATGGCGGTTCTCTGCGGAACCAGCATAGCCGCCAGGTCAAGAAATTCGGTTATAATCATTCTTCACCACCACACATTTTAGCTTACTTTTTCTCTCACCCGCTCTACTATTTTGGACATTGCTTCCCCAGCCTTGGCCCTGATGAGGACGGCAGCCTCGGCGTCCATAGGGGTCGAGCTGAGGTTAACAATAACCAGCTTGGCTCCTGCCTGAACGGCGTAGATTGGCATATAGGCGGCAGGGTAGACAACCAGGGTCGAGCCAACCACGATACAAAGGTCACAGTTAGACGAGCGATTAGAAGCTTCCTGCAAAACATCCGCCGGTAGCTGTTCACCGAAAAGCACAGCATTTGGCTTCAGCATCCCGTGGCAGACTTCACAGTCAGGAATTTCCTCACCCTGGTCCAGCCTGGCTTTAATCTGCTCAAAGGGATAGCGCTGACCACAGCTCAAGCATACCGCCCACTGCACATTACCGTGGAGCTCAAAGACCTTGTCGGCGGGCACCCCCGCCTTGTGGTGGAGATTGTCCACGTTCTGGGTGATGACACAGTCCAGCCTACCCAGCCTGTCCAGTTCAGCGATAGCGTAGTGGGCGGGGTTGGGCTGAGCCTCGGTCGTTAGATGCCCCTCTCCTAACATCTGCCACTGCTTTCTCCTAGCCTCAGGGTCGGAGACGAACTTCTGATAGGTGAAGTCTTCAGGGTCAAACCGGCTCCAGATGCCGCCGGGACTGCGAAAATCAGGAATCCCGGACTCAGTGCTGATGCCGGCGCCGGTGAAGACCACCAATTTTTTGGCGTTAACAATCAGCTCAGCCACCTTTTCCGCCAGAGCATCAAGATTCTGTTCTGCCAATAATTTACTCCTATCTCAGTGTAACGAGGCGAGCCAGCCTGGCCTCAAGCTCCAGCCCCTGCTTCAGGCTGAGGTCAAGCCCCCTGACGATAGCCTGCTTGGCATAGCCTACGGCAGCGGGGTCAAAGCCGGCAATTATTCTGGCCAGCCCCTCGGTTTCTGGTAACAGCTCTTTTCGGGGTACCACACGGTTGACCAGCTTCAGGCGGTGAGCTTCCTCAGCCTTAACCCACCGCCCCGATAGCAGTATGTCCAGCGCTTTAGCCCCACCCACCACTCGGGGCAGGGTCTGGCTACCGCCAGCGGCGGGAATTATGCCCAGCCCCGGCTCAGGCAGACCAAACTGGACATCCTCTGAAGCCAGCCTGATATCGCAGCAGAGGGCTATCTCTATCCCTGAACCCAGAACATAGCCGTGAAGGGCAGCAATCAGCGGCTTGGTGAGGCTCAGGAAAAGCTCCCAGATATCCCGCTCCCAGCGCGCCTGCCGGGCAATTATGGGAGAGGGGGCGGAGAGGAATTCAGTAAGGTCAGCGCCGGCACAGAAGGCTCTTTCCCCGGCACCCCGAAATATGGCTACCCTAACCTCAGAATCGTCCCCGATGGCGCCCAGCACCTGATAAAACTCATCTCTCATCTTAAGGTTATAGGCATTTAAGGCATGCGGTCGGTTGAGGGTAACATAAGCGACGCTATCAAGCTTTTCATAGATAATAGTCTCGAAATTGCTCATTTTCCCTTAAACTTGGGGGGTCTCTTCTCCAGGAAGGCAGTGATGCCTTCCGTCCTGTCAGCGGTGGTGTGGAGCAAGAAATAGAGGTCAGCCTCCAGGCGAAGCCCCTGCTCCAGAGTCAAGTCCAGCCCTTTATTTACCGCCTCCTTAATAAATCTCAGGGCAATGGGACCCTTAGCGGCTATAGTTCTGGCTAACGCCTCAGCTTCGGCAGCCAGGTTCGCCCCGCCGACCACCTTGCTCACCAGCCCTATCTCAACTGCCTCCTCGGCGGTTATAGTTTCAGCGGCAAGGATTAACTCCAGGGCTTTGCCCCTGCCCACAATGCGCGGTAGCCGTTGTGTGCCACCATCAAAGGGGATAAGCCCTTGAGCCACCTGGGGAAAGCCAAATTTTGCCCTGTCTGACGCCAGCCTGATATCGCAACTCAGGGCTAGCTCCAGCCCCTGCCCTAGGGCATCTCCGTTTATGGCAGCAATAACCGGTCGGTCAATGCTGGCGATGGCAGTGGCGGCACTATAGACGGCGCCCGATTTCTCCAATTCGCTGCCCTTACAGAAGGTTTTGTTCCCGGCACCGGTAAGTATGACTACATAAATATCCTCATCCTGATTTATCTGGCGGCAGACAGCTTCCAGTTCCTGAGCTAGCTTGAGGTTGATGATGTTACCGGCTTCAGGGCGGTTGAGGGTTATATGGGCGACATGGTCTTTCTTGGTGTAAATAACTGTGGAATAGGGCATAGGCCTGGTTCTCCCAACAACTCAATCTTAACCAACGCTTACCCTGGCGTCAAGGGTGGCATAGAAGTGGCAGATATAACTTAAGCAGCACTGCTGGCAAAGAGGACGGCGACGACAGACATTCTTACCCTGGCAGACCAGCAGAGCATGGTATTCATTAAACAGCCCGCTATCAGGCGGCAGATGTTCCATAAACCAGGCTTGATAGGCAGCATAGCTATCTTTTTGTGGGGCTAAGCCAATACGGCTGATGATGCGGCGGGTGTAGGCATCAATGACAAAGATGGGCTTACCGGCGGCATAAAGTAATATAGAATCGGCGGTCTCCTGCCCGATGCCGTGGATGGAAAGCAGTTGCTGGCGCAGGTCGTCAGTATTATTGGCAAAAAACCTATCCAGGTCATCCTTATAGTGATTGCCCAGCCAGAAGGCGAAGGACTTGAGTTTTAACGCCTTGGCATTATAGTAGCCACAGGGGTGAACCAGCTTGGCAAGCTTGGAGAGGGGAAGTCGGCGTAGCGCCCGCGGTGACAGCGCCTCGGTTGCCCTCAGATTGGCTATCGCCTTTTCCACATTGCCCCAGGCAGCTGATTGGGTAAGTATGGCACCGACGATTACTTCAAAAGGCTCATCTGCCGGCCACCAGTGCTGGGGCCCGAAGTGAGCCAGGAGGCGGCGATAGATATTCAGTAATGCTGTTCCTATTGATTGGTCATCCATGGAGGTGCTTTGGCATCGGAGGCTGAATCGTATCCCGGGATATAGGGTTTGATATCAATGACCGGTGTGCCATCAATGGCGTCAAGACCCTTAACCTTCAATATGTTACCCCGTCGCTCCAGGAACTTAACCGTAGACTGCCCCACCGGATTGGGGCGGCTTGGGGAGCGGGTGGCAAAACGACCGACCAGCGGCAGCTCCGGCTTACCCATAGGGTGAACCTTGAGCGAGAGTTTTTTGGCAGGGAGCTGGTGCAGCCAGTAGAGCACAATGAGGTGAGAGAATTCGTCCAAGCCGTCCAGGGCTTCGGTCAGACTGCTGTCAATTACGATTTCGGAAACGATTTCTCTCCAGCCGTGCCTTATCGGTTGCTTGATGTCATTTCTGACGGTACCGATGGCTTTCAGGCTCATGGTGGGCAGTTGATTGTCCATTTCGGTGACCTGCACCTTGCTTACTCGTGAAAAGAGGCTGCCTGGTAAAAACAGCCTCCCGCTTATCACTACTTGAATTATAGCTACTCCAGCGGAACCATGGTTAAGAGCTTTTTGACAATCTTGGGATACTTGGCAATAAACAGCAATTCATCTTCGACCAGAGGCTTTTGTGCTTCCACATTGGCGTATCTTACCAGCTCCAGAATCTCATTAGCTTCCTCTCTACTAGAAAAAGATACGTCCATCTTTCCCATCAGGTGGCTGAAGCCAGATATGCCGCTATATTGCCCGGCGATAATCTCTCTGCCAGTTTCCACGAACTTTGGTTTACCCCGGCCCAGCTCTTTAAAGCTATACAGCTCATAGTTTTCCGGGTCTTTTAAGACGCCGTCAGCGTGGATACCGGAGGCATGGGCAAAGGCGTTGGCACCAACCCCCGGCTGGTTTAGTGGAATGGGCACGCCGAAGGCATAGCTGGCAAACTCGGCTATCTTTGCCGCCTTAGTTAATTTTACTGAGCCGCCCAGCTGATAATTCTTGGCGAAGCCCTTTGATTTAACCAACGCCAAGATGACGGCTACCAGGTCAGCATTGCCAGCCCTCTCCCCGATACCGTTGATGGTGGTATTGATATAAGCATCCTGACCACCGTCTATAGTTCCTCTGGCTCCGGCAAGAGAATTAGCCACCGCCATCCCCAGGTCACTGTGGCAATGCTGCTCAATAGGCAGGCCAACATTCTCCGCCAGCGCCCGACAGGTTTCGTAGATGGTAAAGGGGTTATCATAACCAAGGGTATCGCAGTAGCGAAGTCTATCCGCCCCGTGTTCTTTGGCGGCAAGCCCGAATTTGATTAGGAAATCCAGGCCCGTCCTTGAGGCATCTTCAGCATTAACACCAATGCTCTCAGCGCCCATAGCCCGGGCGGCATCAACCGCCTCGGTCATGTCCTTTATGATGTCATCCCTGGTCTTTTTCCCCTGGAACTTGCCCCTGAGCATCTGGTCTGAGGTTGATATGGAGAGGTTGAGATGGCGCACATTGGGTACCAACTTAAACGCCGTCTCCACATCATCAACGATAGCCCTTATCCACCCTCCCAGACGGATAGGTTTAAGCACTCCCATTTCAGCCAGCTCCAGGTTAGCCTGCAAGTAGTGGGATTCGTGCTTGGTGGTAGGGAAGCCAAACTCAGACTGGAAGACTCCCATTTCATTCAGGTAAACATTGATCATGGTTTTTTCCAGCTTGGACAAGCCAAGCTTGGCTGTCTGCACTCCGTCCCGATTGGTTACATCAAGAAGATAGATCTTGGGCATCTGTCCACTCCTGTGAAATTCAATAATATCATATGTTTAAGAACCTTGGCAAATTATCTTTGCTCACTGCACTCAGCCCGACTTCTATGTTAGAATAGCTATGCTACTCTATTTCCCCAATTAAGAGACTACCAATGGAAGAATGGGGACTGGGTCTTGACCTTATCATTGTCTTAGCCGTTGCCATAGCCGGGGGTATACTAGCTCGCCGACTGAGGTTACCCATCATTTTAGGCTTTCTGGTAGGGGGTATTGCTGTCGGTCCCCACGGCTTTAGCCTGGTTCATGACCTGGAGACAATCCATACTTTGGCCACCATCGGGGTAATCCTGCTCCTGTTCACCTTAGGGCTTGAGTTTTCTTTAAGCGAACTCAAGCGAATGGGCAAGGTCGCCATTTTAGGCGGCATAGCTCAGATATTGCTTACGGCGGCGGTAGGCTTAGCTTTGGGCAAGTTGCTAGGCTGGGAGATGGTTGAAGCTATCTTCTTTGGCTTTCTCATTGCCCTCAGTAGCACCATGATTGTGCTTAAAACCCTTATGGAGCGGGGGGAGCTTGACTCAGGGCACGGTCGGGTTATGATTGGGATTCTCCTGATACAAGACCTGAGCCTGGTGCCCCTGATGATAATCTTGCCCGCCATGGGAGAGGTAGGTGGAGAATTATGGTTGCCTCTGGGAATAGCCATTATCAAGGCAGTGCTTTTTATTGCAGTGATGCTGGTTCTGGGAATGTGGGGGCTGCCCTGGCTACTGGGACGGGTGGCAGGGGGAGGTTCCAGGGAGCTATTTCTGCTGACTGTAGTCGCCCTGTGTCTGGTAGCAGCTCTTGGCGCTTACTTCTTCGGCTTATCCGCCGCCGTTGGCGCTTTTATTGCCGGGTTACTAATCGGTCAGTCTGCCTTCGCCCGTCAGGCTTTTGCTGATATTGTCCCCCTACGTGATACCTTCGGTGCCATCTTTTTTGTTTCCCTTGGTATGCTTGCCAACCCGCATTTTGTGGTGGAGAATCTAGCCATTATTGC
>JAUWZG010000064.1 GCA_030615425.1 Dehalococcoidia bacterium
AGTCGTGGCTTGAGACGAAGTAGGGAGAGTAATATGGAAACCGGCACATGGAAGGTTAAGACCGGGCTAGCTCAGATGTTAAAGGGTGGGGTGATTATGGATGTGGTCAACGCCGAGCACGCCAAGATTGCTCAGGAGGCGGGTGCCTGCGCTGTGATGGCGCTGGAGAGGGTGCCAGCCGATATTAGAGCTTCCGGAGGAGTAGCCCGTATGGCTGACCCAACGGTTATTGAAGCCATTATGAAGGCGGTCTCTATCCCGGTAATGGCTAAGTGCCGTATTGGTCACTTCGTGGAGGCACAGGCTCTTGAAGCCCTTGGCGTAGATTTTATAGATGAATCTGAGGTGCTTACTCCGGCTGATGAAACACACCATGTCTGGAAGCGCGACTTTAAGGTCCCCTTCGTCTGCGGCTGCCGTGACCTGGGTGAGGCACTGCGGCGCATCGGGGAGGGGGCGGCTATGATTAGAACCAAGGGTGAAGCCGGCAGCGGTAATATCGTCGAGGCGGTCAGGCATATGCGAGCGGTAACGAGCGGCATCCGCAAACTGGTAGATACGCCTCAGGATGAGCTAATGGCATGTGCTAAAGAGATGGGCGCACCCTTTGAACTGGTAACCGAGATACATAAAATAGGGAAGCTGCCGGTGGTCAACTTTGCCGCTGGTGGGGTGGCTACCCCGGCTGATGCCGCCCTGATGATGCAACTGGGTGCTGACGGCGTCTTCGTTGGCTCTGGTATATTTAAATCCAGCAACCCAGAGGTTAGAGCCAAGGCTATAGTTGAGGCTACCACCCACTTTCAAGACCCTAAAATCATCGCCGAGGTCTCCAAGAATCTGGGAGAAGCCATGGCCGGATTGGATATAAAGCAAATCCCTACTGAAGAACTGCTGGCACCCAGAGGATGGTAACATGAGAATTGGCGTCCTTGCCTCGCAGGGAGCCTTTGCTGAGCATATAGCCATATTGCGACAACTGGAGGTAGAGGCTTTGCCCGTCCGTTTGCCCCAGGAATTGGCAAGTTTGGACGGGCTAATCATTCCCGGCGGGGAGAGCACTTCCATCAGCAAGTTGATAAAGCCTTTTCCCGGTGTGTTCATTCGAGTCCCAATTATTGAACAGGCAAATAGCAAAAAGGAGATTCGATATGAAAAAATTAGAAAATAAGGTTGCATTAGTCACTGGTGGAAGTAGGGGCATAGGTGAAGCCGTTGCTTATGCTTTGGCAAAAGAGGGAGCTAATATCGGGCTTACCTACGTTATAAATAAGGAGCGAGCTGAACAAGTTTGTGAAAATATCCGTAAAGGAAATGGAGTCAAAGCCATCGCCACAAAAGCGGATGTATCGGTACCTGAAGAAGTTCAAAAAATGGCAGATGCCGTGTTGAAGGAATTCGGGAAAATAGACATTCTCGTCAACAATGCAGGAATAACAATTCGAAAGAAACTGGTAGATACTTCATTGGAAGATTGGAATAAAGTAATCACCACGAACCTGACAGGCGTCTTTCTGTGCACTAAAGCTGTCTTACCTTCTATGCTCAGCCGCAGAGAGGGCCGCATCATAAATATCAGCTCGACATTAGGACTGATTGGTCGTTCCGGAGAGGTTGCATATTCTTCTGCCAAAGGTGGAATTATTGCCTTCACAAAGTCTATCGCTCGTGACCTTGTCCAGCATGGCATTCTAGTGAATTGCGTAGCTCCAGGACCTACTGAAACAGACATGCTTAATCTTGCATCAGAAGAGAGAAAGGCACTGGAAAGTTCAGTACCCTTAGGGCGTTTCAGTCTTCCTGAAGAGGTTGCTTCCTCAGTTGTATTTTTGGCCTCATCAGATAGTGACGTTTATATAGGGCAAACCCTCTGTCCAAATGTCGGGGAGTTTATGATATAGTAAAGAAAATATATACTGGAGGTATTTTGCAGAAGATAATCACCGACGACCTGGATGCACTGGTTGACCTTCTGCCACCACACATCCGCCAGCCGCTACGCCAGCAAAAGGATATCAGCGAGCTTTTGGAAGTAGTCCTTGACCTGGGTCGCCCCCCGGAAGCCCGCTTTCCCCGGCGGGAAGTTATTCTCAACCCCAAGGAAGTTGACGAGGAGGACATTGATTATGTGGCTTCTCGCGTCAGTAGCTTTGGCGATGACAACCGTGCCGGCATTGAGCGCACCCTGCACCGCATCTCAGCCATTCGTAACCGCAAGGGGCGTATTGTTGGGTTGACCTGCCGTGTGGGCAGAGCCGTCTTCGGCACGATAAAGGTTATTGAAGACCTTATCCAATCAGGCAAGGGCGTCCTGCTTTTAGGTCGCCCCGGGGTGGGCAAGACAACCATGTTGCGTGAGGTAGCTCGGGTGTTAGCCGATGACATTGATAGGCGGGTCATCATCGTGGATACCTCAAATGAGATTGCCGGCGACGGCGATATTCCCCACCCCGCCATTGGGCACGCCCGGCGGATGCAGGTAACCACCCCCACCATGCAGCACGCAGTGATGATTGAAGCCGTGGAAAATCATATGCCTGAGGTAATCGTTATTGACGAGATTGGCACCGAGCTTGAAGCTCAGGCAGCCCGGACTATCGCCGAGCGTGGAGTCCAGCTGGTGGGCACCGCTCATGGCAATACCCTGGAAAATCTGATGATGAACCCAACCTTAGCCGACCTCATCGGCGGTATTCAGACGGTGACCCTGGGTGATGAGGAAGCAAAGCGGAGGGGCACTCAGAAGTCCATACTGGAGCGGATGTCACCGCCCACCTTTGATATTGTGGTCGAAATCCAGGACTGGGACAAGGTAGCCATTCATCCTGATGTCGGCGAGGCGGTTGATGCTCTGCTGCGTGGTCGACCTGTAGCCACCGAGACTCGCTGGCTTGATGAGGTGGGGGAGGTCAGAAGCAGGAAGGAAGCGCCAGCGACCACGGCGCCACAAACCGCTAGGGTCAAGCCGCAGGTCAGAAAAAAAAGTCTACCCAAGCTTTACCTCTTCGGCGTAAACCGGGGGCGGATGGAGCAGATAGCCAAAGAGATGCGGTTGAGCCTGGATATAGTTAGTAACTTAAATGATGCCAACCTGTTTATAACCTCTAAGAGCTACTATCGGCGCAAGCCACAGAAGGTCAAAGATGCCGAGGCGGCTAACCTGCCTATCTATGTCCTCAAGAGCAACACACCGGCTCAAATCAGACAGCTATTAGAATCTATCCACCCCGCAGCTGGCATGGAAAAGGCAGGCCGGTTTAAGGGCGCCCTCGGTGAGGCGGAAGAAGCAGTTACCAAGGTAAAGGAAGGGCAGGCGGCGGTGGAACTCAGTCCGCAGAGCGCCTATATCCGGCGCTTACAGCACCTGATAGCCGAACGAAGCAGCCTTTCTTCACAAAGCACAGGTAAGGACCCCAACAGGCGGGTCAGGATTTATAAATGATAGGGGTTAAAAATCATGTCCCTATTCATCACCTTTGAGGGTGGGGAGGGGAGTGGTAAGAGTGTCCAGGCTAAAGAGCTATACCGGAGACTATCGCAGCTAGCTATCCCCGCCCTGCTGACCCATGAGCCCGGTGGCACTCCTTTCGGCAAGAAGCTTGGTCGCTGGCTGAAGTGGGCTCAAGATGCGGATATATCGCCACTGACTGAGCTGATGCTGTTTAACGCCTCCCGCGCTCAATTAGTATCCGAGGTCATCCAGCCCGCTCTGAAAAAGGGGAAGGTGGTTATCAGCGATCGCTATGCTGACTCTACCACCGCCTATCAGGGCTACGGGCGGGGACTGGACTTGGCCATGGTCAAGGCGGTAAATCATGCTGCCACCCAGGGGTTGACGCCTAATCTGGCCATTCTGCTGGATATATTGGTGGAGGAGGGGCTTGCCCGTAAGCGAGCAGAAAGTCAAGACCGCTTTGAGCAGGAGACTCTAGCCTTTCACCAGAGGGTGAGGGAAGGCTATCTCAAGATGGCTGTTGATGAGCCGGGGCGCTGGCTGGCGGTAGACGCCAGCCAGAACAAGCGGAAAATAGCCGATATTATCTGGCGAAGGGTAAGCCGACTGCTTTCAAGCTGAGGAGGCTAATAGATGGCTCAAAAGCGAGTGGCGGTGGCTATGAGTGGTGGGGTGGATTCATCGGTAGCGGCTGCCCTGCTGAAAGAGGCTGGCTATGAGGTCAGCGGTATCTATATGCAGCTATGGTCAGACTCTGACCCAGCGCCTACCATATCAGATTTAGAGCGCACCTGCCAGTTCCTGGATATACCTCTTTATAAGCTTGACCTGGAGAGGAAATTTCAGCGCTTGGTTATCGACTACTTCTGCCGGGAGTATAGCCTGGGGCGGACGCCAAACCCGTGTATTGTCTGCAACCAGCAGGTAAAATTTGGCCTGCTTCTGGATAAAGCACGGGAAATGGGGGCAGAGTACCTGGCTACCGGTCATTATGTCAGAATAGAATGCTCACCCAGTAGCTACCGTCTGCTGAAGGCAGTTGACATAACCAAAGACCAGGCCTATTTCCTTTATACACTGGGGCAAAAGCAGCTAGAGCATCTGCTATTGCCTCTGGGTGAGCTGAGCAAGGAGAAGGTCAAAAGAATGGCTGCTGAGCTGGGCTTGCCCCCCGGCAGCCGACATGACAGCCAGGACGTCTGCTTTATCCCCGATAATGACTACCGATCGTTTATCGCTGCGCATATCGCCCTTAAACCAGGGGATATAGTTGACATAAATGGCAAAGCCCTGGGCAAACATAGTGGTTTAGCCCGGTATACGGTGGGGCAGAGGCAGGGCTTGGGACTTACCTCAAATGAGCCGCTATATGTGCTCAAGCTGGATGCTGCCAATAACAGATTGGTGGTGGGTGGCAAGAACCAGACTTTACATAATGCGCTCACCGCCAGCCGGTTAAGCTGGGTATCGGGTAAAGCTCCTGAAGTGCCAGTAGACATAACGGCTAAGGTCCGCTATAAGGCACCTGAGGTAGCCGCTGAACTTCATCCCAAAGATGGTTTGGCTGATGTTCGTTTTCTTGAGCCTCAGTCAGCGATTGCTCCCGGGCAGTCGGTAGTGTTCTACCAGGGCGATGTTGTCCTGGGTGGGGGAGTAATAGATGCCGTCCTTCATTGAAGAAGAACTGCTTGAGGCACAGGGTTATCAGCTCATTGCTGGTATTGATGAGGCTGGTCGTGGTGCTCTGGCTGGTCCGGTGGTAGCCGCCGCCGTCATTCTGCCTAATCATGTAGACGCCTCATGGCTCGCTGAGGTGAAAGATAGTAAGCAGTTGACTCCAGCCAGACGTGAGCTTCTGTTTCACCATATACATGGGATAGCCATTTCCATAGGCATTGGTTTAGTTCCCCACTACCTGATAGATACCCAGGGTATAATCAAGGCTACCCGCCTGGCCATGAGACAGGCAATAGAGCAGCTTTCACCACCACCCCAGTCGCTGCTCATCGACTATATGCGTCTTCCCGAGGTCAAGTTGCCCCAGAAGGGCATTACCCACGGCGATAACCTGTGCTTCTCCATAGCCTGTGCCTCGATTGTGGCCAAGGTAGCCCGTGACCAGTTGATGGTGGAGTTTGATAAGCTCTATCCCGGCTACGGCTTGGCTCAACACAAGGGCTATGGCACCAGGCGGCA
>JAUWZG010000044.1 GCA_030615425.1 Dehalococcoidia bacterium
ATGAACGTTCAGTATTCGCGGGGATGCCCTTTTAACTGTGAGTTCTGCGATATCATCCTGTTAAACGGACATACGCCACGAACGAAAGACAAGGAACAGCTTCTGGCAGAACTGGAGGAACTGTATCGCCGCGGCTGGCGAAGGGGCGTATTTATTGTTGATGACAACTTCATTGGTAATAAGAAAAAACTAAAGTCGGAAATACTACCGGCAATAATTGAGTGGAGGAAGGGGAAGGAGTATCCCTTTGCCCTGTCTACGGAAGCATCTATAAACCTTGCTGATGATGAAGAATTAATGAAATTGATGGTCGATGCCGGGTTTAGTGCTGTATTCATCGGCATTGAAACCCCAAATGAGGAAAGTCTGGTTGAATGTGCTAAGTCACAAAATCAAAATCGTGATTTAGTGGCTTTGGTCAAGAAGATGCAAAACTATGGTTTGGAGGTACAGGGAGGGTTTATTGTCGGTTTTGATAGCGACCCACTTTCCATCTTTAAGAACCAAATCAGCTTCATTCAAAAGAGTGGTATTGTTACCGCAATGGTCGGTTTGTTGAATGCTCCTCCTGGTACCAGACTACACCAGCGTTTAAAAAAGGAGAACCGCCTAATAAAAGCTTTTACTGGTAACAATACCGACTGCTCACTCAACTTCATTCCTAAGATGAACTATGAAACACTCATTAATGGCTATAAACACATTCTCAATACAATCTATTCCCCCAGGCATTATTACGAACGGGTCAAAACATTTTTAAGAGAATATAAACCTCGCAGGGAAATAGCAAGCAGACTACAATTTTACCATATCAGGGCATTGGTTAAATCTATATGGTTTTTGGGTATCAGAGAAAAGGGAAGAAGATACTACTGGAAGTTATTCCTCTCGACCCTGCTAAAGCAACCGCGGAAATTTCCCCTTTCGATAAGCCTTAGCGTCTACGGATATCATTTCCGTAAAGTTGTTGAGAAGTATATTAGTCTACCGGTTGAACATCCTGATAGTTCCGGTAACTAAGGAATCAGGTGGAGTGGATAGAACAGTCAGCTGAAGTCACCCCGCTGATAAACTCCTGTCAGTGCGGTTACTATGGTGCCTTTTAGGAGTTTTTCTATCCGGTCGTCTTGCATTTAACATTTCATCGATTTGTGTGGTTTTCCCCTTCGGTACTTTCGGGATAAGATCTAAATAAACAAGCCCAGTATTGCAGGCCTACAGTAAGGGTATCTAGCCTTCTTTTTATGTCTTATCGCATCAGCCAGGGAAAAATGTTCCACGACAATCAATCTATTTACCTAGAATTTGGTACCATTGGTAGATGTGACTTTGTTGTGGTTGGTTCCAACCGGTGCTTACCGTGGAGGAGAAGACGAAAATAACGAGGTGCTGAACGAAGAGCCGAACCTTCACGCGGGCTCGCTAGGCGATGCACTGCTAAAGGATGCTAGCGAGCTTGCCTATGCATGGAGACGTTCCAAAGATAGATCTGATGAACCTATTCATAGGCTGGCTAACCCCAAAAAGAAGTGGCTTGACCGCATGGGATGCCGATAAACTTTTATCGACAATTAGGCGAATGCCGCAACTTAAGTTGCGGAAATAGACATAGGCAAAGCAGAAAAGGCAAACTATTATGGGAATCGCTTGAAAGCTTATCTTTCCTGCGTGACGGTATGGCTTTTTGTTGAACGAGGCACGACAATCTCAATACTTGGACGAAACTCGGGGTGAGCCTGTTGTACAATCCTAGTCAGGTCTGATAGAAACCTGAGCGCCCCGCCCCTGCCCTCTTTGGCAATTTCTTCAGTCTGCGCTTGAGCATGAATACCCTCAGTTTGGCTGAGACGGTTGATCGCTTCCTCCAGGCGAGTGCCAGCCACTTGAGTATAAATCTGTGTTGTTGCCACACTTGCGTGCCCTAGAAGTTCCTGAATTGTTCTCAGGTCTGCCCCCAATTCAAGTAGCCGGGTGCCAAAGCTATGTCTCAAGTCATGTGTCTTGAGCTCAGGTTTACCTACCAGCTTGCCATACTTTTTGACGGTGCGGTAGACGACCCCTTCGCCAACTCCCAACACTAGCTCATCTGGCGATTTGCCGGTGCAAAATGGCTCCAAAGCCGCGGCTAGCTCTCTGGTAAGCGGCACAGTCCGGTCGCGGTCTTCCTTGCCCCTAAACCGTAAAGCCCTTGTCCCGACATGCTTCACCCTTAGTCTTACCACCTCATCACGCCTCAGTCCAGCGTCAGTCATTAGTCGCAAGATAAGATGGTCTTTGGGATTATCTCTGGATAGCTCCAGTATCCTGGCAACGATAGTGGGCTCGATATATTCCGGCAGGTGGTGGGGGACTCTCACCGGGAATGTCAGTTGCTCCCCACGCCAGGCATGGAACCCCTGAAGTGCTGCCCGGTAAAGCCTTAGCGATGATGGGCTGAAGCCTTGCTTGCGAAGATGAGCCAGGAACTGAGCCGATGCCTCCAATGTTGGCGCGGCGCCGTTTAGGGCTTTCTGGTACTGGAGCAGGCACCCGCGATAACGGTAAACCGTCCTTTTTGTTACCGAGCGCTGAAACAGTCCCACCTTCTCATAGGCGGCCAGCTCCCCTTGTAGTGCTCCGGTTAATTGATCCTGTTTTAGGTGCTTTGATTTCGGTTTCATCTCTGGCATCTCCACCGCCTCCAGGGGGTGAATTGGAATGCCCCCAAGCGAATTCGAATCGCTGTTACCGGCTTGAAAGGCCGGTGTCCTAGGCCTCTAGACGATGGGGGCATGATTATTAAAGTATAACAGAGATATGCCTCCCCCAACAACACCACATCGCCTCCTTATTGACAGGGGTTTATCTATATAGTAGGCTTCAATTGCCTAGATATAGACAGATAGGGGAGAGATAAATGTCTAGAGGTAAGAGAATCTTGGCGTCAGCCTTTCTGCTTTTGGGTTTATTTTTAATGCTATTTCCCCCTCTCGCCCTCGGTGCTGAAACCCAGTACCCTCAGGGAGTAGCCGCCGCTGAAGAGAGTGTGGTTGAGGTTATGGCCTGGGTCGATGGCAGGGTGAGTGGTGGGGGGTGGAGTTTTGAGGCCAGAGGTCCTTGGGGTTTGGCTAGCGGCTTCTTTGCCAATGAGGATGGCGATGTATTCACCGCAGCCCACGCTGTTGAGATGACAGAGGAAGACCTGGCAACAGCAGCTATCATGTACTTCATCGGCGGCATATGGTTTGAGGATGAATGGTATGAAGAGATTAACTTTGCCAGCTTCTATTATGCGCTTTATGCTGAAGTATGGTGGATGTGGCTAAACGATGAGCTGACTATCACCGCCGAAGAGGTGGACTACATATATCGCTATGGCGAGGAAGAGCCACACATGGTGCGGGACATCCGCTTTCGCGAGGACCCCGATACCGGGATGGATATCGCCATACTGGAAACGGGGCTGACCGATACCCCTTATATTGGGCTAAGGCAGGATATTCCTTTGGAAGGAAGCCAGGCGTATGTTATCGGCTATGCCGGCATAGACATCAAATCTGAGTTCTGGCAGGCGATGGACGATATAATGGATGACCCCCGCCAGCGCCCTGTTAGCTTTGCCGAACTGATGAGGAAAGCGGAAGAGAGGATGTTGGAGTGTTTGAGAAGGGAAGGTCCCAGCATAGAAACGGGACTATTGGGCAGCTCAACCAGGATATACGGCATGGATGCTAGGCGTTTTCATGGTCCAGCATGGGGCGGTTTCAGCGGCGGACCTGTTGTCGATGAATTGGGAAATTGTGTGGGGCTGCTTCCCTGGGGATACGAAGGGGGACGGGGGTGGTTTATCCCGGCTGAGCATCTGGATGATGCAAGCCGGCAGGCTGGAATTGACACATACCCCGCCCTGGAGATTGGTTCCGTCACGGTTGAGCCTTCCTTTGTGGGAGCAGAGCAAAGCTTTGAGGTAAGGGTTGAGGTTAGTAACCTCGGCTTTGTTGATGGTGATTACACGGCGACTCTGAAATTGAGCGACGGTACCGAGGCTTCACAAAGTTCAACCATAGGCGAAGGTGAAACTGAGACGCTGGTCCTGTCCGCGGTTAAAAAATCGTCCGGGTTTAGCACCGGCAGCCTGGAGATAGGTAGGACGAGCGTAGATTTGGGAGTTGGCCCCATTGAGTTCTCAAATTTGACCATTAAGCCGGCACTGGCAGCTCCAGGTGATGATATCAGGGTGCAAGCTGAGGTAAGCAATGTGTCCGAGGAGATGAGCATCTTGCCCATAAGCCTCAGCATAGACGGAGAGGTGGAGGCAACCAAGACTTTGACCCTGGAAGGCGGAGCTACAGAAACGGTAACCTTCGTGGTTAATAGGGATACAGCCGGTACTTATGAGGTGGCTATCGGAAACCTTAGCCAACAGTTTACCCTGGAATCGGAATTTCCGTTGACCCTTATGTATATAGCTATTGCCGGCTTTCTGGGGTTGGTGGGCATTGTTCTTGGTACATTGGCTCTGGTTCGGTCACGATGGTAGTCTTTAGGCTAAAGGGCTACCCCCATAATGTGCTACAATACCTCAAATGGGCGGCGATGACCAAGCCAAAGGGGAAGTGAGGGGGGGCTGGGTAAGAAACCGGCTTCTTCCTGGGCTTGCCCTGCTTCTGATTATAGGCATTGTTGTTGGCGTCTTTTACTTTTACCGGGGTTATCCGGAGAGGATTGAGGCGCTGGAGGGCTATGGCTATTTGGGTGCCTTCCTGATTAGCCTGATCCTGAACGCCACTATAATTCTGCCCGCAGGCAATTTCCTGGTGCTGGCGACGCTCGGTGCCTTCCTGCCTTCGGCTACTATAGTTGGGCTGGTGGGGGGAATAGGGGCGGCTATCGGCGAGCTGACCGGCTATATGGCTGGCTACAGCGGGCAGGCAATAGTCTCCCGGCAGAGGGTTTATACCCGACTTAAGGGGTGGGTGGAAAAATGGGGATTCTTGACCATCTTTCTCCTCTCCGTGGCGCCGCTTGTCTTTGATTTAGCCGGAATAGCTGCCGGAGCGCTGCGCTTCCCGTTGTGGAAATTCCTTCTCGCCTGCTGGTTGGGGAGGACTATTCTATACCTGGTTATCGCCTGGGGTGGTGCTCTGGGCTGGGATGTGCTACAACGCTTCTTGGATTAGCGGTGTTTGATTTTCGTTACCAGCAGTGAACCAGCTACAAGCAAGATAAAACAAACCAGAAACATAACTTGGTAGCCTAGGTTAGGGCTATAGGCATTAAAGAAGTCAATTGTAGGCCCAATAGCGAGCAGAACCAGGGCTGCACCACCGGCAGTAGCCAGATTGGTCAGACCGAGGAATCTTGCCTCCTCACCCTTAACTACCAAGTCGGTAGCTAGAGCCCAGTTGCTGCTCATAAAAGCGCCACCGAAGAATCCCAGAAGAGCGCCACAGAGCATTATATGCACATAGCTCTGGGAGAAAAATAGCAGCAAAATGCCCAAAGCACTAAAAAGCCCGGAAGAAATGACAATCGGCTTGCGCCCTACCCTATCAGATAAACGCCCAGCAGGGTAAACCGCAGCTAACATACAGACGCCAACTACCATCAGAAGGTCAGCGGTTACTGCTGCTGGACTGGCTACCCCAATGACATCCATGAGAAAATATAGAGCAAATCTCTGCAAAATGGCGAAGGCCATAAGGATTAGGAGGCGAGACACCAAAAACCAGATAAAATCAGAGTGTTCCTTGACATTAATCTTAAAGCTTTTATACAGGGTGGGAAATAATGGCAATCGAGGGCCACCAGCCCCTGGTCGCTCCTTAACCATGAGGACGGTGGCAAGCATGGCGCCGAGCAGGATAATACCCAGCGCTGCCAGGGACAGCCATAGCCAGGAACTTCCCGCACCAGTGGAGTAGCGGTCCATCAAAGGGCCTATCAGGCGTAATAGTGCAATCCCACCTATAAAGTCGAGCAGGGTTTTCACCCCTGAAGCTACCCCCCTCCTTCCCCTGGGTACCAGGTCAGGGATAAACGCCTGATATGGACCCTGTGCCGTATTACAGGTAATCTGAAGCAGGCAATAAACGATGAGGGTGGCAATAAAACTATCAAAGAGCCCTATTCCTGGGAGCAGGAACAAAGCCAAGACAGTGCCCAGCAGGATGTAGGGTCGGCGGCGCCCCCAGCCGAAGCCGGAGCGGTCACTGAGCGCCCCAGCTATGGGCTGAACCAGCATAGCCAGAATTAAACCAGTACCACTAAGAATCCCAAGGTAGGTATTCTTGTTTGCTTCAGCAACAAAATCCAGTATACGTAGTGGCAGAATAATGGTGTGTAAGCTACTCCATAGGGCAGCTAGTCCAAAACCGAAGATAGTAATCTTGAGGTAATCTATACGGCGAAAGGCACTATTATTGCTCACTATCTTTCCGCTCCAGGCAAGCATAGCAGAGCTAACTTAAAGAGGCAATGCTTGAGTTAGTTTAAATAGATTAGCGACACAGATTATCATATTTCGTTTCTATATGGCGTTGACCCCAACTCCTCCCTGTTTTTTAACTTATCTCTTTATTCCCACCCGCCCGCCCATTAAGGCTTTGCCCTTAAACCCCTGCTTTCAGGGGTGCTTAAGAGGGTCACTAGCCCCTATAGGGTGGGGGGGGGGTGGGAAGCAAGACAAACTAAAAATGGGGGGAGCAGCTCTTTTGTCCTGCCGTGGGGATGTGGTATAATCTTGGCGATTATTTGCACGGAGGGAATATGCTGCCAGGGATTTTTTGGGTCGTGCCTGCGGCTGGGGTAATAGCTATAATCTTCGCCATACTTTTGGCAAGGAATGTTCTGAAGCGCTCCCCGGGGACAGCCAAGATGGAAGAGATTGGTGGCATGATTTTCGAGGGAGCCTGGGCTTTCTTGAAGCGTCAATACAGCACCATCGGCTGGCTATCAATCATAGTCGCGGTAGTAGTTGCTGTTCTAGTCGGTGTGCTTGGTGGGCATAGGGGCATAGAGGGGATAACTGCCTTTGGTATAGCCTGGAGAACTGGGGTTGCCTTTATGGCTGGGGCTTTGTGCTCTGCTGTCTCCGGCTTTATTGGCATGATTGTCGCTGTCAAGTGTAATGCCCGCTGTGCCCACGCCTCTCAGCACAGTCTGAAAGAGGCGGTTGATGTTGCCCTGCGTGGTGGTGCCGTTCCCGGTTTTCTCATTGTGGCGCTAAGCCTGCTGGGAGTAGCAGCCATCTATTTTGCTTATGGTGGGGCAAATACGCCTGATATTGCCCCTCACCTTATTGTCGGTTTTGGCTTTGGCGCCAGCTTTGTCGCCCTCTTTGCCCAGCTCGGCGGTGGTATCTATACCAAAGCCGCTGATATGGGGGCTGACCTGGTGGGCAAGGTTGAAGCCGGTATACCAGAGGATGACCCCCGCAATGCTGCCGTTATCGCCGACCTGGTTGGCGATAATGTTGGTGACTGTGCCGGGCGTGGCGCTGACCTCTTTGAGTCCACCGCCGCCGAGAATATCGGGGCGATGATATTGGGCATTGCTATCTATGCCATTACCGGCAATCCTGCCTGGATTTTATTCCCTCTGGTTGTCCGTGCCTTCGGTATTTTTGCCAGCATGGTAGGTATCCTCTGCGTGCGTATCCGGGGCAATGAGAACCCGATGAATGCCCTTAACCGCGGCTTTTATGTTGCCATTGCTTTATCTATTATCGCTATGTTTTTCACCGTATCCAATATGCTGGACAGCTATTGGCTCTTCGCTGCCGGAGTAGTTGGTATCCTTACCAGCGTGGTGGTGGTCTTTATTACCCAGTATTATACCGAAGCCAGGTTCAGGCCGGTTAAGTCCATTGTTGAAGCCTCAAAGACAGGTCCGGCGACTAATATTGTTACCGGCACTGCTGTCGGCTTTGAGACCACCCTGGCTACAGCTGTGGTCATCGGCCTGGCCCTGCTGCTTTCTTACTGGATGGGCACCATGACCGGGCTGCCCGGTGCCGGCGCCTTCGGCACGGCGGTGGCGACCATGGGCATGCTGATGACCTGCCCCTTCATTCTGTCGGAAGACACCTTCGGTCCGATAACCGACAATGCCAATGGCATTAATGCAATGTCTGGCGCTGGTGAGAAGGTACGCCGCATCACCGACCGCCTTGATGCTGTGGGCAACACC
>JAUWZG010000037.1 GCA_030615425.1 Dehalococcoidia bacterium
GCAAAAAAATTCACCGAAGTGGAAGCAAAAAACACTGGTCTTTTTATCGACGATGGGTATAAAATAATGGGTAGGTTGATAGAGGGTTAAAAGCTAATGGCTTTGATTGTTCAAAAATACGGCGGCTCGTCGGTGGCTGATGCTGAGAGGATTAAGAGCGTGGCTCGGCGTATAGCTCAGGCTAAGGCTCAGGGCGACCAGGTGGTGGTTGTTGTCTCGGCGATGGGGAATACCACCGATGAGCTGATTAAGCTGGCTTATTCCGTTGCTGACCAGCCCAGCGACCGGGAGCTTGACCTTTTGCTTTCTACCGGCGAGATTGTTTCCAGCACCCTGCTGGCAATGGCACTGAAGGAAATGGGCTATGAGGCGATTAGCCTCTCCGGTGCCCAGGCGGGGATAAGGACCGATGCCGTCTATAGCCGGGCTCGGATTCAGAAGGTTGACCCGGAAAGGGTGGTCGCAGAGCTGGATAAGGGGAATATTGTCATTGTTGCCGGCTTCCAGGGAGTTACCGATGAGATGGATATAACCACCCTGGGGCGGGGTGGCTCTGATACCACGGCCGTGGCTCTGGCGGCCAGCCTGGGGGCGGAGGCTTGCCAGATTTATACCGATGTTGAGGGTGTCTATACCGCCGACCCACGACTTGTCCCTGAAGCCCAACGGCTGCCTGAGCTCGGCTACGACGAAATGCTGGAGATGGCAACCTACGGGGCTAAGGTGGTTCACCCTCGGGCGGTTGAGCTGGGAGAGTTGTTTAATATCCCTATTCTGGTAACCTCCAGCTTCACCAATAATCCTGGTACATTAATTCATGGAGGGGCATCTATGGAAGTGCGAAATAAGGTGAGGGGTGTAGCTTATGACCTTGATGTGGCTAAGATAACGGTGGTTGGTGTTCCTGACCGCCCAGGCATTGCCGCCGCTATCTTTGAGCCCTTGGCCAAGGCGAATATCAGTGTAGATACCATTGTTCAGAATGCCAGCATCAATAATATTACTGATTTATCCTTTACCGTGGCTAAAAGCCAGCTAGATAGGGCAATGGAGGTGGTAAAACCCATAGCCCAGTCAATTGGCGCCAGGGAATGTGTCAGCGACGCCAGATTGGGCAAGGTCAGTATCATCGGCACCGGGATGCAGAATACCCCGGGCTTTGCTGCCAGGATGTTTGGCACCCTCAGTGAGCAGGGGATTAACATCCAGCTTATTACTACCTCGGAGATAAGGATAACCTGTATTATTGACGAAGCCAGGGTCAAGGACGCTGTTAAAGCCTTACACCGTGCCTTTGAGCTGGAAATAGAAGAATAATTTGCCACATGGCTAAAAAATAGTATTTTCTTACGCTTGAATTTGCTTGTTTAGCTGCTCTGGGTGGGGTAAAATACTGTAATTTAGACTGATTAGCGGGGGCGAGGATGGCATATCAGGAAGAGGAACAGGTAAGGCTAAGGCGGCAGCGCAGCAAGCAAGCCATAGCTCTAGCCATGCAGGGTCGGTGGCGGGAGGCGGTGGCGGCTAACCAGGAGATAATCGCCAGCTTTCCCAATGACTTTGATGCCTATAATCGTTTAGGCCGAGCCTATATTGAGCTGGGCGAGTACTCACTGGCCAAGGAAGCCTACGAGCGGGCTGTAGAGCTTGACCCCTATAATATCATTGCCCAAAAGAACCTGCATCGTTTGTCCTATTTAGGGGAGGCTGTAGCTGGCTCGGAGGCTGATTCTGATCGGGTTGAGCCCCAGCATTTTATTGAAGAGACCGGTAAGACGGGCGTGGTCAACCTTTATCACCTGGCACCACGAGAGATACTGGCCAAAATGGTGGCCAGTGATAGGGTATATTTGAGAACAGACGGGCCTGGTTTAACTGTGGAAAACGGTCGTGGTGAGTATCTGGGACAGGTCGAGCCCAAGCACAGTCAGCGACTTATTAAATTAATGGCGGGGGGTAACCGGTATAGCGCGGCTATTGTCAGCTCAGCCGAGGACAAGGTAACGGTCATTATCAGGGAGGCATATCAGGACCCCTCTCAGGCAGGACAGCTTTCCTTCCCACCAAAGGGGGTTGAGAGCCTTCGTCCTTATCTTAGCGATAAAATGCTCCGGCGTGAGTTGGAGTATATGGAGGCATTGACAGAGGAGCCTGCCGATACTGAGGATAAGACCATTGATAACTAGGAGTAGGAGGTTTTAACCAAGTATGGTTTTAGGCAAGACCAAACCGGTAAATATAGAAGATGAGATGAGTAGCTCTTACCTTGATTATGCTATGAGCGTCATCGTTTCCCGTGCCCTGCCCGATGTGCGCGATGGTTTAAAGCCGGTGCAGCGGCGTATCCTCTATGCTATGGATGAGCTGGGGCTGGCTCCCACCAGCCCGCACAAGAAGAGCGCCCGTATTGTGGGCGAGGTGTTGGGTAAGTATCATCCTCATGGCGATGCCCCGGTTTATGAAGCCATGGTGCGCATGGCACAGGATTTCTCTATGCGCTACGTGCTGGTTGATGGGCAGGGCAATTTTGGCAGCATGGATAATGACCCACCGGCGGCTATGCGCTATACCGAGGCACGCCTGGCTCCCATCTCTGAGCAGATGCTGGTTGATATTGATAAGGAGACAGTTGACTTTATGCCCAACTTTGATGATAGCCTTAAGGAGCCTCTGGTTCTACCCACTCAACTGCCCAATCTGATGGTCAACGGCAGCGCCGGAATCGCCGTGGGCATGGCCACCAGTATTCCCCCTCATAACCTCGGCGAGGTTTGCGATGCCATCTCATACCTCATTGATAACCCTGAAGCCACCGTTGATGAACTCACCCAGTTTGTTAAAGGGCCTGATTTCCCCACCGCCGGCATTCTCCTGGGGGGAGACGGGATTAAGAATGCCTATGCTACCGGCCATGGCAAGGTGGTGGTTCGAGCTAAGGCTCTTCTGGGTGACATGCCGGGGGTGGGGCGGCGTCAAATAGTGGTTACTGAGCTTCCTTATCAGACCAATAAGGCGGCCCTGGTGGAGAGGATAGCTGAACTGGTCAAGGTGAGGAAGATTGAGGGCATCAGTGGGCTACGCGATGAATCGGACCGTCAGGGTATGCGCATTGCCATTGAGCTTAAACGAGAGGCTCAACCGAAGCAGGTGCTCAATAATCTATATAAATATACCTCAATGCAGTCAGCCTTCTTCATTAATATGCTGGCTCTGGTTGATGGTCAGCCCCGGGTAATAAGTCTCAAGGAAGCGCTTCAGTATTACATAGATTTCCGCCATCAGGTTATCACCCGCCGCTCTAAGTTTGAGCTGAAACAGGCCAAGGCGAGGGCTCATATCCTGGAGGGACTTAAAATCGCCTTAGACCATATAAACAGGGTGATTGCTACCATCAGAAAATCGGCAACGGCTGAGGTTGCCCGCCGTGAGCTTATGAGCGGCTTTGGCTTATCCCAGGCTCAGGCGCAGGCTATCCTTGATATGCAATTGCGTCGGCTGGCTAACCTGGAGCGGCGCAAGCTTCTGGATGAATATGCCGAACTGGTGAAAACCATTGCTTATCTGGAAGAGCTTCTGGCTAACCCTAAGAGAATACTTCTCCTGATAAAGGAGGAGGTGAGTGGGTTAAGGTCCCAATATGGCGACCCACGCCGCACCGAGATAAGTGAGGAAGAAGTGACCGAATTTCGTGAGGAAGACCTTATCCCTCATCAAAGTGTGGTGGTGACGCTCAGTAATCGGGGGTTTGTTAAGAGGGTGGCCTCTCGTAGCTACAGGCCGCAGCATCGCGGTGGCAAGGGTATCATTGGCATGGTGACCAGGGAGGCAGATGCGGTAAGACTTCTGGTGGTGGCTGATACCCATGACAACCTGCTCTTCTTCACCAATCGGGGACGGGTCTTTCATCTTAAATGCTATGAAATCACTGCCGATAGCTCCCGGGTGGCTAAAGGGACGGCGCTGGTTAACCTTTTCCCCATTGCTGATAATGAGAGGGTTACGGCTATGGTAGCGTTGGCTGATTTCAAGCGGGGTTCCTATCTATTGCTGGCTACCCGCCGTGGGGAAATAAAAAAGACGACGGCGGATAATTTTGCTTCAGTGCGAAGCAGCGGGCTTATTGCCATGGATCTGGAGCCGGAAGACGAACTGGTGACAGCCTGCTTAGCCACTGATAAGGACGATGTCCTTTTAATCACTCAGCAAGGGCAGGCAATCAGGTTTGCTGTATCTGATTTAAGGGCTGCCTCCAGAACCAGTGGTGGGGTGCGTGGTATCCGCCTCGAGGCTAGCGACCAGGTGGTGGGCATGGATATCGCCCGTCCCAAGGGCTATGTATTAGCCGTTACCAGCGGCGGCTTCGGCAAGCTCACCCCGGTGGCTGACTATCCCAGGCAACACCGGGCTGGTGGCGGAGTGAGGACGTTTAAGCTTGTTGAGAAAGCGGACGAAGTTGCTGCCGCTACCGTGGTCTCTCTAGCTCAGCAGGCAATGATTATCTCGGCTGAGGGCATTGTCATCCAGACCCCGGTGAAGGAGAAAGACCCCAGACAGGGCATTTCTATTCAGGGTAGGAGCACCCAGGGGGTAAGGCTGATGAGGCTCGACCCCGGTGATAGTGTGGTGGCTATTGCCTGCTTTGAGAAGGAGGCTAGATAGTGGGCTCTCTCCCCTTCTCTTTGCCGGGAAAGGTAGCAATTATTACCGGGGGGAGGCGGGGAATAGGCAAGGCTATTGCCCTGGCTCTGGCTGAGGCTGGGGCTGATATTGCTCTCTGCGACCGCGTGGTTGATGACGGTGAACTTGAGACGGTAGCTGAGGAGGTCAAGCGGCTGGGTCGGCGTTCTCTGGCGGTTCAGGCTGACATCACCCAGAAGGCTGATGTGGGTAGTCTGGTTCAGAGGGTGACGAGCGAGTTTGGCGTCATTGATATTCTGGTAAACAATGCGGCGATGAACATCAGGGCGCCCCTGCTTGAGCTGCGTGAAGACGGCTGGGACAAGGTTATCAATACCGACCTTAAGGGATACTACCTCTGCTCTCAGGCAGTGGGCAAGATAATGGTGGAGCAAAAGCGTGGCAGTATCATCAATATGGCCTCTACGGCGGCGGTAAAGGCGGCTCCGGAGATGGGCGCTTATTGTATTGCCAAGGCGGGGGTGGTTATGCTAACTAAAATCCTGGCTCTGGAGTTAGCCCAATACAATATACGGGTTAATGCCGTCGCCCCTTATATGGTCAAGACCAAGTTCAGCCAGCCATTGTGGAGCGATCCTGAGACCTTAAAGCAGCTTGAGTCTGAGATACCGCTGGGTCGGCTGGCTGAGACAGAGGATATAATCGGCCCGGTCCTGTTTCTGGCTTCTGACGCTTCCGCTTATATCACCGGGCATACCATTATTTTGGACGGTGGTTTAAGCGCCTAGCTTTTGCTGGCAGTCTGCTTGCCAGCGTTCCAGTCCACAGGCACTACAAGATTTATAATGACAGTCGGGGGTTTCCTTGCCTTCCAGGGCACGCTGGTATTCTTTTTTGAGGAAGGCTGAAGATACCCCGGCATCAATATGAACCCAGGGCAGGAGTTCATCTAAAGAGCGCTCCCGCCGGGCATAGAAGCCGGGTTCCAGCCCGTTCTTTTTAAAGGCGTCATGCCAGTTCTGATAGTCAAAGCGTTCATTCCAGGCATCAAAGGTTGAGCCTGACTTCCAAGCATCATAGATAACCCTGCCCAATCTTCTATCTCCCCGCGACAGTGCTGCCTCCAGCAGGCTGACTTCGGGGTCCTGCCAGGATAGTCGGCTCCCCTTGCGGCGCAGCCCCTGCTTGAGCAGTTCGTGCTTGGCGCTTAATTGCTCTTCGCCTTCCTGGGCTACCCATTGAAACGGGGTGTGGGGCTTGGGGATAAAGGTTGACAGGCTGATTCTTACCTGGGGCATCCCGCCTTTAGCCGTCCTGCCTGCGGAGCGGATTTTGGCTATTAGCTGGATGGTAGCCTCGATATCTTCCATAGTCTCGGTGGGCAAGCCGAGCATGAAATAGAGCTTGAGGCTTCTCCAGCCTCGGGCGAAAGCAGCCGCCACCGTTTCCAGGATTTCATCCTCACTAGCGCCCTTATTGATGATTCGGCGCAGTCTTTCGCTCCCCGCCTCTGGGGCAAAGGTGAGCCCAGGCTTCCTGCGCGAAGGTAGAGATTCCATAAGTTTTACTGAAAAACTGCCAATGCGCAGGCTGGGCAGTGACAGAGCCAGGTTATCATAATTACGGGCAAGGCTAGCCACCAGCTCCTCAATATGGGGGTAGTCGCTGGTGCTCAAGGAGACCAGGGACACCTCATTATAGCCGCAGTTGGCGATAAGCTCCCCCACCGCCTTTATCACTTCTGGCTGGGGGCGCTGGCGTAGGGGGCGGTAGATAACCCCTGCCTGGCAAAAACGGCAGCCCCGGGTGCAGCCCCGCTGAATCTCCACCGCCCCACGGTCGTGGACGACCTCAATATAGGGGACTACCGGTCTGGTGACCGGAGGCGGCAGCTTGGCTACTATCCGCCGCTCAATAACTGCTTTAGCCTCAGCTGTAGTAGAGGTAATGCTTTTAACCAAGCCGTCAGCCTGGTATTCCACTTTATAAAGGCTGGGGACATAGACGCCGGGGATGGCCGCCACCTGGCGCAGCAGCTCTTCTTTGGAGGCTTTCTTTTTTCCCCACTCCCGAAGGCTATCAACTAGCTCCAGCAATACCTCTTCGCCATCGCCGATGACAAAGATGTCGATAAAGTCAGCCATAGGCTCGGGGTTGAGACAGCAGCTACCACCGGCGATGACTATAGGATGGGAATCGGTTCTCTCCGAGGCCAGCACCGGTATCTGCCCCAGGTCAAGGATGTTCAACACATTGGTATAGGTAAGTTCATAGTCCAGGGAGAAACCAATGACATCAAAATCTTTCAAGGGGTGCCCCGATTCCAGGCTGAGCAGGGGAATACCTGCCGCCCGCAGGGCGACTTCCATATCTGTCCACGGGGCATAGACCCTTTCGGCGAGGACGTCCGCCTGGCTATTGAGTATGTCATAGAGGATGGGCAGAGCCATATTGGACATGCCGATTTCATATAAATCGGGGTAGCTGAGGGCAAACCTGAGGGCGCTCTTATCCCAGTCCCTTATAATGCTATTCCACTCGCCGCCGGTATAGCGAGCCGGTTTGGTAACCTGATAGAGAATACTATCGGGGTAAGGCAATTTCCTTTCCTCTCTATGAGTCAAGAGATTCCTTGCGCAGCAGTTTGCGATAGAAAGGGGAATGAGCCAGGTATAGACCCATCACCGGGTTATGCCCGAAGACCCTGTCCTTGACCACCAGTACCGTGGTCGGGGCCTTGACGTATTGAAAGAACAGCGAGTCATGGCCGACGCAAAGCCCGACCAGTATGTTGAACTCCGTCCCCTCCTTATTCAAAATTTCAGCCTGGGTTATGGGATTGCACATCGCCTCAAAGGAGCCCGCACCGGCTATCTTCTGCTCCTCGGTAATACCAATCCTTTCCTTGGGTATAGCTCCTGTCTTGCAGCAGATGGAAACGACTTCAAAGCCTCTATTTTCCAGGATTCTGGTCAGCATTTTAGCCTCATCCTTCAGACCAATGCAGGAGGCAATGCCTAGTTTTTTATAGCCCATCTTCTTAGCGAATTGTGCTATCTCCTCTACCCTGGGGTAACGTGGAGTCAGGCCTTCTGGCAGGTGCATATAACACTCAAATTCCTGAATAGAGGCTTGTCGGGCAAATTCCTTGGTCTCCGGGTCATCATATTTGGCTAGCGCCTGTTGGGTAACCTCTTGTTTGGTCTTTGTCGGGCAGTTTGATGGCCCTTTAAGAAATGCCTCACTGTTGCACACTACCTTGGTGCACTTGGCACACTCAGTTTTTTCCTCCATAAACATCCCTCCTTTCCCAGAAAGGTTATGGTGTCTGCTATAGCCATATAACTATAGACTATAGCTTTGTTTTTTACAATTAGTTTATTAGAGTTCTTATCACCCTCACCCCCTCGGTCCCCCTCTCCCTTGAGGGAGAGGGGGAGGATATTAAAAAGAGGGGCTGACGCCCCTCTTAAACACCCGTTAGGTTGGGCTGTCCTCTTCAGAGAAGGGGGGATTGGAGGCACCACCTGAACGGGGGCTTTAGCCCCCCTTTGACGGCTGAAGGCTCACCGACTAAAATAGCACTAATCGGCTGGTAAGGAGAATGAAATGGAGCATATGTGGGCACCGTGGCGGATAAAGTATATCCAGATGGATAAACCAAAGGGTTGCATCTTATGTGACAAACCTAAAGAAAATAGCGACGTCCAAAACTACATCCTGCACCGTGGTGAAAAGAACTTCGTCATTATGAATAGCTATCCCTATAACCCGGGCCACCTGATGATAGCACCCTACCGCCATGTAGCTAACCTGGAAGAGCTAACCAAAGAAGAGCTTCATGAGCACTTTGAAATAGTTAGCCGAAGCCTCAAGGTTCTGAGACAGGTATTTAACCCCGGCGGGTTTAACATCGGCATAAATGTAGGGAGGGTGGCTGGAGCCGGCATAGAAGACCATGTTCATACTCATATTGTGCCGCGGTGGCAGGGGGATACCAACTTTATGCCGGTAATATCTGATGTGAGGGTAGTGCCTGAAGCCCTGGCTGAGACCTATGACAAATTAAAAGGCAAATTTTAAAGCCTTTAGTCTGGAGGAGGCTTTCTGAACTTGGCTTTCAGCGCTTCTGCTTCCTGTATTCTTTTAAGCTCTTCCTCGGTGAGGGGTTCACAGGACTTGACCTCGTTACCTACTATCTTGATGGTAAAGAGCTCCCGGCATTTCCAGCAGCGATATGGACCCTCATAGTCTGGCTCAACCAGAGACTGGCTGCCCTCGGTGCCACATTTAGGGCATTTTATGGTTATCATCATGGCGATACCCTCCAGACAAAATAATAAGTGCCCCCAAGCGAATTCGAATCGCTGTTCGAATTCGCCCTCGAGGCTAGAGCCATAACACCGGTAATGATGGTATCGACTAGCTCCTGGAGTTCGGGAGGGAGATGCCTTGTATCGATCCTCGTCTGATACATCATTTATCCCTCCCTTTTTGACATCGCTAATCATCATTATGGCATCTTCTGGTAATTATATCAATATTTTTAAGTAAATATTTGTCAAATTCCCTAGCCTTATTTTTGTAATAGCAGTTTCCCAGAATTGCCTAAAAAGTAGGATAAAATCGTAGACCGCTCAGGCCTTAATCTCAGACGGAAGACCTACCCCCGCCTCGTGGCAGAGCCTCTTAAAATCAGCCTTATCCTGGGCCTTCTTGCCACACTCCAGCCACCGCTCATACAAACCCAGATTTTCTTCCCTCGTCATATAAAGGCTTTTTCCCCGCGGGTGCCTCTTCATCCTCAAAACATGTCGAAGCCATCTATAGGCCCGGCTTCCCGGCAGATAAATCCTCTGGCCTGTATGTTCAAGGTCCCCGTCCCACTCCTTCAAGGCCTTTAATATAACCTCCCAGTCCATAACAAGCCTGGTGAGGCTCTCCCTTTCTTTCTTCCGCCGCTCATTTTCTTTAGCCTCAAGGTATGCCCTTCTGTTGAACTTTTTCACGGCAAAGCCGGTCTTTTTCCCCGCTACTCCCCTCTCCTCTCTCCACTCACGGAAGTATAGATAGAGGGTCTTACGGGTCACAGGAGCATTGGCAATATCGGAGGGACGTTTACCCTCGTCAAAAAGCCCGAATAACTGAGCTTTCTTACCAACGGCATAATGCCTTTTTGTTTCAGACATCGTTTCAGAATCTATATCAGAAATCTGATCTTAAAAAATACTTTGTTACAAAAATTTTAAGGCTATTTTTAAAGGCATTATCCGCCTAAATGCCCATGCGTGCCCCTATCCCCGGCTATGCCTGTGGAAGCGGGACAAAGGATTTTCAGCCACTAAAGCGCTTAAACAGTTTCTGATATACTCCGCCTTTGATTTGCATCATTCACGCTTTCGCGTCAGTCCAGCTACCAGTCCACCAAGCACCTGGCAGGCGCTTACATCGCCAGCTTCGCAGCGCTCTTTGGCTTCCTCTATTTGGTCCAGCCTTGTTCTCGTATCTTCAACGCTGAGTTCACCATCCAGGAAGGCCTGCCGAGTGCCCTTTTCCAGCAAACGCATCGTCCGTAAAGCCTCCTCCTTATTGCATTCCTCGTTTGCGGCAATAACCTGCCCCTCTTCCCTCTTTTCGAGTTTTTTCTCCTCCATTGTAAACCTCCTCCAAATAGAATCGGGGGCGCAATCTGCGCCCCCGTTTAGTAAAAAATTATCACAGACGACAGGTTTTGTCAACTCGCCTGAGGCCTGGCGTTAACGCTTTTGTGAGGCGACCTCACAGAACCCTGCATATGTAAGACTCCCAGAAGAGTATCTCTCCAACGTCTGCAATCAATTGTTCCCACACTGCACAATGCAAGCAATTGTGCAATTGCCATCAAGAACTGATCTTAGTAAGAAGGGATAATGGAGAAGTGCCCAAACAATTTTGGATTTTCCCCTAATTACAGAAATCGTACAAAATCAAGCTTGATTTTGTCTAGCGTATAATGTGCGTTAAACGCATTGAACATATCATCTAATTGTTCGCTTAGCCGGAAAGACTGAAAGCTATACTAAAGGTTCTTTCTATTGTACAATTTGGTCCACCATTTCGTACAAAAGGTAAAACTTTTGAGAAGACCTTCCAACTAGTTTATTGAACCACTTCGACCATTTTGGGTGATGGTGGCAAAGCCGGCAAATCCGCCCGGCCTTTCGGGTTCCTTTGGTCTTGATGGTCAACATTCCGCCCAATTATTAGTTACTCGCGAAGCCTAGGTTCGAAAGAAGCCAAATCGCTTCCCTACCATCTCTTTCATGCCGGTATTCTAGTGCCGTCTCCACAGCAGAACCAAACCTGTAGCTAAACCGATAACCACCAGTGAGAATGCTCCGCTTATGATTGCCAGTGTCCTGTTGTAGGAA
>JAUWZG010000008.1 GCA_030615425.1 Dehalococcoidia bacterium
TCGCCTCTTTTTTGCCAGAGATGGCATCTATCTCCTCCTGCGATGTTTCTTCGCCCAAGGTCTTTCTGATTATAGCATCATTTCTTTGCCCGAAGCTGTGCCTGAAATCCTCTTTGGTGAATTTCACCCCCCTTTCCTGGAAGACCTGTTGCCAGGCGCTGAGGTGAAAGGGGGCGGTATCGGCGAGCACTCCATCCATATCCCAGATAACAGCCTTAGCCTCGATTTCAGACATTGCCTTTTGACTCCGCCCTTGGAGTGAGGATAAACATAGTAGCTATGCTATCGGCTACCGGGGTGCCATCCTTGAGTGATATTTCTGCTTTAGCCTCAACCAGCCTTCTGGTCTTTTTGGTTATAGATGCGGTGATAGTAAGGTGCTCACCTATCTGGGCTGGGCGTTTAAACCGGGCTTGCATTTTGGCAGTTATGGTATTTACCCCTTCAAATAGGGCAGCGTAGCTCATCGCCTCATCAAGGATGCAGCTTATAATTCCGCCATGAACCAGCCCTGACCAGCCTTGGTGAAACTTGTCGGGTGTAAACTCTGCCCTGGCTGCTTTGCCATCCCGGTCAAAATTTAGTTTCAAGCCAATGGGGTTTTTCTGCCCGCAGACAAAACACATGTTGAATTCCTTTTCAGTGTCAACCGATACTTGTGGCCAGTTTGCCATTTTTGTCTCCATCCTGATTATTATCGGTGTTTGGGCTGGGTGATTGCCGGTCGCCTGAGGTATAGCGGCTGCAGGGTGGCGGGGTGGTCATAATCGCCTGCCTTGAACCGCTCTTTTGCCAGTTCTGCCAGTAGGCTAGCCGAGCGTAATTGGGTGGGGGGTATTATGGCTCTTTGCTTGAGCTTTTTCTTTAGCTGGCTGGCGATAACGGCCACATATTCCCCGCAGAATATGGTCTTGCCGCTTATCTCTGAGCCTAGGGCGTCAACGGTGGTTATGTGCTCAGCAGTAAGTTGGCACCACTTGTTGTCTCTCTTCTGGTACAGGGCAGTGGCAATCTCTCCCCTGCCGGCATTGAATATGGGGCAAATAGGCAGTCCGGTTTCGGCGTGCCGGTAGGCTTCCAGTTCCAGGCTGCTGATGCCGATGATGGGGACTTTAAGGCTGAAGGCTAACCCCTTGGCGGTGCTTAATCCCACCCGCAGCCCGTTAAAGCTCCCCGGTCCTTTAGCCACGATAACACAACCGATGGTTTGAATCTCTACTTTAGCCTCGTTTAGCAGATGAGCCAGCCGAGGCAATAGTTCCACGCTGTGGTTTTGCCCGCAGCGCCAGGTTGCCTCAGCCAGCACCTTGCCATCTTGAACCAGAGCCAGGCTGGCACTATCAGTTGAAGTATCTATTGCCAATTGCATTGTTTTAGTTGTGCCACCAGGTTGCGGTAGCGTTTGCCACTGGGCTTGAGTTTAAGGCTACGCTCGGTATCGGAAACATAGCTTATTTCAATTAGCAGGTGCTCCGGCGGCATCAAACTCACCCCCTTTTCCGCCCATTCCACTACACAGACACCATTGCCGTATAGATAATCATCCAGCCCCAGCTCGGCAATCTCCTCTAAATGGTCCAGCCGGTAGAAGTCTATATGGTATAGCGGCAGCCTGCCCTTAAGCTCCCTGATGACCATAAATGAGGGGCTGACGGCATACTCCTCAATATCTAGTCCCCAGGCGATGCCCTGAGTGAGGCAGGTCTTACCCGCTCCCAAGTCCCCCACCAGCAGAAAGATGTCGCCGGGCTGGGCTATTTTGCCAATGCCGACTCCAAATTTCTGGGTCTGTTCCGGGCTATGGCTGATTATCTCAAGGTGGTTCATCTTTTAGTAAAGTGCTCCCACCCTGCCTTGCCCAGATTAAATGGCTTTCCCTGGTGGTCAACTAAGGTTACTCCCTTACCAGCTACAATTTCACCGATGGCCGTTATCGGGCAGGAAGCTGTCCTTTTCACCCTATCTATAACCTCAGCCTTGGCGGTGAACAAAAGCTCGTAGTCCTCCCCGCCTGATAGTGCCAGCTCCAGGGACTTCTCACCGAACTCGGCTTTGACCATAGGCTCAATGGGCACCCGGTCAATTTCTACCCGGGCGCCGACCTGACTTGCCTTGCATATCTGATTAAGGTCTGAGATCAGCCCATCGCTAATATCTATGGCTGTTTTTACCCCTTGCTCTACTAGTAGCTGCCCTTCGGCTATTCGGGTGTGGGGGTGGAGGAAAGCCCGGTCAAAGCAGGCAGTGGCTTGAGGCTCAAATTTAAGCCTTAGCTTAAGCATTTCCAGTCCGGCAGCGGCAGCCCCCAGGTAGCCGGTAACTGCTACTAGCTCTCCGGGCTCGGCGGAGGAGCGGGTGAGTATATGCTTGTCCCAGTCTTTGGTGCTGCCCAGAATAGTAATGGTAATAGCGACTATAGGCGCACGGCTGATATCTCCACCAATTATGGCTACTCTATACTCTCGCGCTAGCTCGAGCATCCCGGTGTAGAGGGCAGTGACATCGTCCACCTTGGTGTCCTCAGGCAGGGCTAATGACACCAGGGCATATCGGGGTACACCACCCATAGCGGCAATATCGCTCAGGTTGGCTGCCAGTGCTTTCCAGCCCAGTTCGTTCCAGGGGGCTATACCTGGGGGGAAGTGAACGTCCTGAATAAAGGAATCGACGGTAGCCAGTTGTATTGACTCGTCGCCTTTCCAGGCGGCGGCGTCATCACCGATGCCGATTAAGAGGCGCTCATCCTGCCCCCCGCCCGCCATTTCAGCCAGGAGGTCAATCAGTCTGAATTCCCCCAGCTCCGAGACCTTCATGGCGAAATTATAGCATGAATTCAAGTGTAGGGTCTAAATATTTACCCCACCCCCTTAGACATTTACTTAGCAACCCTCCCCCTACTCTCCGCTAAGCTTCTTTTTCCCACCCCCCCGCCCTCTGAGGCTTAGCCCCTGAATCCCCGCTTTTTAGGGGAGTCTAAGAAGGGCACCAGCCTTTGAGGGTGGGAGGGTTGGGAGAAAAGACATAAATTAAAACAGGGGAGGGGGAAGAAAGAGATGGGTCAAAAATCTATCTGAGCTAGCTCACTTACCTCTAGCCATATGTTGAAAAAGCTGGTATAGTGTTGGTGTAGATGCGCTACGCCATTGTTGCTGATATTCATGCCAATTTAGCTGCTTTTATGGCGGTGCTGGTTGATATTGAGCGCCGGGGGGAGGTGGAGGAGATGTGGTGTTTGGGAGATGTTGTGGGCTACGGACCAGACCCGCACGAGTGCGTTGAACTCTTACGCCAGGCTAACCATATTTGTGTGGTTGGGAATCACGACCTAGCAGCAGTAGGCAGGATAGATACCTCAGAATTTAATCCCGATGCTGTCGCCGCCTGTGAGTGGACAGCGAGGCAATTAACCCCGCGGGATGTAGACTATATTAAGGGTCTGCCACTGGTTATTGATAAGGATGATTTTACCCTGGTGCACGGTAGCCCCCGGGAGCCTATCTGGGAATATGTCCTCTCAATCAGTGGTGCCAAGGAAAATTTTGCTTACTTTAAGTCAAAGTTTTGCCTGCTGGCGCATACCCATGTGCCCCTGGTGTTTAGCTATGGCGGAACTGGCTCTTGTTCCTTCAGCCAATTCTCGACCAATGAGGAGCTTGTCCTGGGTAACGACCGATTGATTATCAATCCCGGTGCCGTGGGACAACCCCGGGATGGTGACCCCAGGGCGAGCTATGCTATCTATGACAGTGAAACCAATCAGATTAAGCTCTACCGTGTCACTTATGATGTTGCTACCACTCAAGCCAGGATGGTGGAGCAGAAGTTGCCTATGCGCCTGGTGGCTCGTCTGAGTCACGGCGTATAACTGAGTTAAGCCATACCCTCTGTTATTGACATGAGGTGGGCTCAGACGATAAACTTACTACTTGGATTTCCCCAACCGCAGTTAATAAAAATTCCTAGTGAGGAGGTGATGAGCCGAGAAATAAAGGGTTGAGTTTTGCCCCTCGGATTTATTAACAGATTGTAGAGGGAGGAGATAAAGGATATGGCAAAAATACCTGACAAAATTGAAACCTGGCAGATGGTAGAGCCGGGCAAACTGACTAGAACCAGTGTTGATGTCCCTGAGCTTAAAACCGGTGAGGTGCTAGTTGAAATTGCTGGCTGTGGTGTGTGTCATACTGACCTAGGCTATTTTTATGATGGCGTGCCCACGGTAAGCAAACCACCCCTCACCCTGGGGCATGAAATCAGCGGCACGGTAATAGCCGGCGATGATAAATGGCTGGGCAAGGAGGTGATTATCCCGGCGGTGATGCCGTGCAATAATTGCCCCATTTGTGCTGCCGGTAGAGGCAACCGCTGCTTGGCACAGAAGATGCCGGGGAACAGCATGGAAATTTACGGCGGTAATTCCAGCCATATCGTCGTCCCTGCCCAGGATTTGTGTCTGGTTCCGGATAGAAAGGGGATACCTCTTTCGCATTTCGCCGTGATTGCCGATGCCGTAACCTCACCATATCAGGCGGCAATGAGGGCTGAGGTGAAGTCAGGGGACTTAACTGTCATTGTCGGGGTTACCGGCGGTCTTGGTGTATATGCCACCCAGATTTGCTCGGCATTGGGTGCCAAGGAGGTTATTGGTATTGCCCGAAATCCGGAGAAGCTGAAGCGAGCCTTAAGCTACGGCGCTACCCATGTCATCAGCTCGGTGGATAAGAGCCCCAGGGATATCAGGGATGAGTTTCGCGCTTATTGTAAGGAAAAGGGTCTGCCGACAAACTACGGCTGGAAGATTTTTGAGTGGACCGGCACCGCTGAGGGTCAGGCAATCGGTCTGGAACTATTGGCCTTCATCGGCAAGCTGGTGATGTGCGGCTTTGGTATGCAGAAGAACGAATATGCCCTTTCCAGATTGATGGCATTTGACGCCGATATCCTGGGCTCCTGGGGTTGTCTGCCCAAGTACTATCCTGAGGTTCTGAAGATGGTCTTGGCTGGCAAGATACAGATAGAGCCTTTTATTGAGACCAGACCGATGAGCACAATAAAGGAAGCCTATGAGGAAGCTCATAAGGGTGGGCTGACGAGAAGAATAGTATTAACTCCTGATTTCTGAATTTAAAGCAAAAAGGAGGTATGACAAATGGCCTTAGAGTGGGTACCACGAGACAATGAATTAAAAGACCACCAGATTTTTGGTGACGAGCACTTTGGCACCGAGCCACCGTGCACCGTGTTTGAGAAGAAGCCACTGGTTAACCCCCAAACTGGAGAGAAGGTCGACGGTCTTTACACCGCCTGGGTAACCCTGAATAATCCGGCTCAGCTCAACTCCTACACCACTGAAATGGTGAAGGGCGTTATCGCTGGCATGCATAAGGCGTCCATGGACCGCAGCGTGGTGGCGACCATATTCACCGGGGCTGGTGACCGGGCGTTCTGTCCTGGTGGCAATACCAAAGAATATGCCGAATACTACACACGCCGGCCCCGGGAATACCGTGACTACATGGACCTCTTTGCCACTATGGTTGACAGTATTCTGAAGAGCCGGGCTCCGGTAATCTGTCGTGCCAATGGGATGCGCATTGCCGGTGGTCAGGAAATCGGGCAGGCCTGCGACCTGACAATTGCCGCCGATACTGCCATGTTCGGGCAGGCGGGAACCAGACACGGCTCCACCCCGGACGGCGGCTCCACTGACTTTCTGCCGGTGATGCTACCCACCATTGAGCTGGCGATATGGAACTGTGTCTCTAACGAGCTGTGGAGCGCCTACAAGATGGAGCGGCTGGGCCTAATCACCAAGGCAATTCCGATTAAGAAAGATGAAAAGGGTGAATGGGTGAGAGACCCCAGGGTTATCACCGATAAATATGTGGGAAACGGTGAAATCGTCTATGGCGAGTCCAAGCCAGCGGCCGAGTTCAAAGCGGGCAAAGAGATGCTAAAAGGGCTGAAGACAGACTGGTCGCTGTTGGACGGCTTCATTGATAAAGTGGTCTGGACTTTTACCAACCTCATGCCGCTCTGTCTTATGAAATCCATTGAGACGGTAAGGGTAAAGAAACGGTTCTTCTGGGATAGGACCAAGATGGATGCTTCCTACTGGCTGGCGGCCAATATGAATATGGAAGCCTGGCTGGGCTTCAATGCCTTTAACACCGAGGAACTGACCGGGTCAAGGGTTATCGATTTCGTCAAGTACCGCCAGCTTATTGCTGAGGGCAAGACCTTTGACGAAAAGCTATTCGAAGAGGTTCTATATAAACCCCAGAAGTAGGCTTTAGCCGTCACTCTGTCTATTGGAAAGCCCGGCATACCGGGCTTTCTATTTTTGCTTGACAAAGCGGTGGGTACAGATTAGCATTTTGTTGAGGTCGTGCTAGACGGGGAGCTAGCGGTGCCCTGAACCCGCAATCCGCTATAGCGGGGTCGAATTCCTGCTTGAGGTCTTTGTCTGGTGGGACTACTTGGACTAAGCGGCGTTGAAGGCTGGGTCCTACGTGGCAGAGCTCTATGAATCCCGTCAGGTCTGAGAGGAAGCAGCGGTAAATAGAAGCCCTGGGTGCCGTAGGGCTACCTGGTTGGAGCTGGCTGGCTCAAGCAAGCTATGAGACGGGGTCGAGGGCAGGTGCACGGCCTCAAAACTTATTGTTGACAGGAGGTGGCTACTCTTAATGGAGCTCGGACTAGCGGGAAAAACGGTAATTGTTACTGGTGGCGCCTCAAACGTTGGTCGTGGTATAGTCCTGGCTTTCGCCAGGGAGGGTTCGAATGTAGTGATTGCTGATATTGATGAGGCGCAAGGAAAGAAGACGGCTGAGTTAGCCCAGAAGCAAGACGGCAAGGTATTGGTGGTCAAGTCCGATGTCACCGACCCTGAGCAGTGCCAGGCGATGGTGAAGAGGACGCTGGATGAGTTCGGGCAGCTGGATATCCTGGTGAATTGTGTGGGGTGGATATATGACCGATTGTTTGTTGACAAGCCCAGGGAGGAGTGGGTGAAGGAGGTTGATACCAACTACTGGAGTGTAATTAACTGTGTTAGAGCGGTAATTGACCATATGATTGCCCAAAAAAGGGGCAAGATTATCAGCCTTACCTCCGATGCCGGCAAGGTTGGGGAGTATAGAGAGGCGGTTTACGCTGGAGCCAAGGGGGCGGTCATCGCCCTGTCTAAATCGCTGGCTAGGGAGGTTGGGCGCTATGGACTTAATATTAATGTGGTCTGTCTGGGGACAGTCCCCCCGGCCAGTGATGAGGAGATAGGCTCAGAAAGTATGTGGCGGAGCGGGGGGCTGTTTTACAAGATGACGCCTGAGGTAAAAGAGAAAATGGCTAAAGCCTATCCTCTGCGCCGATTGGGCAAGGCGGAGGATGTAGCCAATGCTGTGGTATTTCTGGCTTCAGACGCTGCCGGCTGGATAACGGGGCAAGCTATCAGCGTAGACGGCGGCTACACTATGGCGTAGGTGGAGGTAAGGTGGCAGGCTCACTTTTAGCTCAAACCAAAAGGTTACTGCGACACTTTGACCTTCGGGCGAGAAAAGGGCTGGGGCAGCACTTCCTTATTGATGGGGAGGTGCTCTCACTTATCGCTTCAGCCGCCGAGCTTGCCCCTGCCGATGTTGTTGTGGAAGTTGGTCCTGGCTTGGGCGTCCTGACCAGGGAACTAGCCAGCCGAGCCGGCTGGGTAATTGCCATTGAGCTGGATGATAAGCTAGCTGCCCTCCTGCAGCAGACCCTGACTTCTTTTGATAATGTCACCATCATCAATGACGATGTGCTCAAGATTGAGCCTGAAGCTTTATTAAAGGAGCAAAAGGTAAGCTCTCTTTACAAGGTGGTGGCTAACCTCCCCTACTATATTACCTCCCCCGTCCTGCGCCATTTCCTTGAGGCTTCAGCTAAGCCTCAAACTATGATAGTGATGGTGCAAAAGGAGGTGGCGGAGGCTATTGCGGCTAAGCCCGGTGGGATGAGCCTCCTCAGTGTCAGCGTCCAGTTCTATGGAGAACCCAGAATAATCAGCTACGTCCCGGCTCAATGCTTTTATCCTGCTCCAGAGGTTGATTCGGCGATATTGCGTATTGACCTCTATTCCCAGCCGGCGGTGGCGGTGACCGATGAAGGCAGCTTTTTTGACCTAGTGCGGGCTGGTTTCGCCGCCCCCCGTAAGCAGATGGGCAATTCTCTGGCTCAAGGTTTGGAGTTATCCAAGGCTGAGGTTTTATCCCTGCTGGAAAGGGCAGATATAGTATCACGGAGGCGGGCGGAGACCCTCACCCTTGAGGAGTGGACACGGCTGTGGCGGGTCTTTGAGGAAAGGAAAGATGCTAACCGTTAAAGCGCCGGCAAAGATTAATTTAACCCTCGAGGTCTTGGGCAAGCGCCCCGATGGCTTTCATGAAATTCGCAGTGTCATCCAGACCATAAATCTGTGTGATAGCCTTCGTTTCCGCTTAAGTGGTAAGCTCCAGTTCGGCTGTGATAACCCCCATCTGGTTGTAGAGGAGAGCCTGGTATCAAGGGCAGCTGCTCTGCTTCAGCAGGCTAGCGGGTTCTCTAAGGGAGCAAGGATAGAAATCGGCAAGCGCATTCCCCTGACCTCGGGGCTGGGTGGGGATAGCAGTGACGCCGCCGCCATCTTGTGTGGACTTAATAAGCTCTGGCGGTTGGGTCTATCGCCGGCGGAACTAAATGAGCTGGCACCAAGGCTGGGTTCAGATGTGGCTTTCTTTCTCTATGGCGGCACGGCACTGGTCGAGGGCAGGGGTGAGAGGGTAACCCCCTTACCACCATTACCCCATAGTTGGGTTGTGCTGCTGGTGCCTCCTGTGCCCCGGATTGCGGAGAAAACAAGACAGCTTTATGCCAGCCTGAAGCCAGAGCATTATACCCAGGGGCAGTTTACGGAAAAGCTGGTAAATGTGTTAAATGAGGGCAGGGAATTTAAGCCATCAATGCTATTCAACACCTTTGAGAATGTTGCCTTTGAGTTCTTTTCCGAACTGAAGGTCTATAAAGAGCATTATACGAAGCTCGGTGCTGCCCACGTCCACCTCGCCGGCTCGGGGCCCACCCTGTTTACCATGCTGGAGGATAAGGCTCAGGCTGAGGAGCTATACACGCGCTGCCAGCAACAGGGCTTGGAGTGTTATCTAGCTGATACGCTAGCATCTGTAGAACAGGTAGAATGAACCACCTATTTGGGATAAAATATAGTTAGGGGGTTAAAGTGGCAGGAAGCATAATTCTGGCCATCGTTATTGGTTATCTCTTGGGTTCTATCCCCTGTGCCTATATTGCCGGTCGTCTGGTAAAGGGGGTGGATATTCGGCAGCTGGGTGGTGGCAATATGGGGGCGGTGAATATCATGCGGGAGATAGGTACTGCCGCCGGCTTTACCGTTCTCTTTGCCGATATGGCTAAAGGCTCGCTGGCCGTGCTTGTTGCCCAGTGGCTGGATGTCTCCTTGATATGGGTGTTTATTGTTGGCTTGGCGGTGGTGGTGGGGCATAACTGGCCGGTCTGGCTCAGGTTCAAGGGAGGGCAGGGGTTGGCTACCACCCTGGGTGTCCTCCTCGTCCTGGCCCCCATTGAGTTTGCCATTAGCTTCGCCATAATAGTGATAGTTGTCCTTGTTACCAGCAATATGAGGCTGGCCGCGGGCGTTGGGTTAGTCTTCCTCCCCCTGATTATCTGGCTATTCGGGGGGGAGGTCAGCATTATTGTCTATTCCATAGCCCTTCCCCTGTTTTGCAGTTTGAAGATAATACCCAGGCTCAGGACAGACGTAGGCAGGGTTGGCAGTAAGAAAGGCCTTATCATTGACCGGCAGTATAAGCCGTGGCAGAGGAAAAGGTAGCTTGACATTGGGAGGTGTCAGATGAGCAAGACACAGCAAAATCTTGATGAGGCTTTTGCCGGAGAAAGCCAGGCTAGCCGGCGATACCTTTTCTTTGCCGAGAAGGCGGAAAGTGAGGGATATCCCCAGATAGCCAGGCTGTTTCGGGCGGCGGCAGAAGCGGAGACGGTTCACGCCGGTAATCATCTTAGAGCTATGGGCGGCATTGGCTCAACCAGGGATAACCTGAAAGCGGCCATCAGTGGCGAGAACTACGAATTCACCGAAATGTATCCCGCTTTCATTGAGCAAGCCAGGTCTGAAGCTAACAAAAGGGCTGAGATTACCTTCAGCTACGCCAACAAGGTGGAGAAAATCCACCACGACCTGTACCAGAAGGCGCTTGAAGCCCTTGAGGCGGGGCAGGAGTTGAAGGCTGAGCCTTACTTTATCTGCCCGGTTTGTGGTTATACTGTAGGCGGGGAAGCGCCGGAGAGATGCCCGGTATGCGGCGCGCCACGCAGCAAATTCAAGCGGGTGGAGTAGGGGGGTAGATAACCAGTTCACTCTTGCTTCGCCTGGTCTAGCCACCCCTTAACTAACTCCTCCTCGTCCTGCCTGGAGGCTATGTCCCCATCCAGTCTAGCCTTTTGCAGCAGGTCCATTATATCTCTGATGTGAGGACCGGGGGCTACACCCAGTTGCATTAAGTCATCGCCGGTAAGCGATATTTCAATGTATTTCAGTCTGGTGAGGTACATGTGTATATTCTGACTCGCCGCCGGGGATTCAGTGGCCAGGGAATTTGCCACCATGGCTGGAGTGGAATAACTGGCAAGGAGGCGATAAATACCGCTCGGGGACATGCCCGGGGTAGCCAGTAACCGCATTTTGCCCTTGAGGGTCATGGTATCCCTGAGGTCCTGAGCTAAGGACTTTGGTAGTCTGAGGCGTGATATAAGGCGTTCAGTTTCTTCGTTGGCCAGGGGATAAGCCAGAAGAGCTAGGTAGAGCCCGACTTCTGGTGGCTCAGGGGAGCTCAGTTGGCGGGCTTGCTCAAACTTTTCCGCCAGCCAGCCGTTGCCCTTTAATGCCGGGTGTAGCTTTGGCAGCACTTCTAGTTCTTGGGCACGGCGGAAGACCTTCTCCGGGTATTTCTCCTTTAGTATGCATTCAACTTCATATCGGATGCGGTCGGCGCTAATGGTATCCAGCATAGGTATGTCTCGTTTGAGGAGGTTTAAAGTTTTTCTCTCCAGATGGAAATCCAGCCGTTGCTCATAACGCAGACCACGCCAGATGCGGGTGGTATCATCGGTGAAACTTTTTTCATGCAGCACCCGGATAATCTTAGATTTAAGGTCGTCACGTCCGCCGTGGGGGTCAACCGGTCTGCCGTAGTATCCCGGGTTGAGGCCGATAGCCATGGCGTTGATGGTGAAATCGCGGCGGGAAAGGTCGTCCTCAATTGAGCTGGGCTTCACCGTGGGCAGTGCTCCCGGCTTATCGTAGGTCTCAGTGCGGGCGGTTGTCAGGTCAACGCTCCAGTTGTCCCACTGGAGTTTAGCCGTATTGAAGCGGGGGTGGGTGGTGATTTTCCCCTTATTAATCTTCTTTAGCTGCTTGGCTAGCTCTATGGCGTTGCCTTCCACCACCAGGTCGAGGTCAAGGTTGGCTTGCCCCAGGAGGAGGTCACGGACCACGCCGCCAACCAGGTATAGTTTCTCCCCGCGCGTGTGGGCTATCTCACCGGCAACCCACATAAAGTTGACCAGCTCGGCGGGTAGCTGCTTTTCTATTATCTTGACTAGATTAAGACGCTTGGGCATTTTCTATGTAAATTATATCACAGGTCATTTCGGTTTCATATGTCTTTTTTCCCACCCCTACTCTCCCCCATTAGGCTTCTTTTTCCCACCCGCCCGCCCTCAGAGGCTTTTGTCCTCAATTCCCTCTTTAATTAGGGAGTCTTAGAGGGGCGAAGCCCCTCTTTTATAAAAAATACTTTCCCCCTCCCTTGTCTAAGGGAGGGGAATAAAGGGGGAGGGTTACCTTAATCAAAAACTTATTGTTATTTATCTGGCGTTTGCTTTATAATGAACTCCGTGAAAGTCGTCTCCGTTGTGGGCATGACCGGCGCTGGCAAGTCGGAGGTATCCCGCATATTTGAGCAGAATGGTTTTACCAGAATAAGATTTGGCGACCTAACCGACGAGGAAATGAGGAAGAGGGATTTAGAGCCAAACGAGGAAAACGAACGCTTCGTTAGAGAACTGCTCCGGCAGGAGCACGGACCAGCCGCCTACGCCAGGCTTAACCAACCCCGGATTGAGCAAGCGCTAAGCAGCTCCGATGTGGTAATTGACGGACTTTATTCCTGGGAGGAATATACCTATCTTAAGTCGTGTTATGGAGAAAATCTCTACTTAGTGGCAGTGTGGTCATCGCCCAGGACAAGATATGCGCGGCTGGCCAGCAGGTCAAGTCGGCGTTTGACACCGCAGGAGGCTATCAGCCGGGATAGGGCAGAGATAGAGAATACTCAAAAGGGCGGGCCTATTGCCATGGCTGATTTCACCATAATAAACGAATCCTCTCTGGAGAACCTGAAGCGGGGGGCGGAAAGGATTATCGCCACATTAAGATGAAAAAAGCGACCAGACCGGATGTTGATGGGTATTTCTTAAAGATAGCCTCAGTGGTTGCTGAGCGCTCAACCTGCCGTCGGCACCACATAGGGGCGGTGGCAGTAAAGGATAAGCATATCCTGGCTACTGGCTATAATGGCGCTCCTTCTGGCTTTTCCGATTGCCTTGAACTTGGCTGTCTCCGGGATGAACTGGGTATACCCTCAGGGACGAGGCAGGAAATATGCCGGGGCATTCACGCCGAGCAGAACGTAATCGTGCAGGGCAGCCTGCATGGGGTCAGCCTGGAGGGGAGTACCATCTATGCCACCCATACTCCTTGCAATCAATGTGCCAAGATGCTGACCAATGCCAAGATAAAGCGATATGTCAGCTTTGGCAAATATGACGATAACTCATTTAAAGACCTGTTCCGAGAAGCTGGCATAGAAGTTGACATAAAGAAAAGGCCCTCATCCCAAATAAGCTATTTGGATTAGCCCTTCGTCTTGACATTGGTGGTAGAATTAATGGATGATTAATTAAGGCACGGCTTTCTGGAAAGAAAAAATGAGCGAACCTATCGTCATTGAAAATCTGACTAAGTATTATAACAAGTTCCTCGCTCTGGATAACCTGTCCCTGAGGATACCCGCCAATGAGAACGTTGGGCTCCTCGGGCCCAATGGTGCGGGCAAGAGTACGACCCTTAAGATATTGTGTGGTCTGCTTCGTGCCTCCTCCGGTACGGCTTATATTGATGGCTTCAGCGTGGGCGAGAAGCCAGAACAGGCCCTTTTCAGAATTGGCGCCATCGTGGAGACACCCGAGTTCTACCCATTCTTCACCCCTGAAGAGACTCTTGGCTATCTCGGCCGGCTTCGGGGAATGCGAGGGGATGAGTTAAAGCGCCGGATAAAGGAAGTAATCCAGCTCGTTAGGCTCGAAGACTGGAGCACTGTTAAGATAGAGAAGTTCTCGAGAGGGATGAAGCAGCGTCTCGGCTTGGCGCAGACCTTGCTCCACGACCCGCCGGTTCTAATCTTGGATGAACCAGCTCTGGGGCTGGATCCCAGGGGGGTGGTGGAATTCCGGGAGATAATCGAGGGAGTGGGCAGGGAGAAGACGGTTTTCTTTGCCTCGCATCAACTGCTAGAGGTTACCCAAATATGTAATCAGGTAGCCATCATAGACCACGGGCGTCTGCTTGCCTACGATAGCATTGCCGCACTGGAGAAGAAATATCAGTCGCTTGAGCGCGCCTACCTTGAGTTGACGGAGGCACCCCTTGATTGAATTGGAAAAGCTGAGAATAGTTGCCGGATACGAGTTCCTGAAGCACATCCGCCGAAAACGGCTGTATGTCATTTTAGGGCTTACGGTTTTTGCCGAATTGCTCGTCCTTATCCTGGTACCGGTACTGGGTGACGGCTACCCGGATAATGTGTTGGTGATGGCTGCCCTGCTCTCGATTGGTCCGAGCCTGGCGACGCTTGGGGCCATCTTCTTTGCCGGAGACGCCATAGCTGGGGAGTTTGAAAACAAAACCGGCTATATCCTTTTCACCAATCCCGTCAGGCGAATCACACTGGTGATAGGGAAGTATCTGGCATGCTATGCCTCGGTGACATTACTCATCCTTCTTGGCTATGCGATTGTTTGTATTTCCCTGCTGGCAATATACGGAAGTATCCCGATTGAGACGCTGGGCTCATTTGGACTATGCCTCCTCTATGCTGGCAGTGTCCTTTCGGTAACCTTCTTCTTTAGCTCGATATCAAAAGGAGCCATGGGAGCCACTGTCATCACCCTGGTCTTTATCATGGTCATTTCCGGGATTGTTGATAGCGTCCTCACGATGACAGGTCAGCCACACTGGTTTCTACTGTCTACCAACGGCGACACTATCGCAACTATTTATGGCGGCTACGAGCTGTTCATGGGAGGACTGGGGGGCGGTGGTGGTATGATGCCCTTTGAAATGGAGACCCCGGACATTGGTCTCTGTTCTCTCTCAATGGTAATCTACCTGGTGGTGGGTTTCCTTTTGAGCATCTGGATAACCAAAAGGAGGCAGTTAGCTTAGCCCAAATCATGCGTTCTTCAGAAAGAGGAATTTTTTAGGCGAGTTCAATAAATGTCAATGCTACGTACCAAGGTAATTGTTAATCCGGTGGCAGGAGCCTATTCAACACGCCGCAAGTGGCGTATCATCAGTAAGCTGCTGAAGCGCATCGGTCTATCATTTGACTTTGAGTATACCGAGGGCGTGGGACATGCCATAGAGCTGGCTCGTGTGGCGGCCAGTGATGGTTATCAATGCCTGGTGGCTGTTGGCGGGGATGGGACGGTGAACGAGGTAGCCAACGGCATACTCCATTCCACCAATGCCTCCAGAACAGCGCTGGGCGTAGTAAGCACCGGCACCGGCAGCGATTTTGTCCGCTCGGCTGGTATTCCCCGGGACTATACCACTGCTTGTTCCACCCTGACCAGCTCCAGAAGGTTATCCATTGATGTCGGTGTGGTTGAGTATCAGAGAGAGGGGAAAACCTTACAGCGCTTTTTTGTCAATGCCGCCGGTGTCGGCTTTGACGCTGCTGTGGTGGAGAAGACCGAGCGTCTGCCCAAGTTCTTTGGCGGCACCGTCCCTTATGTGGCCGGGCTGTTAAGGACTCTGTTTAGCTATAAAAACAAACCGGTTGTCCTGAATATAGGGGATGAGGTAGTGAGCGGTCGGGTGCTAAATGTGGTGGTAGCTAATGGCGGCTACCTTGGCGGCGGCATGCATATAGTGCCCGGGGCTGAACTTTGCGATAGTTTGCTTGATGTGGCCATTATTGGTGATATGGGTAAGTTTGAAATACTCAAAGAGCTGCCTAAGGTATATAAGGGAACTCATGTTAATCATCCTAAATTCAAGATGAAAAAGGCAACTCATGTCACTATTGAATCGCCGGAGCCGATGTTAGTCCATGCCGATGGCGAATTACTGGGAGAATGTCCCGCCTCTTTCCGGGTGATGCCGTCGGCTTTGAGCATTGTGGTGTAGGATACAGGCTAAGTAACCTTTTTCGTCCCATCCTCTAATCGTGTTTGATGGCTATACACCCCCACCCCCTCCCTGTTTTTAGCTTATCTCTTTCTTCCCACCCGTCCGCCCTCAAGGGCTAGTGCCCCTAAATCCCCCCTTTAAGGGGTGTTTAAGAGGGGCTTCGCCCCTCTCCAAGAGTGGAGAGGGGGACACAGCGGGTTCCCAGGAAAATCGAAGATTTTTCTGGGTGCTTACAGGGGGTGAGGTTGATAAAAATTAGTCTATATTCTCCCCTTGATAGGCACCTTGGTAGCCTTCCGTCTTTTTACTTAGCCGCAGGAAAATAAGCTGGGCAATTCTGGCATTCTGCTGTAAGCGAAACCCTTGGGGATTATAGACCACCATCAGTGATTGGGAGCGACCGGAATAGCCAGCGTCCCATACCGCAGTGTTTACGTTAACACCACAGCGGAGCAGGCTCGACCTGGGTCTGGCTAAGGCCATAATGTTCTTGGGTAGGTGGACAATCTCATTGTAGGTAATAATATAGGCGCCGGGCACAAGGTCTATAAACCCCAGCCCGTCAAAAACCAGTGGCGCCAGGTCAGGCACCTGCCTCTGGCTGTCTTCAGCTGCTATCCTGCCCGATGACTGAGGTAAGGCTATCTCGCGCAGGGTAAGGTCAACCCCGTTAGGTTGCACCTGCTGCTCAAGGTCGACATAGCCTTCTATTAAAGGTGGCTTTTTCTTCAGTAGCCTGCGGATGTCCTGCTGGGATAGAACGGCTGCCATTGCTATTACTCCCCGATAAACATTTTACCATATGCCTAGACCAAATAGGTAATTGACAAAACGTGTAGAAAGTCTATAATTTAGCCAACTTCAGTCCAATAAATAATGAAGAATTTGGGCTATTAAAGTAAGGGAGGAGTCATGGCAGTAAAAATAGTTACCGATAGCTGTGCCGACCTACCTGACCAGCTAGTTCAGGAGCTGGGGATTACTGTAGTGCCGGTATATCTGCGATTTGGAGAGGAGGTCTACCGTGACCGGGTGGACATCAGTGAGGACGAGTTTTATGAGAGGCTAGAAAATGACCCTGTGCATCCCAACACGACGCAGCCAACCCCGCAGGATTTTGTCAATGTTTACCAGAAACTTTCTCAGGAGGCTGATGGGATTGTTTCTATTCATATCACCAGTAAATTGAGCGGCACTTATAACTCAGCAATACAGGGTAAGAAATTAGTAGAAGATGGGTGTCCCATTGAGGTAGTCGACTCGCAGACAGTATCAATTGCTATTGGGCTGACAGTCATACAGGCCTCTAAAATGGCTAAGTCCGGAATGGGTCTACAACAGATAGTGGATGAGGTAGGTCAGATTATTCCTAATGTGCATTTGCTCATTCTCTTCGATACACTTAAATATCTAGCCAAAGGAGGACGAATTGGCAAGGCGAAGGCACTCCTGGGCTCAATATTAAATGTGAAACCAGTGCTAACACTAAAAGATGGAGAGATAGTGCCTTCTGGCCAAGTCCGCACCCGCCCTAAAGGTATAGACCGGCTGTTTGACTTCGTGAAAGATGCGGCAGATATTCAGGATTTAGCCATTTTGTATAGCACTACACCTGATGAAGCGCAAGCTCTGGCTGAGCGTATCGGTTCCGTATTTGATAAAGAAAAGATAAGGATAGCCAGGCTAGGACCAGGACTTGGGGTGCACGGTGGACCAGGTGTTTTAGCTGTCGCTCTTAGAGAAGAGAAGCCAGCCAGTTGAGGGATAATTAAAAAGTGGCAGCGGAGGAATTGGAACCCACACCAATTCTCCAGTTATAGGGTGGCTGCCTCCACACTTTTTCTCCTTTGGCTTAGGCTTTCCAATCACTATTCCTCAAAAATGATGACGCCGCTAGCCCTTTGTGGTAAAATTGCGCTTAAAGATTTACCCGGGGGTGTGGAATGAGTAAATTAGCTTGGGCCTGGACCTGGTTTGCCTTTCTACTGGCGCTGAATATTGCTATCCCCTGGTTTGTTCTCACCCATGTGGAAAAGATGAGCGGTGCCTTGCTGTTCTGGATAGTGTGGGTGGCAGTGGCTATTATCAGTGCCTTTGTAATCTTCCTCAAGTGGAGAGAGGTGGAGCGATGAGCGCTGCCTTTTGGGTATGGTTTGGTATCGCCATCTATATAGCGGTGGGGTTAGCCATCGCCATAATGGCAAGACGGCGGTTGGGGGTGGGGATGAGCGAATTTTTCCTGGCAAACCGCAGGGTTGGAGGCTTCGTTTCAGCTCTGACCTACAGTGCTACCACCTACAGCGCCTTCATGATGGTTGGCCTAGCTGGTTTAACCTATTTCGGCGGTGTTGGTGCCCTGGGCTTTGAGTTAACCTACCTCTGCGGCATGTTTATGATGGTCTTCTTCCTTCCTCGCTTCTGGTTGGTGGGAAAGAAGTATGGCTATGTCTCGCCGATGGAACTGCTGAGCGACCGCTACCAGAATAAGGGGGTGGGGGCTACCGCCGCCATATTGGCTCTCATCTTTCTGGTTCCTTACGGTGCCGTTCAACTCATGGGTGTTGGCCTCCTGATGAACGGGGTTAGCGGGGGGGAGATCCCGGTTGTCGCCGGCATTGGCATTGCCGTGTTATGTGCTGTTGCTTGGTCGTATATTGCCGGGCTACGCTCGGTTGCCTGGACGGATGCTTTTCAGGCAATAATTATGATTGTAGTCTCGGCGGCTGTTCTGGGGGTGGTGGTGGCGGCATTAGGTGGATTCGGCTCCTTTTTCAGCAGGCTGGAGTCGGCGGTACCGGGGCTATTAACCGTGCCCTCAGCCAAGGGGGCATGGAACATTAACATGTTTATCGGTCTTGCCCTCCCCTGGCTCTTCTTCTTAATATCAAACCCTCAGGTAAGCCAGCGGCTTTTTATTCCCAAGTCGGTCACCGCCATGAAGCAGATGCTCGGTGGTTTTCTCATCTTCGGCTTTATCTATACCCTGATATCGGTATTATGGGGTTTTAGCGCCACTTTGCTGGTTCCCGGACTGGAGAACGCCGACAAGGCGACACCGATGCTGCTGGCCCTACCCATAATACCAACGGGTCTAGCCATAATCGTCATGATTGGTATCACGGCGGCAGCCATTTCCACCATTGATTCCATCCTGCTCACCCTGTCTTCGGTGTGGGCTCGCGATATCCACAAAGGTCTTATCAACCCTAAGATTTCGGAGGCGGGAGAACTTAAAGTGGGAAAGTGGGTTATCCCGATTATGGCGGTTATTGCCTTTGTTTTCGCTTGGTGGGTTGCCGGGCAACCGGGAGGAGTGTTGGAGCTTATGATTGCTCCCCTTTCCTCCGCGGCTTCAGCCGGTCTTTTGATGGCGGTGCCAACTATATTCGGTGCCTTTTTCTGGAAGCGGGGAACTGCCAGTGGCGCCATTATCAGCATGATAGTCGGCGCTATCGTTGTCCTCGTCTTTCAGGTAACTGGTTGGAAGCCTTTAGGCTGGTGGCCGGGGACATGGGGATTTATCGTTTGCGTTCCGCTCTTTATTGGCGTGAGCCTGGCAACTAAACCGCCCAGGGAGAAGGCGGAGGAATTCATCGGCTATCTAAAAGGGGCACTGAAAAAGGGTAAATTTATCTAAAGTTCCCTTGTCTGATATAGGGGAAAATCAATGCACAAGATAGCGAACCGTGCAATCTTGCCCTCGGCCTTTTATGTTGCCGGAGGTTATGTCCCCATAATCTTCTTGTGCCTCAGGGCGCGCTCCAGTGAGGGCTGCATCTTCATATCGCGGAACTCTTTGATGGCGAAGTTCAGGTGCTCCAGCGCCTCGGCCTTCTCATCCGGGTAGTGCTCTAGAAGCAGCTCGGCGAGGTTGAGCCGGGTGAGGGCGACCTCGGGGCGGAACCTCATCTCGGTGGCAACTTTAAGCGCTTCCTGGTAGTACTTGCGGGCTTCATCATATCTGCCCAGGAGAGCCGCCGCTCCACCCAGGTGACGGGATATACACGTCCAGGTCCCCCCCATTATGAGGAGGCCACTGCCAGCAAATCGGCGCATCAGCAGCTCCGCCGCCCTTTTATGTCCGACCAACACCGCCGCCTCCAGATAGAAGATATCAAAAAAAGCCCACGTCACATCTTCGTCGGAGCCAATCTCAGGACGTGCCGCTATCATATTGTCCAGGATTCCTATCACTTCAGAATCCCGGTCGGGTTGTGCCAGGCAGATGACCTTTACCAGGCTCTCGGGCATAGTTGGCAGTATACGAAAGAATTCATCAGCTCTGCCTAAGCGAAGCAATGGCATAGGACCACATATTAGTGATACTGTGGCAGCGGAATTAGAAAGATTCAGTTCCGCGCCACGGGCCAGGATTTTCTGGGTTATCTCTGCGGCGTCCTCCAGAAGCCCGTCCAGGCTAACCATGATGCCGTCCACGGTCATCGAAACCAGCTCAAGAAGAGCTTGCCCGCTGCGCTCGGCTAATTCTTTAGCCTCGTTATATAATTTTTCGGCTCTCTGTCGCTGACCGGATTCAAGGAAAGTACCTCCGATAACCAATAATGTCACACCAAGCGATTCTGCGTTTACTCCAACGCGTGACTGCCCTTCAAGCTCCTCTGCCAGGCGCCAACGCTCCTGGGTGTATTGTGGTGCCTGCGCGTAAGCGAACCACAGGCAAGCCATGAACCAGAATGTCTGGGGCTCACCGAGGCGGCGGGCCAGCTCGAGAGCCTGTCTGAGTAGAAGAAGCCCTTCTGCCATAAGGGCATTCTGCTGTGTCCATAGCCCCGCTACAGATTTCACCTGGGCCATACCCAGGTCAGCCCAGGCGCGAGCTACGCTTTCCGGCTCGGCATAGCGGTCGGCCCGCTCCACCCACAGGGCTGCCTCAGGGCTTCCCCATACAACCATGTCAAGGCTCCCGTAAGCGTTCAGGCAAAGAACCGCCATTGTGCAGGCACGGGACGCCCGGGCGTGGTCGCCGAGTTCCTCAGCCAGGGCAAATGCTTCCGGAAGCTCCTTATCAAGAGCCCGCCGGGGTTCCCCTCCAATGCTCAGGACGTGACACAAGCCCAGGAGCAGGTCGCAATACTTAACTTTGTCCTCCGGGTCGAGCACCCTCTGCACTTTGAGTGCCTGTTCCAGCAGACGCACCGCCTCACCATAGGCGTAAACATCTAAAGCTCGTTTTGCCGCCATTTCGCCGTATTCAACCGCCTTTATCAGGTCGGCGGGGTCGGTGGACTGGGAGAAGTGCTCGGCCAGCTCGGCGGCGTGCTCCTCGAGTCGTTTTTCATACTGCTTCTCCAGCGAACGCGCCACCTGCTGGTGCATCTTCAGGCGCTGCGGGGCAATCAACTCCTCGTAAAGCGTCTGGCGGAAGAAGGCATGCGTGAAACGGTAACGCACTACTCCTACCTGAGAGCGCTCCTCCAGTACGGAAAGCTGCACGGACTCTTTAAGAGCATTGACAAAGGCATCTTCCTTAATATCAGCGACCCCGCTCAGCGTATCCAGGGGGAACTCCCGCCCGATAACGGCGGCTACGGAAAGCAACTGATTACACTCGGGGCTGAGCAGGGACATGCGTCTGCCGATAACGTCCCGCAGCCCCTCGGGTATGCTCATCTCCAGTGGGGTATCCCTCGTGGGACGCCAGCGACCCTCCTTCTGTGTAATCAGTCCTTCCTCAGCGAGGTAGCGTACCACCTCCTGCACGAAGAGGGGATTTCCCTCCGTCTGGCGGTGCACCGCCTCGGCCAGTCCCCAGGGGACTTCTTCCCTGGTGATGCCCTCCAGCATGCGCCTGACCTCGTCGGCGTTGAGCCCGCGCAGGAGGACGCGCCCGTAGGTGGAGGCACGCCTTAGCTCGGCCAGCGCCGCCGACAGCGGATGGCTGCGGTCCACCTCCACGTCACGGTATGTCCCGATAATTAAAAGTCTCGTCCCGGCCAGGTGGCGCGAGACGTGCATAAGCATATCCAGTGTGCCCTTATCGGCATCGTGCAGGTCCTCCAGGACAACCAGCATGGGCTGGACGGTGGCGGCGTTGGACAGAAAATCGGTGACCGCCTGCATGAGCCGATACCGCGCTTCCTCGGGGTCGCCTGGTGGTCGCATCTTTACCCTCAGCCGCTCCCTTATCTCGGAGACGATGCGCGCTACATCAGCGGCACCCGTGCCCAGTTCTTCCCGCAGGTCTTTAATCTCACGGCTGAGAACATAGGAGCGCAATGCCTCAACGAAGGCAAGGTAGGGAAGCGATAGCGAGCCTTCCTCGTAGCAGTGACCGACCAGTGTCCTGCCGCCGCGCAGGGTTACGTA
>JAUWZG010000046.1 GCA_030615425.1 Dehalococcoidia bacterium
AAAAAGATAAAGCCCGACCTCATCATGCTCAGCCTGTCGACGATGGGAAACAGCGGACTGTGGCGGGACTACACCGGCTTTGGTCCCACTGTTCAGGCTTTTTCCGGCATAACCTATCTCACTTCATACCCCGGCAAGCCGCCGCTGGGCCTGGGCACTTCCTACGCCGACCATATCGCTGGTCTGCTCGCTTGCTTAGCCCTGCTCGGGGCTGTGGAATACCGGCGGAGGACGGGGGAGGGACAGTATATCGATGTCTCCCAGGTAGAGGCGATGGCAAGCCTGCTGGGCGATGCCATTGTTCCCGGCAAAGAGACCGAGGCGGTGACTCACGGCGTCTATCGCTGCTGGGGTGACGACCGCTGGTGTGCCCTTGCCGTGTTCACCGACGAAGAATGGCAGGAATTTAAGAGGGCTCTGGGCAACCCACCCTGGGCTGAGGACAAGAGGTTTGCTACTTTAGCCGAGCGTCTGAAGAATAAAGCAAAGCTGGACCGGCTGGTGGAGGGGTGGACTGAGGGGCATACTGCTGAGGAGGTGATGGCTATGCTCCAGGGGCAGGGGGTGGCCGCTGGGGTGGTGCAGAATGCCAGCGATTTGGCTAAAGACCCCCAGCTAAAACAGCGGGGCTTCTTCATTGAGCTTGACCACCCTGAACTGGGCAAGACCGTATCTGATGCCACGCCAATAAGGCTCTCTGATACCCCAGCCAGGTATACTCGGGCAGCTCCGGTCCTGGGTCAGGACAATGACTATGTCTATGGCGGGCTGCTGGGGATGAGCCGGGATGAGCTAACTGAGCTTAAGAAGCAGGGCGTAATGTGAGATTAGTTATTAACCTTTAGTCATAGGAAAGAAGTACTAAACTCGAGGGGAAAAGTTAGCAAAGGTTAGGTTGGATGCATTGACATAGGCCATTTGGCGTATTATAATTGCCCCGCTTATTTTTTGATAATTATGTCCCATGGATATTGAATAGGTGAAGTATCTTCTCGCTTTATTGGTCGGATTTGAAATCTCGGATGGCGTGATAAGTTATATCCTCATTAGGAGTGGCTTGGGGCGAGAGGTCAATCCATTTCTTCAGTCTATTGTTGGCGATGTCAACTTCCTGATACTCAAAGTGGTAGGCGGGCTCATTTGCGCCCTTATTCTGTGGGATATATATAGGCGACTCCCGCGGCTAGCATTGATAACCACCTCGTGCTTCACCGTGTTCTACGCGGCAATCGTGAGTTGGAACCTGGGTGTGTTCTTCATGGTTTGAATTTAGTCATTGCTGGCATCGGGGGCAGAAGTAGCTGCCCCGATTTCGTATGGGGATGCGCTGGAGGTGAGTGCCGCAGACGGGGCAGGACTCCCCCCGCCGATGAGCCACCCGGAACTGAAAGTGGGCAGTGCCTATCTCACCGCTAGGGCGAAAATAGGTGTCCACGCTGGCTCCCTTATCGCCGATGGCTGCCCATAAGACTTGCCGAATAGCGCGGTGAAGACGCTTTAAGTCTTCTGGTGATAGACTTTTCCCCGACCTCAGTGGGTGAATTCGGGCGGAAAACAGGGCTTCGTCAGAATACATATTGCCGATGCCAGCCACCAGGCTCTGGTCGCAGAGCAGGGCCTTTATCGGCGCCGTGCGTTTACTTAATGCTTGAGCCAGCACTTGGGGGGTAAATTCAGCCTCCAGTGGTTCAGGGCCAAGTTTATCCCCAACGGTATTTTTGTCCTTCACCAGCCACATCACGCCGAACTTGCGCGGGTCACGAAAGTAAAGCCCGGTTTCGTTATCTAAATAGATTATGGCGCGGGTAAACCTTTCCGGTGGCTTTAGCAGTAGGGAGCCGGTCATCTTTAGATGGATAATTAATGCCTCACCGCTGGTTAAGCCGAAGATTAGGTACTTTCCCCGCCGCTCCACCCCGGTTATCTTCTGCCCGATGAGGCGGGAGCAGAATTCCCCCGCTGAGGGCTGGCGCACTATTCCCTGCCAGAACAGGGTGACGCCAGTGACAGTACGACCGATGATGTGGGGGGCTAGCTCATTCTTTATCGTTTCTACTTCAGGAAGCTCAGGCATTTTTCAGCCCTTGTTTAGTGGCGTAATTATTGTATAAGACGATAGCTGGATAAAGCAGTAGCCCGCCGAGAAATAGACCACCCACCACGTCGCTGGTCCAATGTACCCCTAGATAAATGCGCGACGTCCCAATGAGAAGGATAAGCACAATCAATAGGAAACGCAGAATTCCTATAACTACTGGCTGCTTGACCAATCTTGGTGCTAAATAGAAAAGGAATCCGCAAAAGGCAAAGGCACAGGTCGCGTGCCCGCTGGGAAAGCTTAGCCCCCAGCTTTCGCTTAATAGTTGGATAAGTTCACCACTAGGGCGAGGTCGGCTAATCAACTCTTTTAATAGCCAGCTTGCCAGCATGCCGGTGCTGACCAGTGAGACGATAAAGATAACTTCAAGCCTTCTTCTTAGTATCCACAGCACAACGGCAAGTAGAACAATTATAATACCCACTGGAGCTAGGAGTGAGACGCCCTCCATTATCGGCTGGAGGAAAGGAATATCAATACTCTGGAGCCATAAGCTAGCACTAACGTCACCGGCAAAGTAGGACAATTTATGAGCAAAGTAACACAGCACCCCAAACAGAGTAAGGAAAACGGCGTAAATACCTATACCGCGCTTGCTCATCTGCTACTCAGCTCTACTCCATCTCGCCCCAGCTACTTTAGGTCCTGCTTCCCACCCAGCCCACCCTCATAGGCTTCTTGCCTCACCAAAACTTTGTTTTGGCGGGGACCCCGTATTTGCCTCTAAAACTCTCCAGACCCCCCTCTTGGACACCTTCTAAGGGTGGTGGGTGGGAATAGATGAAAGTTCTTGCCCTCTAAGACTCCCCGTTAAGGTTCCATCTCGCCCCAGTTAGTGCCGGTCTTGATGTCTACCTTTAGCGGCACGCTGAGTTCTAAAGCAGTGGACATTAGCTCAGAAGCCAATTGCCTTATCTCTTCCCGCTCGGTTTCGGGCACCTCAAAGATAAGCTCGTCATGTACCTGAAGCAGCATCTTGCTCCCGAGTTTGCGTTTAGCTATCTCCCGGTCCAGATTAATCATAGCCACCTTGATGATATCGGCGGAGGTGCCCTGCACCGGCATATTTATCGCCATTCTTTCGGCGGCTTCCCGCACCTGACGGTTTTGTGAATTTATTTCGGGGATAGAGCGCCTTCTGCCCAGGATGGTCTGGACATAGCCCTTTTCTCTTGCCTGCTCTTTGGTGGACTCAAGGTATTGCTTTACCCCGGGGTATTTCTCAAAGTAGGCGGCAATGAACTGAGCAGCTTCTTCCCGTGATAGACCTGTCGCCTGCTCCAAGCCGTAGTCGCTCATGCCATAGATGACGCCAAAATTGACTGTTTTCGCCACTCGGCGCATATCCGGTGTTACTTCTGATGGTTCCACGCCGAAGACCTGGGCGGCGGTGGTGCTGTGGATGTCTTCATCGTGGCGGAAGGCATCAAGCAGGCTCTTATCCTGCGAGAGGTGAGCCAGGGCGCGGAGGTCAATCTGTGAGTAGTCGGCGGCTAAGAGATACGACCCTGGTGGGGCAATAAACGCTTGCCTCACTTCTTTTCCTAGCTCGCCGCGGACGGGGATATTCTGCAAATTTGGCTCGCTGGAGGAGAGCCGACCGGTAGCCGTCCGCGTCTGGTTGAAGCTGGTGTGCACCCGGCTGGTCTTGAGGTTGATTAAGCTGGGCAGGGCATCAATATAGGTTGACTTTATTTTGCTTAACTGGCGGTAGTCAAGGATTAGTTCTATTATGGGGTGGACGCCGCGCAGTTCCTCCAGCACCGATGCCCCGGTGGAGTAGCCGCCCTTGGTCTTGCGGGCGGGCGCTAGTCCTAGCTCCTCAAAGAGGACGTTGCTCAGTTGCTGCGGCGAGTTTATATTGAACTGGTGCCCGACATTATCATATATCTCGTTCTCCAGTTTTAGTAGCTGCTTGCCCAGGCGGTGCGACATCTGCTCTAGTAGCTTGGTATCCAGAGCCACACCGTTCCTTTCCATCCCCATCAGCACCGGCACCAGCGGCAGCTCAACCTGGGAGAAGAGCTGCCACAGCCCCTGCTGGTGAAGCTCTGGCTTGAATATTTGCGCCAGTCTCAGGGTCATGTCGGCGTCGGCGCAGGCGTAGTCGGCGGCACGGGCGATTTCTACCTGGGACATGGGAATTTGCTTCGCCCTCGAGCCGATGAGGTCGCTAATAGGCGTCATTTCAATCGCCAGCTTGCTGAAGGCGAGGGTTTTCAAGCCCATCGATTTCTCACCCAGCAGATAGGCGGCAACCATTGAGTCGAAGGTCAGGTTCTTCACCGTTACGCCATATTCCGCCAGGACTGCCATATCATACTTGCCGTTGTGAGCCAGCTTGGCTAATTTCTGGTCTTCCAGGGGGGATTTAAGCCGGGCGATAACCTGTTCCAATGGCAGTTGCTCTATCTGCTCCAGCCCCACATGCCCAACTGGAATATAGTAGGCTTCCCCTGGAGCTGGCGCAAAAGACAAGCCCACCAGCTGGGCTGACATCGGGTCCAGGCTGGTGGTCTCGGTGTCAAAGGCGAAGGACTTAGCCGCTGACAGGCGGCTTATGAGCTTATCAAGGTCGGTGGTGTCACTCACGATGTGGTATTCTCCCTCAGGAGGCTTGGCTTCAACTTGAGCTGCCCCTTCGGTCTCTATCTGGGGCAGTTTGGGCAGCAGGCTGGCAAACTCAAGCTCACGGAGAAGCTCGGTCACCTTGCTGCGGTCGTACTGGCTAATTTGACAGTCATCAGGTTTCAAGCTGACCGGCGTCTGAGTAACGATGGTCGCCAGCTCCTTGCTCTGGCGGGCGGCGGCTTCATTCTCCCTAAGCAGAGCCTGGAGTTTAGGCGGCGTCACCTGGTCAATATGCTCATAGATTTGCTCAATTGAGCCAAATTGCTGGATAAGTTTTACTGCGGTCTTGGCGCCGATACCGGAGACACCGGGGATATTATCCGAGGGGTCGCCCGCCAGCCCCTTGAGGTCGGCGATGTGCTCCGGCTTGACGCCATACTTCTCGCTCACCGCCTCTTCGTCGTAGAGCATGGTGTCGCTAAAACTTCCCCTCGGTTTGGGGTAGAGAACCCTTACCCGTGGCGAGACCAGTTGCATAGTGTCGGCGTCGCCGGTAACGATGATGGTGTCAATGTCCTTGTCGCTGGCTTGCTGGCTGAGGGTGCCCAGGAGGTCGTCGGCTTCATAGCCCTCAAGCTCAAAGATAGGGATGTTAAAAGCTTCCACCAGCTGTCTTACCCGCCCCAGTTGCCCTACCAGCTCATCCGGGGTTGGGGGTCGCTGTGCCTTGTACTGGTCAAAGAGTTTATGTCTGAAGGTTGGACCTTTCATGTCAAAGGCGATGGCGTAGTGGGTGGGTTTTAGCTCATTTATTACCTTGAGCAGCATCAGGGCGAAGCCGTAAACGGCGCCAACCACCTCACCGGTCTTGCGCACGGTGAGCGGGGGCAAGGCATGGAAGGCGCGGTGAATCAGGGCATTGCCATCAAACAGAACCAGCCGAGGCTTTTCCATGAGTATATTATAGCAGAGTGGGGGTAAAAAGTGGTTTTCACAGTTCCTTGGCTGGGATGGCGGCGAGGGTCTCCACAGTATAATCGGTGGCAAACCCGGTTTCCTTAACGAAGTTCATAGCTTTGTTGGCGTCTGGAGCCTCAAAGATGATTACGCCATCGTAGCGACCCAGGGTGAAATACACCTCCCTGATGGTAATGCCTGCCGGAGCCTTGAGCTTCTTGAGGTAATTAACCGCTTCCTCTCCTTTTCCTTTCGGCGATAACAGCGTTACGAATACCATCTGGCACCTCCTCCCTTTATTAGTATTATAAGGCTTTCCAAAGGGATTTCAAAAATCGCTGGGCTGGGCTTGGGGCAAAGGTCAGGCAGCTAAATACCCACTTTTTTATGACTTTTCTATTCTCTCCACCTCAATGGTGCATTCGGTTACCAGGGCGGCGAAGGCGCCCAGCGCCGCCAGCAACGGCGCTACCATAATAGTTACTGCCGCCGCCGGCGCCCCTACTGATAGCGGAATCTCGAGCACCGTCCGTCCCTCGTGAATAATGCGCACCCTTCTGATGTTGCCCTCGTGGATGAGTTGCTTAACCTTCTCGACTACTTTATCCCCGTCTATGGTGAATTTTTCCTTAGTGGCCATAGTTTTAACCTCCTACGGCATATTAGGTTGGTCACCTGTATGGTGTCAAGTCTCAGTTGAATATTTCTTTTTTCGTGATATACTTTAGGGCATGAAGGGGAAAGACTTACTCTCAGTGGCTGACCTCGGCGGTGAGGACATTCGCCTGCTGATATCAGACGCCATTGACCTGAAAGCCCAGGGTTGGCTCTCCATGCTCAGTGGCAAGACGCTGGCGATAATGTTTGAGAAGCCCTCACTGCGGACACGGGTTAGCTTTGAGCTGGCTATGCGGCAACTGGGCGGTGAGACAATTTATCTGTCTCCGGCTGAGGTTGGACTGGGGCAGCGTGAGTCAGTCTCAGATGTGGCTAGAGTGCTCAGTCGCTATATAGATGCTATCGCCGCCCGCACCTTTTCGCACCAGGCCTTAGAGTCTCTGGCCACTTATTCCAGTGTGCCGGTGATAAACGCCCTCTCCGATTGGGAGCACCCTTGCCAGGCTCTGGCTGACCTGCTTACCATTTATGAGAAGAAAGGGGAACTCCAGGGTTTGACCTTAGCCTTTGTCGGCGATGGCAACAACGTGGCTCGCAGCCTTATGCTGGCGGCTTCGCTTACCGGGATGAATTTCAGGATTGCCACTCCCTCTGGCTATGCCATCGGGGAGGAAACACTGCGTCTGGCTCAAGACAATGCTTCAAGCAGCGGTGGCGAGATATTGTGCACCGAGGAGCCGAGCCTGGCGGCGGGCGGGGCTGATGTAGTTTATACCGATGTCTGGGCCAGTATGGGGCAGGAGACCGAGGCTGAGGCGCGACGCCAGGTATTTGCCGCTTATCAGGTGAATAATGAGCTACTCTCCTTAGCCAAGGAAGATGCCATATTCATGCACGACTTGCCAGCTCACCGCGGGGAGGAAGTAACCGATGAAGTTATCGACGGTTCGCGCTCAGTGGTCTTTGACCAGTCAGAGAATAAGATGCACTTGTTGAAAGCACTGCTGGCGGGAATACTGGGTGGTCTGGAGATTCCGCTGGCTGGCTATGGTTAGGAGGCTATTATGTATATCTTAAGGTCTATAATAAACTGGGGCTGGTGCCCGATTTTAATCACAGCGCTGGCTCTCGTCGGCCATGTATATGAGTGGTCAATGTGGGTCCTGGCCACGGCTCTGGTTATTATCCTTATCATCGGCTTAATAGTGGCTATAACCAGAGCCGGGGAGAAGGAGCTGGAGCATGCCTCGATGAGGCTCAAGCAACTGGCCGGATATTTTAACCGTCGGTTTACTGGTGATTCGGCACTGTCTATCTTTGTTGTCATCCGCAGCCTATTCACCATTGAGAATGCTAAAGTATGGGCTTGGGCGCGGGAGTGTGAGGTGGCACAGCGTATTTTCAATACCTGGTGCAATAGTTTCATAGGCAGGGTGGAGAGCGATATCAGAACTAGGAGATTTGGTATTTATTTGCGCACCTATCAAAGTGAGCTGTGGATGATAACCAATCATTATTATGAATTTATGGAGCAGTTTTACGAGGTGGCGCAGAGTGTTGAAATTCC
>JAUWZG010000060.1 GCA_030615425.1 Dehalococcoidia bacterium
GCTGAATCAGGCACCCCCATAACCAAATCAGCGTCCACCTGGTGTTCCTGAGCCAGCCCCTCACCCATAGCCTGCCGTGCTGAATAAAGCAGCCGACCATTAATCACCGAATCAGGGCGGGCAAAGTAGATATACTCAAAGATACATATAGCCCTTCTACCTACCTCTTCCCGGTAACTATCGACGCCATTCTTGGTGATAGAAACTATCTCACCAGGCTCAATCTCCCTGATAAATTGAGCGCCAATATGGTCAAGGGCGCAGCTCTCCGAGGCGATAACCCAGCCGCCATTAATAGACCCCAGGCATAGCGGGCGCACACCAAAGGGGTCACGAACTCCATACAAACTATGGTTGGTCAAGATGGTTAGAGAATACGCCCCCTGGAGCCGATGCATGGCATACCGTATCTTGTCTACCCAGTCTTTAGCCGGGGAGGAGAGGATAAGGTTAGCGATAACCTCGGTATCGGTGGAGGTATGGAAGGTATAGCCCTGGTCAGAGAGTTCCTGATAGAGGTGCTCAGCGTTAACGATATTCCCGTTATGGGCTACGGCAATAGCATTTGAACCCTTACCCACCACAAGGGGCTGGACGTTAATTACTCGGCTGGAACCTCTGGTGGAGTAGCGATTGTGACCGATAGCAATATCCCCGGTGAGGTGGCTTAGCGAATCTTCATCAAATACCTGAGAGACCAGCCCCATCTTGGCATAAACCTGGAGCTTTTTGCCATTAGTGGTAGCAATACCAGCGCTCTCTTGACCACGGTGCTGGAGAGCAAATAAAGCAAAAAAGGTAAGTCGAGCTACATCCTCGCCGGGGGCATAAACTCCAAAAACGCCGCAACTTTCGTGCAAGCTACTTACCTCTCAATTTAATTATAAACCAATCTCTATCTGCAGGTCAATTTTTCTGCCGTAGGCGGTGTCCTGCCTCTATAGGGTGGGAAGCAAGAATTAAGTAAAAACGGGAGCCCGAACTAACTCAATTTATGAGATTTAAGCCAGTCCAGAACTATAGCCATCGCCCGTTCATTCCGCCGCAGCCGATGCCCGGCACCCTCCACAATGACCAACTGCTTAGGCTCGCTTGCCCGGGCATATAACTCATGGGCATGACTGACCTCAACGGTCTCATCCTTATTGCCATGCACCAACAACAAGGGGCGGGGGGGAATCCCAGCTACATAGTTAATCGGGCTGACCACCTTGAAACCGCCGAGCCACTCCTGGACAGAAGGGGGGAAATCATCATCCCTGATGACACCAATACTGCGGAAATGGTCGATGATCGACTGTGGTTCTTCAACCTTGGTAAAGAAAGTAAATTCCGCCGGGCAGGCACAGGCTACAACCGACGATACCCTATTATCCTGCGACGCCACATATACCGAAACCGCAGCCCCACCGCTAAAGCCAAGCAGCGATAGACAAGACTTATCCACCTCAGGCAAAGCGCTTAGATAATCAATCACCGCCTTGAGGTCTCTGGTCCAGCCCAGGATATCCAGGTTCCCGCCGCTATTCCCGGTCCCTCTGAAGTTAAAAATCAACACGGCAAAGCCGTGCTGGCAAATCTGCTCCGCCAACAAGGGATAGCCTCTATCACTGGGGTCGGGAACTTTAGCCGGGATACCATGACAGACACAAACTGTAGAGTATGGCATATCGCCGGGAGGTAGATAAAGCTGACCCACAATATTCAAGCCATCTACTTCCAGAGCAACCGGCTTGAGATGCATTATGTCGACCTCAATAGGACAAAAAACTCCCTATTCCCCGAAGCACCAAGGATAGGTGAAGCCACCAGTCCCCCCAGCCTGAAGCCGTGGTCTACCACCCAGGCGATAAACCGTCCCAGAACCCTGGCATGCACTTGAAGCTGCCTGACTATACCTCCCTTACCCACCTCATTTCTTTTAGCCTCAAACTGCGGTTTGAGCAGCACCAGTAAATAACCGTCATCTTTCAATAGCTGAGCTACAGCAGGTATCACCTTCTCCACCGAGATAAAGGACAGGTCTATGGTAGCCAGGTCAACCTTCTCCGGCAGAGAGATAGGGTAGCGGGCATTCACCCGCTCCATAACCACCACCCGTTCGTCCTTCCTCAGGCGATAGTCTAGCTGACCATAGCCCACATCTATGGCATAGACCCGGCTTGCCCCCTTTTTAAGCAGGCAATCGGTAAAGCCACCGGTTGAGGCACCGATATCAGCCGCTACCTTGGAGGAGACATCAAGCTGGAAATGGTCAAGGGCATAATCAAGCTTGACACCACCACGACTGACAAAAGGAGGCGGCTTTAACACGGTAATTACCGCCTCCTCAGCCACCAGAGTCCCCGGCTTGATAGCGGCTTTACCCTCCACCACCACCTCCCCCGCCATAATTAAAGCCTGAGCCTTAGCCCGGCTCTCCGCCAAACCCCTATCCACCAGTAAGCTATCAATTCTCCGCTTAGTCACCGCGGTTATAATAGCAATCCCGCCCACTGAAAGCAAGAAAATAGCCAGTTACTTTAGCTCTTTCTTCCCACCCACCCACCCTATAGAGGCTTCGCCTCTCTAAAACTCTCCTTTCTGGGGGCTTTGCCTCCAATCTCCTGCCTCAATGGGGTGTCTAAGAGGGGCAGCCGCCCCTCTTTTCTAATTTCTTCCCCCTCTTCAAGAGTGGAGAGGGGGAACGAGGGGGTGAGGTTGATAAATAATCTATAGCCGATGGCACCCATGATAGACATTGTCACCCTCTATCTAGTAACATTATATTAAGGGGAAATAGATTGTACGATACTATCAGAAAAGAATTCGTTAAACTGATAGACGAGAATGGACTGCAAGGGGAGGAGGTCATAATTCGGGCAACTCCACTCTCCCCCCAGCAGGCTATTGGCAACCCCGAGGATAGAGACTATCCATTGGTTATCGGCGTCGAGCGTCTGATGCAGGCTGAGTTCAGGGGTTCTCTGGGGCAGGCATTTACCGACATGTATGGCGACTTCAGTGGCAGGCTGTCTGATATTGCAGAAATGGACTTGAGCAACAATTTCCGCAGAGCCGTATTTATCTCCAGCCTCAATGCAGTAATGAAGCACCTGGGACTGATAACCCAGACAGTACACTGCAAAAATAAAAAGCCCAGGGAATGTGGCGACGAGCTGGTAAGGTATATAGAGAAAAACTATGGTCAGCCCAGGGTGGCGATGGTCGGGTTTCAGCCCAGGATGGCGGAGGCATTAGCCAAGCGGTTTGAGCTAAGGGTAACCGATATGGACCGGGATAACATCGGCAAGGAGAAATTTGGAGTAAAGATTGACGACCCCAGCCAGACTGAGGGGAACCTGAACTGGTGTGATATCGCCCTGGTAACCGGCACTACCATGGTAAACGATACTATCGACCAGTTCCGCATATCCAAGCCGATAATCTTCTACGGTGTCACTATATCCGGGGCAGCCAAATTGTTGGGCTTAAACCACTTCTGCCCCTTTGGGAGCTAGACTCTATTCTCCTGAGCTAGTTCAGATAGATTGGTGGCAAAGATTATCATATTTCGTTTCTCTATGGCGTTGACCCCACCCCCTCCCTGTTTTTAACTTATCTCTTTCTTCCCACCCTCCCACCCTATGGGGGCTTGCGCCCCAAATCACCCGCATTTGTGGGCGGGGGGGTGGTAACAGTAAGCATCAGTAAACAATCTCGGGAGGACTCTGGAGAACTTTAGAGAGACGAAGCCCCTCTTATACAACTAATCTCTTTTTCCCCCACCCTTGCACTATAGTTATTCCAGTGATAAAATGCCGTCCAGATGAAGTTCCTTAAGGGCTTTGGGCTGGCTATTTTAGGCATCCTTTTTTCCCTGTCTCTAATAGTTTGTGGCTTTTTGCTCACACTAAATCAGACCGCTCTCAACCCCGACTTCGTCGCCTCTCAAGTAGATAACCTTGATATACCTTTGCTGGCTGAAGAAATAATCAGCGAACAAGTCCCTCAAGGGCATGACTACATGTCTGAAGTGGTAGCTGAGGTGGCAAATGATACTATTGTTGACCTTGAGCCATGGATAAAGGAACAGGCAAGTGCCGCTATATATTCCTTCTATGACTACCTTGAGGGAGAGAGCGAAAGCCTGAGCCTGACAATCCCCATGGATACGGTGAAGGAGAGCCTGAGAGACAACCTGTGGGAAACAGTGCAGGAGTCGCCTCCGCCAGAGCTTGAAGGGTTACCCCCAGCCGAGATAGAACAAACTTTCAACCAGTTCTGGAGCGAGTTCTCCGAAGAGATACCATCAACGCTTGAGCTCGATGAAACCTTACTGGACCCCGAGGTCATGGAAAAACTTGAGCAAGCAAGGCGGATTGTCGGCTATATCAATCTCACCTTCAAGATTCTGATTGCTATTGTCCTACTGGTAATCCTGGTCATTATCCTGATATACCGTGAGGTAAGAGGCAGCACCCGCCAAATAGGTATAACCTTCTTGACCTGCGGAATCGCTAGCTATGTTGGGGCTTTCATCACCAGGAGTATCGCTGGCAGCCAGTTAACCCAGCTTGATATACCCGCTTACCTCCAGACATGGCTACCACAGCTTATTAAAGATGCCCTATCTCCTCTAGAGATGTACGGCATCGGTCTTATGGCAACCGGGGTAATTTTAATCATCGTCTCTTTCGTCTATAGGCGAGGAGAACCTTCACATTAACCGCTGGGGTAGTAGCCTACGCCCTGAATCTTGACCATATTTCCGTCCACCTCAGTCCTGGCTCCCAGTAAGGTCTCCACCAGCCATAGATTAGTCTCCACATGCTCGGTCAGCCTTGATATCCTATATTGGCTAACCCCATCAGCCAAGGCAGCATAAAAGATAAGCTGGTCGGCAAGATAGCGGTCAACGGTGGCCCCAGTGGACAAGTCTTCTATAAGAGAGCGGGCTACAGAGCTACCAATGTCCTCTGAGGTTCGCCTCGGCGCACCTGCTCGGTCGGCGCCGATAATGCACCCGGAAGTGGTTTCGGCATATAGGGCAAGGGCTGCCCCCCGCTGCAGGGCTGAGGTATCATGGACGAGCTCTATATCTACCTGGTATCCCTGGATCTTAAGCACCTCACTGCATTTTGCCACCATTCGCTCGCTTACCCTCCTCTCTTTAAGATGAGAGGAAAGGGCAATGCCCTGAATCCGGGTTACCTTCCCCTGACCGGGTAAATTAATTGGCTTGAGCTTTCCCCTCACCGGCTCCACCACCACCTCAATAATTCCGCCCCCACGAGGGACATAGCCGGGGCGAATAACCTCAAGCTCAGCGGTTATGCCCATACTCCTTAGCATCGGGAAAAAGACATATTGCATATGATAAGCCGAGGGAGCAAAGTCCTGAAACAAGCCACCAGATAGCCGAAAGCTGATGGCTCCACGGGAAAAGCAGGCAGCCGGTAGTAGCGTCATCACCAGCAGGGTGGTTGAGCCGGCGGTGCCGATATCCCATTCATAGCGTCCACCCTTGACCCCGCCCCCGGGTTCGAACTGGATCTCTCCAGAACCAATTTCACCACCGTCTAAACTGCCGTGGCATATTTGCTTGAGTGCCTGGAGCGCCTTGAGATGCTGAGGTCTTAATCCTGGTTTTGGTCTCCTGGCTCGGATATTGGTAAGGTGAAGCGGTTGGCCAAGTAGAGTGGCCAGTCCCACAGCAAAGCGAACTATAGTGCCGCTCCCTGATTTTTGCCCCCCATCAATATGTATCATCCACTCCTTCTAATCGCCAGGCTTACTCCGGCGCACAATGAGCTTAAGTCCATCCTGCCCCACCACCGTAACTTCCTTCCCCGTGTTTACTCTGCCACCAACAGCTATGGCTTCCCAAAGCTCTCCCTTAATTTTGACCATACCCTCCGGGTCTAACTGGTTCACCACCTCCCCCTTACTTCCCACCATATCTGACAGACCAA
>JAUWZG010000067.1 GCA_030615425.1 Dehalococcoidia bacterium
AGCTCCGCCATGTGCCGGAAGAAGAAGGTGAGCAGAAGGGTGCGGATGTGAGAGCCATCTACATCAGCATCGGTCATCAGGATAACCCGGTGATAGCGGAGCTTGGATAGGTCAAATTCATCGTCTATGCCTGCCCCCAGGGCGGTGATGATAGCCCGGATTTCTTCGTGGGAGAGCATCTTATCCGGCGGCGCCTTTTCCACATTGAGGATTTTGCCTCTAAGGGGCAGGATAGCCTGAAAGCGACGGTTCCTTCCCTCCTTGGCCGAACCACCGGCGGAAGGTCCCTCTACTATATACAGTTCACAGTGGGCAGGCTCCTTCTCCGAGCAATCGGCCAGCTTGCCGGGCAGGGTGGCGGTATCCAGGCTTCCCCTCTTGACAATCAAATCGCGAGCCTTGCGGGCAGCTTCTCTACCCTTGGCGGCAAGGAGGCACTTTTCCATGACTCTTTTGGCTTCGTCGGGGTGCTCCTCAAGGTATAGAGCCAGACCCTCACCCACCACGCTCTCCACCTGACTCTTTACTTCGGCGTTGCCCAGCTTGGCTTTAGTCTGCCCCTCAAACTGAGGCTCGGCCAGTTTGACGCTGATAATGGCGGTAAGACCTTCCCTGACATCATCCCCTATCAGGTTGGGCTCATCCTCTTTGAGCATCTTGTTCTTACGGGCATAGTCATTGAGAACGCGGGTTAGTGCCGAGCGGAAGCCGGTAAGGTGGGTGCCTCCGTCCACGGTATTGACGCAGTTGGCAAAGCTAAAGGAGGACTCGGAAAAGCCGTCATTATATTGCAGGGCAGCCTCCACCACTGTGCTGTCCACCATCTTGGAGATATAGATAGGTCGGCGGTGGCGAACCACCCGGCTTCGGTTAAGGTGGCGGACAAAACCAGTAATTCCACCCTCAAAGTAGAAGGTCTTTTCCCGGTCCTTCTTTTCGTCATTAATATATATTTCCAGTCCCTTGTTTAAGTAAGCTAGCTCGCGCAGATGCTCGCAGATGGTATTAAATTCACATTCCGCTTTACCGAATATCTCCTTATCAGGGAGAAAGACGATGGTGGTGCCGGTATCACTGGACTTGCCAACCACTGTCACCGCACCACAGCGTATGCCCTGCTGGTATTCCTGGTGATATAGCTTGCCGTCGCGCTTGACATTAACCTTAAGCCAGGAGGAGAGGGCGTTTACCACTGAGGCGCCTACCCCGTGTAGCCCGCCCGATACCATATAGGTATGACCACCAAATTTTGCCCCGGCGTGCAGGGTGGTCATTACTGTTTCCAGGGCTGACATTTTGGTGGTGGGGTGAACATCTACAGGAATGCCACGCCCGTTATCTTCAACCTTGACGCTGTTATCCTGACAAAGGGTGACCCAGACCTTGTCGCAGCAGCCAGCCATAGCCTCATCAATGCTATTGTAGGTGATTTCATATACCAGGTGGTGTAATCCTCGCTGGTCAGTGCTGCCAATATACATACCAGGGCGCAGGCGTATTGCCTCTCGCCCCTCCAGGACCTGGATATCCTCTGCCCGATATTTATTCTTGGCTCGCTTAGCTGGTGAGGGCTTATCCTGTGTCATAATCGTTATTTACTCCCTTGCTGGCTGTGGAGAAAGACAAAGCATAATAGGCTGCTAAATAGAAAAAGAGGCTACCCCCTTAGAGGCAATTTCGCATGATGATAAGGCAGCCATTTCTATTATTATAGCACAATTTAGCTGTGAGGTGAAGCTGGGGAAGCTACTTTAGCAATCCTTGTAGCTTACTAATAGGAATAGTTTTCTGCTCGGCGCTGGTCATATCCCGCAGTATCACCGTCCCCGCCTTTACCTCCTCCTCCCCGATAATCACCGCATAACGAACGCCGAGGTTATTCGCCTGCCTCAGTTGAGCCTTGAGGCTTTTGTCGCCCAGGGCTTCTATTACCCCGATGCCCGCCCCCCTCAGCGCAGACGCCAGTTTTATCGCTGTGTCTTTAGCTTCATCGCCGAGAGAGGCAATAAATACCTGGGGCTTGGGCAGTGTTGGGATGGCAACCTTCTGTTTCTTTAGGTTGAGTATTATTCGCTCAATGCCAGCGGCGAAGCCGAGAGCCGGCGTGGGCTTACCACCCAGCTCCTCAATCAGGTCATCATACCGCCCCCCACCTACCAGGGTGCTCTGGGCGCCTCCCCCCTCGGGCTGAATCTCAAACACCGTCCTGGTGTAGTAGTCCAGCCCCCGCACCAGCTGGTGATTGACCACGAAGGGGAGGTCAAGTAGCTGCAGGTATCTCTTTAACTGCTTGAAGTGCTCGGCACACTCCGGGCAGAGGTAATCAATACTTCTGGGGGCGGAGTCGGATATTTGCTGGCAGGAGGGCTTCTTACAGTCAAGCAGGCGAAGCGGGTTTCTCCCGAGTCTGGCCTTGCAGTCGGGGCAAAGCTCCTGGGTGTGGTCGGCGTAGTAACCTTTCAGGGTAGCTATGTAGTCTGGTCGGCACTTCTTGCAGCCGATGCTATTTAGCTGGAGGGTCATCTTGCGAAGGTTTACTGAGGCGAGGAATCGCCAGGCCATGTCAATGACCTCGCCGTCAAGGGCAGGGTCGTCATCGCCGATAGCCTCATAGCCAAACTGATAGTGTTGGCGGTATCTTCCCGCCTGAGGTCTTTCGTATCTGAAGATAGAAGCAATATAATATAGCTTTACCGGCTGGGGCAAATTATGCAGCCCGTGTTCCAGATAGGCCCGGCATACCGGGGCTGTGCCCTCCGGCCTCAGGGTGAGCCGGCTACCCCCCCGGTCTTCAAAGGTATACATTTCCTTTTTGACAATGTCGGTGTCTTCGCCGACACTGCGGGCAAAAAGCTTGGTGTCCTCAAAGGTCGGGGCGTCAAGGCGCTCGTAGCCATAGAGCTGAGCGATTTCGGCTACCTTCTGCTCTATATAGCGCCAGCATGCTTGCTCCTGGGGCAGGATATCCGAGGTTCCGCGTGGTACCTGATACAACATGATTTCTCTGTGAGCTAGAATACAGTATTGGCGCTGGGTTGTAAAGAGATATTATATGGAAACCCCTCCCCCTTTTTAACTTTTGTTTTTCTTCCCACCCAGCCCGCCCCACTAGGGCTTTGCCCTTAAACCCCTGCTTTAAGGGGGTGAGGTAGATAAAGATATTTTGCAACCAGCAGTCCGCTTGCGCTATACTTGAAATATGAGTCTCGCCGAGCTTATAGAGAAGGCTAAAGGATATCTACCGTCAGAGAAGATAGCCTTGGTGGAGGATGCCTACGATTTTGCCGCCGAAGCCCACCAGGGGCAGGTGCGCAAGTCAGGCGATGCCTATATAGAGCACCCGCTACAGGTTGCCTTGATTTTAGCCGAGCTCCAGTTTGATGCCAGCGCTCTGGCGGCAGCCTTACTTCATGATGTTCCTGAGAACTGCGGCATAGCTGTCTCCGAGCTTGAAGCCAGGTTTGGCCCTGAGGTAAGCAAGCTGGTCGATGGCACCACTAAGTTGGGCAAGCTCTCCCTGCACGCTCCAAGTGCGGCGACTAGGAAATCGCAGGCGGAGAACCTGAGGAAGATGCTGGTAGCTATGGCTGAGGACCTTCGCGTGGTCTTTATCAAGCTGGCTGACAGGCTGCATAATATGCGCACGCTAAGTGCGTTAGCACCGGAAATGCAGCGCAGCATTGCCCAGGAGACACTGGAGATATATGCCCCCTTGTCTCATCGGTTGGGGATATGGGAGCTAAAGTGGCAGCTGGAGGATTTATCCTTCCGTTATCTGGCACCAGAGAGATACCACCAGGTTGCCAAATTGGTCGCCGCCCGCCGCGCTCAACGAGAGCGCTTTATCGCTCAGGTAATCAAGATGTTAGAAGTGGAGTTTAAGCGGGAGGGCTTAAGAGCTGAGATATCAGGCAGACCCAAGCATATCTACAGTATATACCAGAAAATGCAGAGGTATGCTGCCCAGGACAAGCACTTTGATGATATACACGACCTTCTCGCCCTTCGGATATTAGTTGGCTCGGTGGCTGATTGTTATAATGCTCTGGGCACCATCCACAGTTTGTGGCGCCCTTTGCCCGGTGAGTTTGACGACTTTATTGCTAATCCCAAGCCAAACGGTTACCAGGCATTGCATACCGTCGTAGTCTGTCTGGGCACTATCCCCCTGGAGGTTCAGATTCGCACCCGTGAAATGCATCATATTGCTGAATATGGCGTCGCCGCTCACTGGCGCTATAAAGAGGGCGAGAAGGAGGATATGCACTTCGAGGAGAGGATAGCCTGGCTGCGCCAATTGATTGACTGGCATCGGGAGCTCAGCGGGGCTGAAGAATTTTTGGAATCGGTTAAAACAGATATATTTATTGACCAGGTTTTTGTTTACACCCCTAAAGGAGAGATAAAGGATTTGCCCAAGGGTTCTACCCCCCTTGATTTTGCTTATCGGGTTCACACTGAGTTGGGGCACCGCTGCATAGGAGCTAAGGTGAACGGCAAGCTGGTGCCACTCAGTTATCAGCTCAATAATGGTGATGTAGTAGAGATTGTGTCATCTAAGGGGGCTAAAGCACCGAGCCGAGATTGGTTGAACCCGCACCTGGGCTATACCAAAACATCTCATGCCAGGGAAAAGATACGGCAGTGGTTTAAGAGGCAGGAACGGGCAGAAAATATTGAGCGAGGTCGGGAGCTTCTGGAAAAGGAGATGAGGCATCTGGGGATAAGACCCAGCGAGCGGGAGGAGCTAGCTAAGCTGTTCAAATATGATAGTCTGGATGATTTTCTGGCAGCTATTGGCTATGGCGGCATTTCCACTCATCAGATTGCCTTGAAGCTATCTGCCCAGCAGGAGCCACCTCCGGTAAAGGCGGAAGTCGCTCTACCCAAGCCACCAGAAGCAGCTATCCGGGTGCTGGGGATGGGGGATTTAGTTACCCATTTAGCCCAGTGTTGTCGCCCTTTGCCCGGGGATAAGATTATTGGCTATGTCACTCGCAGTCGGGGGGTGACCATTCACCGTCAGGATTGCTACAGTGTGGTTCATGAGGATGAGAAGGAGCGATTGATTGCGGTGGAGTGGGGGCAGACCGATTCCCTATATCCGGTTAATATTCAGGTTGAAGCCTGGGACAGGGTGGGGCTCATCCGTGACATTACCACTATTGTGGCTGAGGAGGGGGTTAACATTGCTTCGGTAAGCTCAGTTCACCATGATGACAATAGTGTTTCCGAAAATTTTACCTTGCAAACCAAGGACCTAGCTCAGCTAAGTCGGCTCATGGCAAAAATCGATGGCATTCGAGGGGTGATAGGTGTTTCCAGGGTTGGAGACGAAGCAACTATAAAACCAAAACCCTCAGCCTAAGGAGGTAGATATTGCCAGTTAGTAAATCGGCTCAAAAAC
>JAUWZG010000068.1 GCA_030615425.1 Dehalococcoidia bacterium
AGGGGGAAGATGATGCGCACAAACCACCACGTCTCGCTAAGCCAAGCTCTTATTCGGTCTCTATCGATAGTCTTCAAAGCATAGGCTGCTACCACTAGCAGTCCTACCGCCCAGACCGCCACCTTTTGCCAGTATGGCCCGTGGATTACAAGATAATTCGGTGCCAGCAGCCAGGCTACCAGTAGCAGGAGCAAGACTACGTCCTTTCGGCTCATTAAAGGTCCCCCACTCATCTGGATGGTTGAGACGCGGTTTTTTTCTTCCCGGTAAAAAGCATAGACCATAACAAAACCGACGACGAAGCACATGAGTAAGGCACCTACCAATCTAGCTGCAACCATCTCAGCACCCAGTATCTGGCCTGTATAAACCAGAGCCAGAATATTGGCGGCGGGGGCAACCCAGAGCAGTATGAAGGCGGCACCGATACCAGCTCCACCATAGTAGATGCCACTGGCAACCGGGATGACGGTGCAGGAACAGGCAGCAACAAAGAAGCTACCGCCAGCAGCAATGCCGAAAGAGGATAGCTTTCGGGCTGCGGCACCGAGATAGCTGATAATGGTCTCACGTCGAACAAAAGTTACTATTCCACCAGCCAGGAGAAAAGCTGGAATGAGGCAGGTAAGCACATGTAGGGCAATATAATCTTTAAGAGCGGTTAGCCCAGCTAGCAAAACATCGGCGAATACTTCCACTACCTATTTCCTTAGTCCTTCGGGCCCGACGCGCACCGCGTGCTTTAGTCTTTCCTTGTCCTGTGCCGATACCCCATTGCCGATAGGGGAGTCCTTGAGCAGCTTGGCTAGGGAGGTAGCGTAGCGGTTGGCTGTCTGCCAGTCCACGGAATAAACTATCCATGCTCCGTCTCTCCTGGCCGTTAAGAAACCAGCGTCCTCAAGTATGCCTAGGTTACGCGAAGTCCTTGACTGGGATATATCCAGGGCTTGCATAACCTCGCAGACACAGCATTCTCTCTCCAAAAGCACGTTTAAGATTCTGAGTCTAGTCTCATCGGAGAGAGCCTTCATCGTCTTAATTAAGTCCTGCATAACTCCCCCTTAGTCAGGATTATAGGTAGATATGCACATATCCGCATATATTTTACAATTTTAACAGTTGCTTGTCAACTAGGTTTTCATCTTTAAAACCATTCGCTGCCAATGTTATAATGAGCTAGATGGATGTTTTAGCTGAGCTTAATCCGGCGCAGAGAGAAGCGGCGGAGGTAATTGAGGGACCGGTGCTGATTCTGGCTGGTCCGGGCAGCGGCAAGACCAGGGTCATTGCCCATCGGGTGGCTTACCTTATCAAGGTCTGTGGGATTAGCCCCCACCGCATTATGGCGGTTACCTTCACCAATAAAGCCGCTAGGGAGATGGGGGAGAGGCTGCAGCGGCTTATCGGCGCTGCCCTGGGGAACTTAACCATCGGCACCTTTCACGCCATCTGCGCCCGTATCCTGCGTCGGGACGGCCGGGCTACAGGCATTGAACCCAGGTTCGTAATCTATGATGAGGAAGACCAGCTCAGCCTGCTCAAGCGGTCTATCCAGGAGCTGGGTCTTGACCCCAAGCAGTATGCCCCACGGGCGATAGCTTCAGCTATTTCCGCCGCCAAGAGCCGTACCATGACTGCGCAGGAATATATTCAGCATACCACCAGCTATTTTGAGGAGGTGGTGGGGCGGGTCTACGAGCGCTACCAGCAGCTACTGACAGAAAGTAATGCGCTGGACTTTGATGACCTGCTGATGAAAACAGTGCAGCTATTCCGAAATAGCCCTGAGACCTTGGCTAAATATCAGTCCAGATACCTGCATATTCTGGTGGATGAGTTTCAGGATACTAACTTAGTCCAGTATGAACTAATAAAGCAACTGGGTGGGGAGAGGCACAATATTTGCGTGGTTGGCGACCCTGACCAGTCGATTTACTCCTGGAGATTTGCCGACCTGCGCAATATCCTCAGCTTTGAGAAGGACTTTCCCGAGGCGAAACTGGTACTGTTGGAGCAGAACTATCGCTCCACCAAGCTCATTCTGGAAACAGCGTCTTGCGTAATCTCAGCCAATCAGCTGCGCAAACCCAAGGAACTGTGGACCAATAATGAGCAAGGCGAGTTGACCAACGTAATTGAGACCTATACCGAGCAGGAGGAAGCCCAGTTTGTGGTCAGCGAGGTGGAGCGTCTGGTGGAGGGGGGGAAGGCTAGGCTGGGTGACTGTGCTGTGATGTATCGCACCAATGCCCAGTCAAGAGCCCTTGAGGAAGCCTTTATTCGCTACGGGACGCCATACAAACTGGTAGCTGGCACTCGCTTTTATGAGCGGCGAGAGGTAAAGGATATTATTGCCTATTTGAGGGTTATCCAGAACCCCTATGATAGTGTCAGCCTATGGAGAATCATCAATGTCCCGGGGCGAGGTATCGGTCAGCGTACGCTGAGCCAACTTTCCAGCTGGGCAAAGTCTCTGGGGGTCTCTCAATATGAGGCACTAAAGCTTATCGCTGAACAAAAGGACAATGAGGAGCATCAGCCTTCGTTTAACTCTCGAATAGTTAAGGCGCTAGCCAGCTTTGTTAGCCTGATGGAGGAGTTTATCGCCCGCAGCCGGGAGCTAAACCTGGTTGATTTATTTGACCTGGTTATAAAACGGACTGGCTATGAGGAATATATAATGAGCGGTGAGAACGGCGAGGAGCGCTGGGAGAATGTCCTTGAGCTTCGTACTGTAGCCGCCGACTATCGTGACTTGAAACCTCCGGAGGGCTTAACCGCCTTTCTTGAGGGGGTAACCCTGGTATCCGATGTGGATGGGCTTGATGAGACGGTGGATGCCGCCACCTTGGTCACGCTGCATCAGGCTAAGGGGCTGGAGTTTCCGGTGGTGTTTATTGTTGGCGTGGAGGAGGGTATCCTGCCCCACTTCAGGTCGTTTGACAACCCGGAACAAATGGAGGAGGAGAGGAGGCTATGCTATGTGGGCATAACCAGAGCCAAGCAGAGGGTATATCTGGTGCATGCCTTCCGCCGTAGCCTGATGGGCTCTAATCTGGTGAGTACGCCATCGCGCTTCTTAGAGGACATACCCCAGCAGTTGGTAGCCAGTAGCGGCTTGTGGGAAAGGGAAGAAAGCCAGGCAATGCCGTCTTTATACTCCCGGAATAGGATTCCGGCTCCCAATGTCCCCAGCTTTGATGTTCCCGAACTGAAGCCTGGCGACCATGTCCACCATGCCCATTTTGGCGATGGGGTGGTGGTGAGCCGCCGACCGGTCAAGGACGATACAGAGGTGATGGTTGCCTTCAGCAGTGGGGTGGGGGTGAAGAAGCTGCTTCTTAGTTTTGCCAATCTGGAGAAGAAAAAGTAACTATGCCAGTCAAAACCTTAGACCCTCAAGTAGTAGCCCGGATTGCCGCTGGCGAGGTGGTGGAGAGACCGGCCTCGGTGGTCAAGGAACTGGTAGAGAATTCGCTGGACGCTGGCTCATCCCAGATTTCGGTTGAGGTTAGGGGTGGTGGGGTAAGCCTAATCAAGGTGACCGATAACGGGGCTGGGATTCCCTCCGGGGAGGTGGAGCTTGCCTTTGACCGCTACGCTACCAGCAAGGTAGAAAATCTGGAGGACTTGGAGTTTATCTCCAGCCTTGGCTTTCGGGGGGAGGCACTGCCCAGTATCGCCGCTGTGGCTCAGGTAGATATGGTTACCTGTGCCGCCGCTGAAAAGGCTGGCACCTACCTTGGCTTGAGGGATGGCGCCATTGCCAATCGCGGCCGCCAGGGGCGGTCTCAGGGGACTACGGTTACGGTGCGAAATCTGTTCCGAAAGATACCGGCAAGATTGAAGTTCCTCAAGTCGGTGGCTACGGAAAATGGTCATATCGCCAATGTGGTCAGCCAGTATGCCCTTGCCTTCCCTGAGGTCAAGTTTTCTCTCTTCCTTGATGGCAGGGCGGCACTGAGGACATCGGGCAGCGGAAAGCTGATAGATAGCATAGTTGAGGTCTACGGGGCTGAGGTAGCCGAGAATATGATTGAGCTCAAGGGTGGGGCAACGGCTCCATTGCCCCGGGTAGCGGGCATGGTTGGTTCACCCAGGGTAAGCCGCTCGGGGTGGGGTTACCTCAGCTTCTTTGTCAACCGCCGCTGGGTAAACAGTCGCCTGCTGGCTCGGGCGGTGGAGGAGGCTTATCACGGGCTTTTGATGGTGGGGAGGCATCCGGTTGCCGTCATTAATATCTCACTGCCGGCTCAGGATGTGGACGTTAATATTCACCCCACCAAGAGTGAAGTGAAATTTGGTAATGAGCGCGCCGTTTTTAGCGCGGTTCATCGGGCAGTCCGCCAGGTTTTAACCGAGCAAATCACGGTGCCCCGGGTTGAGGCAGCGGTTACCAAGCCTATATTCCCCTCAGCGCCAAAAGAGGCAATATCGCTCCCAACTGCCGAGGCTGTTCCTAGCTCGGCTCCTTCTCCACCGACCACGGCAATATCCCTGCCGGTGCTACGGGTACTGGGTCAGCTCGACAACAGCTATATCATTGCTGAGGGTCCTGACGGGCTATATCTTATTGACCAGCATGCTGCTCATGAGCGCATCCTTTTTGAGAGGATTGAACGCCAGAGGTTACAGCGGGAGATTGAGGTCCAGGGAATGCTTGAGCCGATGACGTTTGAGGTCAGCCCCCGACAGGAGGCGGTATTAAGGTCGCACTATCAAGACCTGGCTGAATTTGGCTTTGCTATTGAGCCTTTTGGCGATAGAACCTTTCTTGTCCGAGCTTTGCCCGCTTTGCTTCATGACAAAGATTGGGCTGGGATGTTAAGGGAATTATTGGATTCCCTATCTGAGGGGGATAAGGGTGATTGGGCGGAGGATGTAGCTAAGTCTATGGCTTGCCACAGCGCAGTGAGGGCAGGACAGGCACTAACCGATGCCGAGATGCGGGAACTGGTGCGGCAACTGGAGCAGTCAGCCACCCCCCACACCTGCCCCCACGGCAGACCAACGATGATTCACCTCAGCTCGGGGCAGCTAAAAAGAGAGTTTGGTAGAACCTGAGTAGAGGCTTATATTTGTTGAAACTCGCTAAATAGGTCGGAACACAGGCTATTGGGGATGGAGGGTGAAGGCTTGTTGCCCAGGTAGGCGAGCAGAGATGTGATGGAGATATTGCCCTGCTCTATTGCCCAGCTATCGGTTTTTTCATCCACTGGCTTATTTACGCTCTGGCGGACAAACCAGTAGTATTGACGTTTACCGTTATATCTTTCCTCAATGGTATCGGTGTGGTTTCTGCTTGCCGGATAGGTGAGCTTCACCCCCTTGATTTTCTCCCGCGGCAGGTTGGGCAGATTCACACTAAGACAGGTGTTAGGCGGTATGACCCCTGA